>JAPLGZ010000220.1 GCA_026389895.1 Chloroflexota bacterium | reverse complement strand
TCTGGCGTGGGCTGGCGTTGGTCATGTCTTGATGGTTGATCCGGATGTGACCACTGTCCACATGGCGCAAACCGGTCACCACTTCCACCAGTTCCGTTTGCCCGTTGCCTTGCACCCCGGCCACACCAACAATCTCCCCAGCCTGCACACTAAATGACACGCCCCGCAAGGCCAATTGTCCCAGATCATCTTTAGCCACGACCGCTTGTAATTCTAGCACCGCTGCGCCCGGTTGGTGCGGTTTTTTTTCAACCGTTAAGATCACCTCACGCCCCACCATCATCGCTGCCAGGGTATTTTGCGTCGCACTGTGTGGGTCGGCTTCGCCCACCACTTTGCCTTGACGCAGGACTGTAATGCGATCAGCCACACGCAGCACTTCTTTGAGCTTATGGGTAATAAAGATAATGGATTTTCCCTGGGTTTTCAGTAAGCCCATTACCTCAAATAGCCCTTCAATTTCCTGCGGCGTGAGTACCGCCGTCGGCTCATCTAGGATCAAAATGTCGGCGTTGCGATAGAGCGCCTTGACAATTTCCACGCGCTGCCGCATGCCCACCGGCAAATCTTCGATCAGCGCATAGGGATCCACGGCCAAATTGTAGCGTTGGGAAAGCTCGGTGATGCGCTGGGCGACCGCACGCGTATCTAGAAAACCCAGCTTTACGCTTTCACTGCCCAACATAATATTTTCGGCCACGGTCATCACGGGCACCAATTGAAAATGTTGGTGCACCATGCCAATCCCGAGCGCAATCGCATCCTTGGGCGAATGCAGGGTCACCAGCCTGCCATTGACCAAGATTTCTCCAGAAGTCGGCTGGTAGAGCCCGTAGATGATATTCATCAACGTCGATTTGCCCGCGCCATTCTCGCCCAGTAAGGCCAAAATTTCGCCGCGTTGCAACGTCAGGCTGACATTTTCGTTCGCCACCACGCCAGGAAAAACTTTGGTGATGGTGCGCACTTCGAGAACGGGTAGATTGTTGTCGGTCAACTAGGTGACTCCTCGTTGATAAAGTCAGTGGGAAGTAGTCAATGGCCAGCAGCACGAATTAGCCACTGACTAAGTTACTAATCAATTTCATTATGTGTTATCATGTAGCTAAATTTGTCGTCATGTAGCAGCACAAGGAGTAATCGTTATGGTGCGTACACAAATTCAATTGACGGAAGAGCAGATGGCTCTATTAAAAAAAGTGGCTGCCGAGCAAACCCTGTCTGTTGCCGAGTTGATTAGACGTGCTGTTGATGCCCTGCTGCGTTCTTCTAATCGTATCAATGATGAGACGCAGCAACGACGCGCGTTGTCCATCATCGGCCAATTTCCCGATCCAGCCGCCGATTTATCAATCAACCATGATCAGTATCTGGTTCAGGCGTTCACTGGTGAAACACCATGAGCATTTTTGTTGATACGTCTGCAATCTTGGCAATTTTGAATCCCAATGATGCCAACCATCTAGTTGCTCGTCAAATCTGGACACGATTGGTTATTGAGAAAGTTCCCGCAACCACGACAAATTATGTCTTACTCGAAAGTTTTGCGCTCGTGCAGAACCGGGTAGGGCTGACAGCGATTAGGGCCTTACATGATGGCATGGTTCCCTTACTACAACTGATTTGGGTCACGCTAGAATTGCATCAAGCCGCAGTAACCGGTCTCTTAATTGCCAATCAACGCGCTTTGAGTTTGGTTGACTGTACGAGCTTTGAAGCAGTACGACGCTTTGGGATTACTGCCTGCTTTGCCTTTGATCGTCATTTTATAGAGCAAGGGTTTACTTGTTTAACCCAGTAACTTGATTGATGCTCCCGTTTTAATGGCCTTCCGTCTCATAAACCTTGCCCTCGGCGGCGGGCGGTCGAACACGCCCGACAAAGCCCGAGACAGCAATAATCGTGACAATATAGGGCAACATGCTGACGAATTGGCGTGGGATCGAAGCAACGCCGGCCAAGAGGAGTTCGTTTTGCAGCGCCTCGGTATAACCAAAGAGCAATGATGCGCCCAACGCACCAAACGGATTCCAATTGCCAAAGATCATGGCGGCTAGGGCAATAAAGCCGCGCCCGGCCGTCATGCCTTCTTGAAATTGACCCACAGCTTCGAGCACCAGAAAGGCGCCGGCCAGCGCCGCTAACATGCCGCCGATCATCGTGTTCATGTAGCGATAACGATTGACGTTGATCCCCACCGTATCCGCAGCACGCGGATGTTCACCCACCGCGCGTGTACGCAAGCCCCACCGTGTGTAAAAGAGCGCCACATGGACGACAACGACTAAAATAAGCGCCAGATAGGTAAGTGGCGGGTTCTCGAAAAAGACGGGGCCAATCACAGGGATGTCGGCTAGCAGAGGAATGCGGATCATGGCAAATTTCCCTTCTGCCACTGCATCGCGATTGAATAGGTAGGAAGAAAAGCCTGTAGCCAAAATGATGATAATTGTACCGGAAATGATCTGGTCCATCCGAAAGCGAATCGAGAGCGTAGCGTGGAGCAGACCCATCAGCGCGCCGATCAACAGGGCGATCAAGACCCCAAAGAAGAGGCTGGCGGTTAATGGCCAACTATTGGTGGCCACCTTGGCGACAAACGCGGCAAATGCCCCGGCGAGCATCATCCCTTCAATGCCAATGTTCACGATGCCAGAGCGCTCACAAAGAATGCCACTCAGCGCGCCTAAAATCAAGGGAACGCTGGCGCGCAACATATAACTGAGCGCGCTGGTGCCAAACAGGATCCGCAGCCATTCCTGGTTTTTCAGGCTGGTCGTGTTGACTAGAATGGCCAGTACTAATAGCACCACCACCCAGCCAATTGAAAATAGAGAAGAAGCCTTCCAGAATTTAGAACGGTTCGTAGTCGCCATTATCTGCTTAATTCCTGTCAATCATCGCGTGCCATCTTCTGTGTTTTATACGGCCGATTTGCCACTTTAACCCAGAATTTCATCTAATTCCAATGCCTCTAGTTCAGCTTGTAGCCCTTCTAATAGTTTGGCTTCACCGGCCCATTCAACATATCTCATGTCATCTTCGTCTAAATCTTCAGCTGCCATTTCGGTTAGAAAATAGGCAGTTGTCACTTGATATTTTCGCTCAAATTCGTATAGACGTTGCTGAGTTCGTTTGATGCTAGTCCGCAAGTTGGCTTTGTACATTTCAACGGCGCTTAGTAAGCTCTGAACCCCACTAGAATTTGGCAAGTCAATGGTTAGTTGGATGCTCATGCTGTTCCTTTTACTTTCCCCAACTGACGCCGGGTGCGGATTTCATGAGTCCATCCACCTGGCGCAGCCGAAAGATTGTGCGAATAATGAGCGGGGCGGCGACAAACGTCAGCACCAGCGCCTGGATAATCTGAATGATATCGGTCGAAACCCCCGCGTCAAATTGCATTTTGGCGGCCCCGGCATCCAATGCGCCAAACATAAAGGCGGCCAACACGACCCCAAATGGATTCGTCTGCCCGAGCAGCGCCACGGTGATCCCGGCAAAACCGACCGCCCCCCCAAATTCCGGCGCAAATTTATAATTGACGCCCAACGTTTCGATCGCACCGGCCAGCCCGGCCAAGCCACCCGCAATCAACATGGTCAGGATAATCGTCCAATTGACATGCATGCCCGCATATTGGGCCGCCTTCAAATTTTGCCCAACCGTGCGAATCTCAAAGCCAATCGTCGTTTTGTAGAGCAGCCACCAGATAAAAATGACAACGACTAGCACGAGAAAAATGCCAGTATGCACCCGATAGGGTGCCGCAAAGAGCAAAGGGATACGGGCGCTTTCGGCAATATCGGGCGTGGTCGAAATAGCGCCAGCGGCCTTGTCCCACAGCGGACCATGCGCTTGACCTTGCGTGCCTGCAAAGACGGTCCACCCGGTAAAGAGGCTGGCAATATAATTTAGCATGATCGTGACGATCACTTCGTGGGCGCCGGTGTAGACTTTGAGCGCACCTGGAATGGCGCCCCAGAGCATGCCACCCAGCACCCCGGCCAGCAACGCAAGCGGCAGATGAATGGCCAGTGGCAAAGCGGCAAAATAAAGCCCAACTGCCACCGAAAAGACGGTGCCCATGAGAAATTGACCAGACGCCCCAATGTTGAACAACCCAGCCTTAAAGGCGACGGCGACCGATAAGCCAGTTAAAATTAGAGGCACCATTCTCCGCACGGTAGACGCCCACCCCCGTCCATTGCCAAACGCGCCAGAAAATAAGCCCTGATAGGCTTTGATCGGATCATCGCCAGAGATCCACATGACCAGCGCACCAATCACCAGGGCCGCCAGCAGCGCAAGTACAGGTAGCAATAAAGCACGGCCGATACGCGGCAAAAATCGGACATTCATGGGCACTCCATCGCACAGTTGTAAAAACGGGAGGCATCGCTGAGCTGCGCCTCCCGTTCTAGCAAAATTTATTCAATCGGGGTATGGCGCTGAACGTTCAGCGCCATACCCTGGAACATGCAGCGTTTACTTAACCCCGGTCTCAATGCTACCATCCTTCAGACCCGCATCGATTTTTTCCAGATCGGCCTTAACATCGGCAGGAATCTTGGCATCAAAATCATGGAACGGTGCCAATCCAGCGCCACCAAAGACGTTGCCGCCCTTGAACTTGCCATCCTTTGCCAACGTCAACAGATCTTGCACCCCGGGGGTGATCAGCTTCATGGCGCTAGAGACCAGACAAGGATGCGCCGCTGGCACGGTTTCCCACTGATCGCTGTCCACGCCGATGCAGTAAAGCCCAGCATGACCGGCGACTTCTTGTAGCGCCCCATTGCCAGTATTGCCGCCGGCGCCAAAGATCACGTCCGCACCTTGGTCAATGGTCTGCTTGGCGGTTGCCGCACCCCATTCGGGATCGTTAAAGGCCTGTGAAATGTCCTTTGGGTTGTAGACGGAGATAATTTTAATATCTTTGTTGATGTATTTGGCGCCTGCTTCATAGCCTTCTTTGAAGCGCACCACTGGTGGCACTGAATCTGTGCCCAATACGGCGCCAATCGTGCCCGACTTACTCAGGTGGGCAGCCAGTGCCCCAGCCAAGAAGCCCGATTGGTCCTCGTGAAAGATCAGCCCGGCCACATTGGCCACTTCTGCGGCCTGAAACTGATCAACACCGATGAAATTGATATCGGGGTTAGCTGCCGCGGCTTTGGCCGTCGCATCGCCAATCGCAAAGCCAACGGTCACGATCACATTAAAGCCATTGTCCACAAATTGTTGGATGTTTTCGGCATAATCCTTGGCATCCTTGGTCTCAATATATTTGTAGTCATCGCCTTCTTTTAGACCATTGGCGGCGCCAAATTGCTGGACGCCTTCCCAGGCCGATTGGTTAAAGCTGCGGTCATTGACCCGCCCTACATCCGTCACCAGACCAATTTTGAAAGCGCCTGCGGCGGCCGGTGCTGCTGCCGTATCCGTCGTCGTAGTTGTCTCCGTCACAGCGGTCGTTTCTGTGGTGGTTGACGTCGTGCTCGGCGCGGCGCTTGGCGCAACGCAGGCTCCGATCAACAACACGAAGCTCATGAGTAGGCCAAAGACGCCAATTGCTCGTTTAGAGTTCATATACGTTTACTCCCCTTATCATTCTGTTGATGTTGCAATATTTATGTAGCTTGCGACAGTTACTCTGTTTGGATAAAACTGAAATTGGGTTTAAAAGCAAAAGATGGTGTAATGTTGGAGAAAGTAAGTTAAAACTGTCACCTTGCCGCAGCGCAAATGACACTCTGTTTTATTATATCTGACCTAAGCACTGTGTGCAAAGTGAAGGAAGAGTAACCCGGTTTTTGTGGCCTGTTTCGGAGGGCTGGCTTCGCCCAGGTAACGGCGCGGCCAACCGTTGTCGGTCAGCCGCGCCCTGTGTGGCAGCAATGCCCAGGCTTGCCTTCGCCAACGGCTCATCGCTGAATGCGCCAATGACTTCCTCGGCTGATTTCTAGAGTTTTGGAGTAAGCTTACGTGAAATATCTCTCTTTGCTGGTCTTTGTAACAGGCGCGGCAACGCTCGGCGTAGAATTGAGCGCCTCACGCTTGTTAGAGCCAGCCTTTGGTAACAATCAGATCGTCTGGGCGGCGCTGATTGGGATGATCTTGTTCTATCTCGCGCTAGGCGCTTGGTTGGGCGGAAAACTGGCCGACCGTTTCCCGCACCGGCAAGGTCTGGAAACAACCATCATCTTCGGCGCGCTTGGCGTGGCGCTTGTGCCTACGCTGAGCCCGCGTGTGTTGCACTGGGCGGCTACCGGACTCGATACGTTTAATCCTGGCTTATTGGTGGGGGCGCTGGTCGCGGTGCTCGTACTTTTTAGCCTGCCAGTGATCTTGTTAGGCACAGTTAGTCCGTGGGCCGTGCGTTTGGCTGTCAAAGATGTTGCCCAAAGTGGCCAGACCGCCGGTCGACTCTATGCGCTTGCTACCGCAGGTAGTCTGGTTGGCACTTTCTTGCCAGTTCTCTGGTTGATTCCAACCTATGGCACCCGTTGGACCTTTTACCTGTTGGCGCTCACCTTGTTGATCATTGTGAGTGTGGGCAGTATTCGCCAGCGCTATCGGTGGTTGCCGCTGCTTAGTTTGATCGGGGTGCTCCTATTGGCCCTCTTTGTCCAACCCGGTTCGTCGATCCGCGCCGGCTGGGACGATAGCAAAAATGGGAAAATTATTTATGAAGATGAAAGCGCCTACAACTATATCGCCGTCCGGCAGTGGGGTAGTGAACGTCATCTTAAACTGAATGATGGCATTGGCATTCACAGCGTCTACCATCCCCAAATGTTACTCAGCGACGGCATTTGGGACTATTTTTTGTTGGCGCCGCTCTTTAAGCCACCAACAACGCCATTGGTTGCCCCGAAAAATTTGTTGCTGATCGGATTAGCGGCTGGCACAATCAGCGAACTTTTTACCAATATCTATGGTCCACTGCCCATTACTGGCATCGAGCTTGATCCAGAGATTATTGCCGTCGGGCAACGGTATTTCCACATGAACCAGCCCAATCTTACCCCGATCGCGGCGGATGGCCGGCGTTGGTTGCTGCAACAACCAAGCAGCGCCCGTTGGGATCTGATCGCTGTAGACGCCTATCGCCCACCCTATATCCCCTTTCATCTGACCACGCTGGAGTTCTTTCAACTGGTGCGTAGCCACCTTACTGATCAAGGGATCTTGGCGATCAACGTGGGCCGCACCGCCAGCGACTTTGCCCTGGTCGATGCTTTAAGCAAAACCGTCGGCCAGGTTTTTCCTTCTGTTTACCTGATTGACCAGCCGGGACCAGCGGATAATTTGAGCAATTCGCTCTTGGTGGCGACTGTGCAGCCTACGCAGTTAACCAACTTTACCACCAATGTCGCGGCCCTGCCCAACCATTTCCCTGTTGAATTTCGCCAATTTGCCCAAACGACGACCACCCAAGCCCGGCGCGCTGCCACGCCCGCCGCCACGACCCCAATTTTTACGGATGATCGAGCCCCTGTGGAGCAAGTGGTCCATCGGATTATCTGGAAATTTTTGAGTAATGCTCAATAAGGAGATTTTTGTTATGCCACTTGCGCCCCTGCCTCCGCCGCTATCAGCCGAATTGCTCGCCTTGCGCACGACTTTGCCTCTCAAACCGGCTGATGTAACCTTAAGAGGACAATTTGTTCAACTGATGCCGCTTGTGCTCGAACGTGACCTAGAAACGCTGTTCGCCGTTAGTAACGGCGCGCCGGCTGCCCTCGGTGAGCGCACCGTAGCTGCTTATGATGCTGAAGAACTGATCTGGCGCTATTTGTTTGCGGGACCTTTTGCCAATTTGGCGGCGTTTAAAACCTATGTCCAATCTCAAGTCAACGCGGCGAACGGGTTGTGTCTGTGTGTCGTGGATCAGGCTTCGGGGCAACCCATTGGGATGACCAATTTTATGAATAACAGCCCGGATAGTCTAAAAATCGAGCTTGGTGGCATTTGGTATAGTCCATTGGTGCAACGCACGCCCGCCAATACAGAAGCCACCTATCTGATGCTACAGCATGCCTTTGCGCTGGGTTATCAACGTTTGGAATGGAAATGTAACGCGCTGAATGAAAGGTCCCGGCGCGCCGCATTGCGGATGGGTTTTCAATTCGAAGGCATTCAGGAAAGCCATATGATTGTGAAAGATCGCAATCGTGACACCGCGTGGTTCCGCATCCTAGCCAACGAATGGCCGGCGGTCAAAACGCATTTGGAGACGTTACTCTCTACGCGATAAAAATTAATCGGGCAGGAAAGTGGGGTTTTAGCCTAGAAAAAACGTTTATGCGCATCAGCCAAAGGCAGGTGCGCAAGTGGCTTTAGTCCCGTATCAAGCCGCAGTAGAGGGGCGATCTTGCTTAAGCGGATAGAACTTTGGGGAAAGATGGCAGAATTTATACGGCGAATCTTTCTCTATATTCACTGTGATTAGCTTGATTTAGTCATCTATTTAGGCAGGGACGGAGCAATGGCCTTCAATCTACCCTTGAACCCTATCAGATTTTGTGAATCTGCAAGATAGCGGAGCAAGATCTAGAAATGCGCGAAGGATTTGAGCCTGTTTTACGATTATATATGATATAACCGCAATTATTCTTAAGATAGGCGCAAACATGACTGATTACTACCGCGTATTAGAGGTGTCGCCAGGCGCTTCACAAGAGCAAATTAAAACTCGCTACAGGCAATTGGTTCGTATTTATCACCCCGATCGCGTGGTCGACCCCGCCGATAAACTTTTTGTCGAACAAAAGCTTAAAGAAATTAATGAGGCCTATCATGCGTTGACCAACCCAGACCGGGATTGGTTTCTGCGCAATGGTTCGGCCCTGCCGCAACCGGTGGTTTTGCCACCAGATGGGCTCAACTTTGGCAAAGTGCGCCAGGGTGGCAAACAGACGCTTGCTTTTCAAGTGGGCAATACGGGCGGCGCCGCGCAAAAATTTCGTTTAAGCTATGATGAACAGGCGCCTTGGTTGCGGGTGACGCAAGGCGCACGCATCTATCCAGACAAACCCTTTCCAATCGAATTTGTGGTTGGGGTCAACACCCATGCCTTAGAACCAGGGCAGACTTATTCCACCTGGATCGATGTTAACATGGACGACGTGATCAGCCGCGTGCCGCTCTCTGTCCAAGTGGTCGGGCGGCGGCGGTTTTTGTCGCTTTCACCGCGACTTGTCGCCATCGGTTTAATGATGGTGCTGATGCTGATCGTGGTCGCAGCGCCGAATGTGCGCTTACTCCTGCCCCAATTAGTGACGGCTGAATATCTTACGCCGGGATCGGCTGCTGCTTCCCTCGCCGCTGTTGGCCAAGCGACGCCGTTGCGTAGCACATCGCCCACCGCAACTACGCAACGGCTGGCTAGTGTTGACGTCACCCGTCAAGCGAGAATGGCCATAAAAAAATCTGATACGCCTACCGATACGCTCGCTATCGCTGCCGCTCAAACGGTCACTAGCACAACTCTTGCTCAAGCGACCCTGCATACGACCAACGCCGCAGGCACGGAAAACCCCTGTCCGCCAGTCGCAACTGCCCAGACGCCCATCACTTCGTCGGCTGCCATCCTCGCCGCCAATGCTGTAACAGTGACGCTCACGCCCACGAACTCGGTTGTTAGCGCGGCGATCACCAACGAAGTGATCGCCACGCCAACGATAACCGCTACAGCCTTCGCAACCGTGACCATGACCAGCGCACCGACGAATACCGCGCGACCGACGGCTACCCAGACGGCTACGCCACTGCCAACCGCAACGCATACACCGACCAATACGCCGACAAGCACAGCGACGCCAATGCCATCACCAACGGTGACGGCTACACCGACTAGCTTGCCGACCAACACGGCAACAGCCACCAGCACGCCGAGCCGGACACCGCTGCCAACGGCAACCATGACACCAACGCCGGCGCCAACGAACACAGCGACCAAGACCCCCACGCGAACGCCCACGGTCACGTCGACGGCTACACCAACCAATACACCACTGCCAACGGCGACCTTTACACCGACCAATACGCCCGTGCCGCCAACGGCTACGGCGACGCATACGCCAACGATCACGCCGACGCCGACGGCTACAGCGACAAATTCACCGACCGTAACGCCAACCGCGACGCCATTGCCCACCGCGACCGCAACGGCTACCCGGACGGTGACGCCACTGCCCACGGCGACCAGCACACCAACGTTGACGCCGGTGCCTACCTTTACTTCGCTGCCAACATTCACGCCGACGCGAGCAGCCACCCGTACACCGCTGCCCACACCACTGCCGACCGAAGCCATTCCATCCTCAGTCCTGATCGTGGTTGGCACACCACAACCGCTGAACCAGCCGTGGGCAATGGTTTCTAACCCTTCTGAGCACCAAGTCTCGGTGCGGGCCGATGCCAGCCTCAACGCTGAAATTGTGGCGGCATTGGCATCAAAGGCTCAGGTCGCTGGGATCGGGCGCACCTTCGATAACGCCTGGGCCTTGGTCCATTTGCCCAACGGCGTCCAGGCGTGGGTGCTTGTCTCGTCTGTAGTGATCGACCCAGCTTATTTTGCAACCTTGCCTGTCGTGACACCGAACGCTTATGCCCAGTAAATAATTACACAGCGGGTCCAAAGGAGATCCAACTTTCTCTGGACCCGCCGTAACGACCTGGAGGAATAGATGGAACATCTGGTTATTGCACAAGAGCTGGCCCGCAACGCCGAAATTATCCGCGACTTGCTAAATGGCCTCACCAACGAACAGGCGCGTTGGAAGCCAACGGCCAACGCTTGGTCACTTTTAGAAGTCG
>JAPLGZ010000473.1 GCA_026389895.1 Chloroflexota bacterium | reverse complement strand
TTTCTCAGATAAGTTTGCAATTGAATCTACGTCATATGCCGAGGCCGAAGTAATCTCCGCCAAATGCTGAAGATCACTGTTTGTCTGCTGTGTGACGGACTGTTGAATGCCTTGCTGAAACTTTCTCTGTGTAGAGGGCTGAATCACCAGCACAACCTCCGCTTGTCCTGGCGGTAAGCCACTAAATATATCTAAACGTAATCTACCATCTATAGCGATCTCTACTTCCATTGTCAAAGTTTTCAATTTAATATTCCTTACGTCGATAATAAAATTTCAACTGCCAGTCTGCAAGCCAGAAGTTTCACAAACTTGACCAAGTATAGCATAATAAGAAAAGCTTGTCTGCCACCTAGGGCAGGCAAGTTTAAAATATAACGCACAATCCGACGAAAAAGTTACCGGTATTTATGTTTTTTTGGGCTTTACTTTTGAGGAAATAATGAGTGAGCAGTCACTTTTAACCCGTTTTTATCCCTTTCATGATATGCCAGCTGCCGAGGCGCAAACGTTGGCCGAAGAGGTACGCGCGCTGGTGGCTGGTGATATGGTCATTGAATCAACCCAGATCGCGCGCGATCAACGTAATCAAGGCGCGCTGATTTTGCGCGGCCGGTTATTGCGCCCAAGCCATGAAGTCTTTCCACGCTGGTTGGTTGAGCTCAATCGGCGCGGCTATACGCCTATGTTACGGCCAGTTGCGGACGGCCTAGAGCCAGGTGGTGCCACCGATCAGGTGGCGCTCCATGTAATTTCTGGCGTGGTGACACCCCAGCCATCCAATTATTGGATCAATGTGGGGCTGTTTGTGATAACCCTGATCAGCACCTTGTTCGTCGGCTCGCTCTATGCCAGCGCCGGCGTAGTGGCGAACTCCCTATGGGATCTTTTGTCGCCTTTGAACTTGATCAAGGGGTGGCCGTTTGCATTCACCTTGTTGGGCATCCTGACGGCGCACGAGTTTGGCCACTATTTTGCGGCGCGTTATCATAAAGTGGCCGTGACGTTACCCTATTTTATCCCATTGCCATTGCCAATGGGACCCGGTGGCGGCACCTTGGGGGCCTTTATTCGCTTAAAAGAGCCGGTGCCTGATCGCAGAAAATTGTTCGATATCGGGGTAGCCGGTCCGTTGGCAGGGTTAGTCTTGGCGATTCCGTTGCTTTTCATTGGCCTGAGCGTGGCGCGGGTGGGCGATCTGCCAAGCGGTGGTGGCATTACGATGGAAGGCAATAGCATTCTCTATTATTTAGCCAAGCTGTGGGCCTTCGGTCGCCCTTTGCCCGATTGGGTGGCGATGAAAGACGTGCTTTTAGATTATTCACCCGTGGCCTCGGCGGCTTGGTTTGGCCTGTTGGTGACATCGATTAATCTATTGCCACTGGGACAATTAGATGGGGGCCATACCGTCTTTGCCCTGTTTGGCGAAAAGGCGCGTTATATCAATCGGATTGTGATTGGTGTGATGCTAGTCTTGGCTGTAGCTAGCCTAGAGCCGCTCCAACGCTTCTTGCCCGTGCTGGCATCAATCGGCTATTCAGGCTGGTTTCTCTGGTTAATTTTAATCTTTTTCCTGGTTGGCCCCTATCACCCGCCAGCATTGGACGATGTGACCACGTTGGATCAAAAACGGCGTTGGATTGGTTATCTTGTCATTTTTATTTTTATTCTAATCTTTGTGCCTGTGCCTATCCGCATTTTTTAAAGAGAGAAAGAACTTTTTTATGTCCAATCCACCCTCAATGCAAGAAGTGATCCGCCGCCTGCATGAATATTGGGCGGCGCGCGGCTGTTTGATCTGGCAGCCCTATAGCGAAAAAGTCGGCGCCGGCACCATGAACCCGGCGACGGTCTTGCGCGTGCTAGGGCCAGAACCCTGGAATGTGGCCTATGTCGAGCCCTCCTTCCGCGCCGACGATGGCCGTTACGCCGAAAACCCCAACCGGATGCAGATGCATCATCAATACCAGGTGATCCTGAAGCCCGACCCTGGCAATCCCCAGGAACTTTACCTGGGCAGTCTGGAGGCGATTGGGTTGGATCGAGCGCGCCATGACATTCGCTTTGTCGAAGACAACTGGAAGTCGCCCGCGCTCGGGGCATGGGGGTTAGGGTGGGAAGTCTGGTTGGATGGCCAAGAGATTACCCAGTTCACCTATTTCCAACAAGCCGGTAGTCTACCGCTCGACCCCGTAAGCGTCGAAATCACCTATGGGCTTGATCGGATCATCATGTATTTGCAGAACAAAACCCAGGTCTGGGACATTGATGTCGATGGTCAGCACAAATTCAGTGAAATCTATCGCGATGCAGAAATCGAGAACTGCGTTTACAACTATGAATTGGCCGATGTAGAACGGCTCAAACAGCTCTATGAAATCTACCACGCCGAAGCGGATGCCTGCATCAAGCGGGGATTGGTGATCCCGGCGCATGATTACGTACTGCGCCAGAGCCAAACGTTCAATCTCCTTGATTCACGCGGCGCGATTGGCGTCACCGAGCGGGCCAAATTTTTCGCGGGCATGCGTAATCAGTCGCGCTCGGTGGCGGAACTGTATGTAAAGCAGCGTGAGCGCGAGGAGTTTCCGTGGTTGAAGGAGAATGGAGACAGGGAGGCAGGGGGTAAGGATGCAGGATTAGGGAATGCCGTATCTCGTATCCCCACGCCCCTATCCCTCCTTCCTACCTCCTTCCTCCTCGAAATCGGCGTCGAAGAATTGCCGGTCGACGATCTCGTGAGTGGGATTGCCCAAGTCCAAGAGAATCTGGCCAAACTGCTCAAGGAACAGCGGCTTGAATACGCCACGTTGCGCGTCACTGGCACACCGCGCCGGCTGGTTGCTTATGTCACCGAACTGGCTGCGCGTCAGACCGATGAGGTGCAGGAAAAGCGTGGCCCGGCGCTCGACCGCGCCTTTGACAGCCTCGGCCAGCCGACCAAGGCCGCTGAAGGCTTTGCTAAAGGACAGGGCGTGAACGTCAGTAGTTTGGAAAAACGCGAGAATTATGTGTATGCCGTCAAGCGGGTGGAAGGACAGCCCACCGCCAACGTATTGCCTGATATTTGCAGCGCCCTGCTCAATGGTTTGCGCTTTGAAGCCACCATGCGCTGGAACAGCAGCAATGTCGCCTTTCCCCGTCCGTTGCGCTGGATCGTGGCGCTGTATGGCGATCAAGTGGTGCCCTTTACTTGGGCCGATGTCACCAGTGGCAACACCAGTCGCGGCCCGCGTTTTGCGGATGCCATCGCGCAACTGCCGCCGGGTGAATTTACAACGTTTGCCGTGGCCGATGCTGACAGCTATTTTGCCGCTGTGGCCAGCCAAGGCGTGGTGGTCGATCGCGCAGAACGCCAACAACGGATTGCAGAAATGGTCCAAAAAAGCGCGGCGAGTGTCAAAGCAATCACACTGGATGAACCAGCGCTGCTCGACGAAGTGACCGATCTGGTCGAAGCACCCCAAGCCCTGCTCGGCTCATTTGAGGCGAAATACCTTGAACTGCCCACGCCGGTGCTGATCGCGGTGATGAAAAAACATCAGCGCTATTTTCCGCTCTTTCAGGCTGGATCACAATCCACAATGTTGCCCCATTTTATTACAATTGCCAATGCCAATGGCCTTGCCCACCCCGATGTTGTCGTCGCTGGCAACGAAGGCGTGTTGCGCGCCCGCTATTCCGATGCGTCGTTCTTTTATCGCCAAGACACCGCGCGGCCACTGGAAAGCTACACACCACGCTTGAGTACACTCACCTTCCACGAAAAGCTTGGTTCGATGCTAGACAAAGTGGAACGCCTGAAAACGTTGGCGCCCCAGATCGCGCAGATGCTCCAGGCCACCGACGCCCAATTGGCCGACGTAGCCCGCGCGGCTGCGCTTGCCAAATCTGATTTGGTCACATCCATGGTGGTGGAAATGACCAGCCTCCAGGGGATTATGGGCGAAATCTATGCGGCGAAAAGTGGTGAATCAGCCACAGTGGCGCAGGCAATCCGCGAACACTACTTGCCACGCGCCGCCGGAGATGCGAATCCGGCCACGTTGCCAGGGTTAGCGCTCAGTTTAGCCGATAAGCTAGACAGTCTGATCGGGCTCTTTGCTGTCGGCGCCATCCCGACGGGCAGCGCCGATCCGTTTGGGCTACGCCGCGCGGCGCTGGGGGTGGTCAACAATTTGATTGCCACCAGTACAGAGTTTAGCATCAAAGCGGGATTGGCCGCCGCCGCGGCATTGCAACCAGTGACTGTCGCGCCCGAAGCCTTAGCGGAGGCGACGAGCTTTATTGAACGCCGTTTGCAAGGCGTGCTGCTCGAAATGAATGTTGCCTATGATGTCGTGGAAGCGGTATTGGCGGTGCAAGGCGACAATCCAACCACCGCCCGCCGTGCGAGCACAGCCATCAGCGCGATGTTGCGCCAGCCGTGGTGGAGCGATGTCTTTACGGCCTATGCCCGTTGCGCCCGCATTACGCGCAACTTGGCGCAGACGCTACCGCTCAACCCAGCCGCTTATGTGGAAACAGTTGAGGCGAGTTTGCACGAAGCGGTAATTGCCGCGCAAACAACGTTAAATGCCAGCAGGGAACCGGCCACTCTCTTGGGCGAACAGTTACATGCTTTACAGGGGCCGATCAACGCCTATTTTGAGAAGGTGTTGGTCAACGCCGAGGATGAAACCGTGCGCCAAGCTCGTTTAGCGCTGGTGCAACAGATCGCCGCCTTGCCCGCTGCCGTGGCGGATTTGAGTAAATTGCAAGGATTCTAATTCGCGAGCTTGTTAGGCGGATAACTACAAAAAAATGACAGGGCCAGACGTCTGGCCCTGCCATTTTTTACCATTACCGGCTGTTCTATCTACCGCTCAATTCTTCATCCCCATCACGGCAGGCTGGCAATCTGGCCGGTTTCATCAGACAACAGCCCCCCATGTACGCTTAACAGATAACTGACCGGCACGGCATTGTTATTAAAAATGATGATCGTATATTTGCCATGCCCCGAAGCGTTGAAGACGGCGCTCAATTTGCCCAGATCATCGCCAAATTGCACGGGCATCCCCATGGCCATGCTCAAATCTTGCGGGCGCGCGCCAGCGATGACCCGGCGCAGTCCATCTTCGGTCAACACCCAAAAATTGACGTTTTCGCGCACTGTCTGATTGTCTTTCGGGTCAAGCGCCAATGTCAACCCGATCGTGCCATCCAGACGGTCTGGCACTAAACCGATATAGCGAAATTGATACGCAGTATTCAGGGCGCCGGCTAATTTCTCCACACCAAAAGCGCTTGTTGTCGTCGAGCTAACGGGGGTTGTGGCAAGCGGGGTGGGGGCGACCGCCGCGGCGGGCACTGGCGTCGGTGTGGCTTTGGGGGCCAAGGCGGCCACCTCAACAGCCGCGATTTTGGCTTCATTGGTCTGACCGTATTGATCGATCAGCGAACCACCTTCAATCGACAGTGCATAGGTTGCAGGGAGTTCGGCATTGTTATAAACAATCACGGTATAAGGTCCATGCCCAGAAGCCCCAAAACTGGCTTGTAATTCGTTGCGATTTGGGCTAAAAGGGACGGGAAAACCCGTTGCAAGGTTGAGATCGGCAGGTTTTTCTCCATTTGCCGCCCGGCGCAACCCCTCATCATCCAAAACCCAAAAGTTGACATTGCCTGTAAGCAACGCCTGGTCTTGCGGATCATACGTAAAACGGAAGGCAACCTGCCCATCGCGCACGCTAGGCAGCATGCTCAAGTAATTGCGATCCGGGCGGCGGGTCAGCGAGCCACTCACGCGGAGGGCGCTGACGACGGTGAACACGCTGCTGGTTGGGGTGGCGACTGGCGTTGCCACCTCGGTGGCAGTGGCTGGCACGGCCGTGGCCGCATCCGCCGGCGCGCTGGTCTGTCCGCTGGCATCCGTCAAAAGTCCGCCGCGCGCCGACAGGGTATATTGAATAGCCAGTGGGGCATTGTTGTAGACAATCACGGTATATTTACCGCGACCAGAGTCGCGAAAGGAGCCACTCATCTTGTTGCCAATCGGGTCGAACTGTAATGGACTGCCGCTGGCCACGTTATTGAGTGTTTTCAGATCAGCGCCGTGCAAATATTCGCGCAGCCCATCTTCGTCTAAGACGAGGAAATTAACAAAACCGCGCAAACTCGGTTCGCTGTAAGGATCATAGGCCAGGGTTAAGCCAATCATGGCATCGCGTTCGGTGCTCTCCAGTTCAAAATAGTGGGCGCTATATTGGTGCGGTAACTGGCCAGACAGCGTCGTTGCGCTGGTGGCGTTGGGCCGTTGCAACGGCGCGGCCAAGCTTGCTTGGGGCGCGAATGCCACGCTGATGCCAAACAAAAAACATAATAGGCCAGACAAATTGGCCAAAGTACGAGTCACTGTAGGAAGACGAACACGCATGGACTTATCCTCTTCTGTTATAATAGAATACTGATTTGACGGATTAACGGTATCTTCTCTCTATTGTAAACTAAAATCGGTAAAATGTAATCAGATGTTTAGCTTATCTATTATGCATAATTGCTTATTCATCCTTTATTCACCCAGTTGATTAAATTGACTACATCATTCAATAAATCTGGCCTCGTGGCCGGGGCGTTCTCGCCATTCAATATTCACATTTATACGCTGGGCACATTACAAGTGGTGCGCGGCGCCAAAGCCGTCACCGAAAGCGACTGGCATACGCGTCAGGCGCGCCAATTGCTCAAAATTTTGATCACCGAGCGGCCTCGTCCAGTCTCCACGGATCGCCTTATTGAAATTCTCTGGCCCGAGAGTACGCCCAATGCCGCCGCCACAACCTTACGCAGCGCAATCAATGCCTTGCGCAATGTATTAGATCCAACCCGTCGCAACCGCGCCCCTTCAGCCTATATCGTCACCGAGACGCCCGGCTATGCCTTTTACGAACACACAGCTATCTGGCTGGATGTCAGTGAATTTGAACAGTTGCTCAACCAGGCTGAGCACACGCCCGACGAAACGGCCCGCCGCCCGCTGCTTGAGGCCGCGATCGATCTGTACAAAGATGATTATCTGATCAGTGACCCATATGCCGATTGGGCGCAAAATGAACGCGAGCGGCTGCGCGAGCGCTATTTTACCGCGTTGTTACAGCTTGCCGAGTTGCAGGCCAATGTAGAGCAGTATGCCGCGGCCATTACCACCTGCCGCCGCATTTTGGCCCGCGACGAAGTGCGCGAAAATGCCTATCAGGCGCTCATGCGATACCAAGCTGAATCTGGCGATAGCGCGGCGGCCCTGCTGACCTATGAACGCTGTCGCACGATTTTGACGGAAGAATTGGGCGCCGACCCCAACCCGTTGACCCAACTCTGGCATCAACGCATTCTCAATGGTGAGATCAAGCCGCGCACAACCGATCCGCTACGCCAGCCGCCAAACCGCCAGCCAACGCCAGCCACTGAGCCGACTTCGTCCATCAGCTCCCCAGGCGTAGAGCTGCCCCAGCAAACATTGTTGCCACTGCTGGATGAGCGTTTTATCGATCTCTTTGTCGGGCGCGAGTTCGAAAGCGAGCAACTTGCGGCGCGGCTTCAGGATGCCATGTTGGGCAAAGGCAATCTAGTTTTATTAGAAGGCGAGGCCGGCGTTGGGAAGACTCGGCTGGCCTATCACAGTTTGCAACAGGCCGTGGCCGCAGGGGCCACCGTACTCAGCGCCACCTGCCAGCTTTTGGAGCGCCGCTTGCCTTTTGCGCCGCTCGCAGATGGCATTGGCCGGTATCTGCAAGCCCTGCCAGACCTGGCGTTACATCAGTTGCCCACGGCCAGCCTGGCGCAACTGACCCAGATTATCCCTAGCCTACAAGACCGTTTGCCCGACTTAGCCGCCTGGCCAAACGCAACCACCCTGCGCTCGGATCTGCACTCAGACGAGCATCGTCAACGGTTGATTGATGGGATTGTCGCCTTTTTAACCACGTTGGCGCGTGCCCGTCCGCTCGTCTTGTTTCTCGATGATCTGCACTGGGCCGACGCCGATACGCTGGCTGTGCTCAGCAGGCTGTCACAGCGGCTGAACGACTTACCTTTGTTCTGTCTACTGGCGTACCGCAGCGAAGATCTGGCCGAGAATGAAGCGCTGACGACCTTGTTACATGCCCTAAAACGGTTACGCCAGCACCAAATTATTGGGTTGGCGCGCCTTAATCCGCATCAAGTGCAAGCCTTGGTTCAGGGGCTCACCGGTCGCCCAGCAGACGAAAGTACGGAGCTGGCCTTGCAACTCTATGATGCCACCCAAGGCAACGCCTTGTTTGTAACCGAAGCCTTGCGCGACTGGCAAGAACGCCAAGCCGCGTCGGCGCCCGCCATCAACCAAAATCCGATCCCGGAGCCACCACTGTGGACATTACACCGCAACCAGCGCGTTCAGGAGATCATCGGCGAACGTATCGAACGGTTGCCCGAGATGGCCAAAAATGTCTTGCAGTTGAGTTCGGTGATCAATCGAGACTTTAGCCTGGAACTCTTGGAAAGCGCGGCATCCACCGACCCCATGGACGGCTTAGAGGTGCTGTTAAAACGTAAATTTTTGCTGGAACGACCAGACGAGCGGCTGGATTTTAGCCATCAGGTGGTGCGCCAGGTGGCCTATGCCAGCATGTCAACCTTACAACGCCGCCGCTTACACTTGCGCGTGGCCGAGGCGCTGGTGCGTTTACAGCGAAGCCAGACGTTGCCTGGTGAAATTGCCTTTCACTATGGTCAAGCGGGCGCGGGCGCGCAACAAGCCTTTGCCCATTACAGCGTGTTGGCCGGTGAAAAACTTTTACGCACCTTTGGCTTTCGCCAAGCCGTCGAGGCTTTCGATCAGGCGCTCCTGATCTTAGAACAGCCAGCGGAGCCTGCCAACGCCGGGCCACCAGAATTGATCCGGCGGGCTTTGCAGGGGCGCGGGCTGGCCTATGAAAGTCTTTTCAACCCCGATGGCGTCACAGAGACCTATCGCCGGCTCCAAAGTTGGG
>JAPLGZ010000077.1 GCA_026389895.1 Chloroflexota bacterium | reverse complement strand
ATGAGCCAAGCGAGCGCGAGTGCAACCCGTATCTTTGAAATTCTCGATACGAAAAATGAGGTGGCGGACAAGCCAAACGCCAAACCGTTGCCACCAATCCAAGGCCATGTCGAGTTTAAGAATGTTACTTTTCGCTATTTCAGCAGCAGTGAACCGGTGCTGGCCGATATTAGTTTTGAGGCGACGCCCGGCCAGACCGTTGCGCTGCTCGGCTCCACAGGGAGTGGCAAAACAACGATCATTAATTTGATCCCGCGCTTTTATGATGTCAGTGAAGGCCAGTTATTGATTGATAATGTTGATATTCGCGATGTCCAACTAGAATCGTTGCGCCGTCAGGTTGGGATTGTGCTCCAGGAGACCAATCTATTCACCGGCACTATCCGCGACAATATCGCGTTTGGGCGCCCAGAGGCCAGCGATGAAGAAGTGATCGCCGCCGCCAAAGCTGCCGCCGCCCACGATTTCATCAGCGGCTTTCCCGAAGGGTATAACACCCCAGTGGGCGAACGCGGCACGACCTTGAGCGGTGGGCAAAAACAGCGCGTTGCCATTGCGCGTGCCCTGTTGCTTGACCCACGGATTCTGATTTTGGACGACTCAACAAGCAGCGTCGATGTGGTCACCGAAGTGCAAATTCAGCAGGCGCTCGACCGCTTAATGCAGGGCCGCACCAGCTTTGTGATTGCACAGCGCATTAGCACTGTGGTCAGCGCTGATCAGATTTTGGTGCTGGATAAAGGCCGCATTGTTGCTCGGGGTAAACATGCCGATTTGATGGAGCAGAGCGAAATCTACGCCGAAATCTATCGCAGCCAACTGGTCGAAGACGCGACAGTGGTAGCAGAAACGGATGAATCGGAGAAAATGTTAACAGCCGTAAGTAATACGTAATAGGTAAGTCGTCGGTGATAATTGCCAATTATCGGTAGTGATCATTGATAAATTACAAATTACCTATTACCTATTACCTATTAAGGAGGTTCTTATGTTTGGTGATCCACGGCGCTTGTTCGGCCAGGAAACGAGCAAACCCCGCAGTGTGGGTTCTACGCTCAGCCGCTTGGGTAAATATTTTAAAGCCTATTGGGCTTTGTTGTTATTCGTCGCAATCTTACTGGTTGTCAATGCGTGGGTGCAGGTCTACACGCCACAATTGACCGGTCAAGCCGTTGACTGTTACCTGGCGCCGGCAGGTGTCACCGGTCAGACAACGGCTGGGGCGGCCACCACCGCTAGTAACGCTGCCCAAAGCAATTGTTGGTATGATACTTTGCCACCAAATGCCAGCGCCGAAGCACGGACAAGTGGGCTGCTGCATTTGGTCTTTGTCTTAGTGGGCATTTTTGTGCTCGGTGCGCTTACTGGCGGCTTGATGTTCTTCCTGATGGGTTGGACCGGGCAACATGTGTTGCGCCGCTTGCAGGTCGATGTCTTTCATCAATTGCACCGTCTATCGCTGAGTTTTTACAGCAAAAACGAGACTGGCGATCTGATGAGTCGCATTACCAACGATATCAGCACCATCCAACAGACGCTTACTTTTGCACTGGTCAATGTGCTTGGTGGCGTGCTGTTGATGGTCTGGTTGGCCTATAATATGCTGCGCGCGGATCTGCTCTATGCCTTGATCAGCTTAGCGGTCGTGCCATTGATGGTCATTGCCACGCTCTGGTTTAGCGGACAGGCGCGTAAAGCTTTTCGGGTGACGCGCCTGAAAATTGGCGATGTCAACGCCGAGTTGGAAGAGGGGATTGCCGGTGTGCGCGAAGTGCAAGCCTTCAGCCGTGAGGGGGCCAACATTGCCTCCTTCCGCGAGAGCAACGCCGCCAACCGCGACGCCAATGTGCGTGCTGTCGCCTACTCGGCGGCGCTAGCGCCTTCGCTAGAAGCACTTGGCTATCTGGCCATTGCGATTGTGGCCGGGGTTGGTGGTGTCTATTTGTTGCGTGGGCAAACACTCGGTGGCACCGCCGTCTCACTCGGTTTGATCGTCACTTTCTTGGGCTATGTACAGCGCTTTAACCAACCGGTGCAGCAGATCAGTATCCTCTGGACCAATATTCAGAGTGCGATTGCTGGGGCGGAGCGGATCTTTGATCTGCTCGACGAGGTGCCTGATATTTTGGAGAAGAACGACGCCAAACCCATGCCAGAAATTCTCGGGCGTGTGGTCTATAAGGATGTCCGCGCCGAGTATGACAGCGACAGCCCTGTGTTGCGCGGCATTAACTTAACGGCCGAACCAGGCCAGACCATTGCGATTGTCGGGCCGACCGGTGCGGGCAAGACAACATTGGTCAATTTGTTGCCACGTTTCTACGATGCTACCAGTGGCAGCGTGACCATTGATGGCGTTGACGTGCGCGATGTCACGCTGGCTAGCTTGCGCCGCCAGATTGGCATTGTGTTGCAGGATTCTTTTCTCTTTAGCGACACCGTCATGAATAATATTCGTTTTGGTCGCCCAGAAGCCACCGATGAAGAAGTGATTGCCGCCGCCCAATTGGCGCGCGCCCATGATTTCATTGAACGGTTGCCCGAAGGTTATAAGACCGTGCTCGGTGAGCGCGGCAGTGGCCTTAGCCAAGGTCAGCGTCAGTTACTTTCCATTGCCCGCGCTGCGCTTGCGCAACCGCATGTGCTCATTCTGGATGAAGCGACGAGCAGTGTGGATACCCGCACCGAGCGGCAGATTCAGGCGGCGTTAGAGCAACTGTTGGCCGGGCGGACGAGCTTTGTGATCGCCCATCGCCTGAGCACAATTCGCAATGCCGACCAGGTATTGGTGCTGGTGCAAGGCGAAATCGTCGAGCGTGGTCGCCACGAAGAGTTGTTGGCGCATAAAGGTGTTTATTACGACTTGTACATGAGCCAATTCAAACGCCAAGAGAGCGTGACGATGAGCACGAATGGTCACGCATCAGTGGCCGCCGTCGCGGTATAGCCTCTTCTCACCGTCATCCACTTTAAACGATTAAAACAGGTCTGGAATCTCCAATGATTCCAGACCTGTTTTTTGAGGATAGCAGCCTATCGAAGTTACTGTCCGTAAAATGTCACAAGCAAGACGCAACCGCTGCCCCATTGGGCTATTGATTTGCCCCTGGCACAAAGTTCAGCAAATGCGCAAAGCCGTGTAATAAAAATCCGCCGCTGCGCTCCTGAGTATAAAAGGAGCGCAGCGGCGGATTTTTGCTACACAGTACTCGAAATCGATTTAACTTTCATTGGTGCAAGGTGATTACGGTCCACCTTGCAGATATTCAACCATTACTTCTCTGCCGCTTTCTTCTTCTTGTTATTCCGATTGCGGCGGAACATACCGACCAGAAGCACCAGACCAATCGGCAGTGTGACGTTATTACAGATGCCTTTGCTGGCGCCAGCGAGACTGGGCAACTTGGCTGTGGTTGTCGTGGTGGGCGTTTGGCTCCCACTGATATTCATCGTTGCCGTGACCGCCGCGGTCTCTGTGGCGATGGGCGTATTTTCGGCTTGGTCGTGCGTGGCCGTCGTATCTTGCGTATTCGTTACTTTGGACGCGCTCTGAATCGTGCCTTGGCCTTGCACTTCAAGTGTCCCACTCATGTTGCTGCTCGTGCCCAATGTGCCCGTGATCAGTTTGTCATTGGTGATCTCGCCATTGCCCTTATAATCGCCGGAGAGCAAGGGGGCAGCCCAATAGTAAGGGGCGCTCGATGTCGTCTGCTTTAGCATCTCCAACTGCGCGTTGCGCAAAGCCTCTGCCGTGGTCTGCTTTTCGCGCAGATATTTGTAGAAGGCACTGTATAACTTCACGGTCGCGGCATCTTCCACCGGCCAAAGCGTGCTGATCACCGCTGGTGCACCGGCATATTGTACGGCCCGGTTCAACTGAATAATTTCGCTGCCCGTGTTGCGGGAATTGGTATCGGCCGCACTGCGAGATAAGACAACCAGGTTGGCCTGCGCCAAATTCAAGTTAAAGAAATCATGCGCCTCCAGATTGCCGTCATCCTGTGCATCTGGCGCCAGCTTGATCGTGCTGAAGAGCGGCTGGAAGGGCTTATACGTGGTTGGTGACGCAATGTGCAAGATATCCACTTGCGGCGCTTTGTCGTTCACTTGGAGTTTGGTGGCTTCTTTGCCGACAAGGGCTGTTGCGCCATAGAGTTTAGCCACCGCTTGCAATTCCTGTTTGGCAAAGTTGAGTGAATTATCAACATCGCCCAGGGCCAACATCCGTCCTGTGTCGGCATTGCGTTTGCTGATCGCATAGCGCAACGCACTGGCGCTGGGTGCATAACTGATGGCAAAATCTTCGATCAGATAACGCTTGTGCGCCGCATCATACAACCCGGCGAAGGGCAGATATTCCAGGATGCCCTGTGGCACAATCACCAAATTGCTATGCCGGATATAGGGGCGAATCGGGACGATCAGCCGGCTATACAGATCGGCGTTCTCGGTGACTTGGGCCGTCGGATTTGCCATCTTCGTGCGCAAAGCGGTCACGAAGCGGATTAACTCATTGCCCGTCACGTCGAGCGGCACCAGCACGTCGCGGTCTTGATCGACCACCCAGGCAATGGAGGTCTTGCGCAAGATAAAGAAGGCGACCATTGTCGTATGACTGTCCAATACATTTTTCTTGATCTGTTCCAGGCTGATCGCGTCAATGCCAATCAGCGAAGCATATTCTGGGTTGCTCTGTTTCAGCTGCGTCACCACTTGTTGATATTGCACGCTGGCGGCTTTGGTCGCTTCACCCAGTTGATTGAGCAGCGCCTGATTTTGTTGGTCGGCCGGCTTTAGATGCTCTGCATCCAATGCCCGTTGCGAGCCCACCAGTTGTTGGCGCAGCTTCTGTTCCTGCTGAATAATGTCGGGCGTCGCTGCGGCACGGAAATCGATCCACGGATTGGCGTTTTTGTCGAGCATGGCCCGTGAACGTGCTTGTTCCATGTAATTAAAGGCTTCATCATAGCGCTTCTGTTTCCAGAGTAAATTGACCAGACGTTGATAGCTCTCCGTCTGCACAACGTTACTCTGTACGATTGCGACGGCTTGTTGATAGCTGCTGATGGCTTGCGCCACATCGCCTTTCGCTTCTTGCGCCATCCCCATGCCAGCCAGACTTTCGCTCTCTTCCGATTTATCGCCAATTTTGCGCACGATCTCCAGCGCCTGACGGAACGGTTCCAACGCCTTATCGAATTGGAGAATATTCAGATAGACGACGCCGATCTCATTTTGGGTGGCGGCCTCTGTGCTCTGATCGCCGATCTCTTTGGCAATGGTCAATACTTGCTGGAATTGTTCAAGTGCCAAGTCGTTTTGGCCGGTGTCACGGTAGACCTTGCCCAAATTGACCAAAATACGCTCTTTTACCGCTTTGTTCTCCATCTCATCCGTGATTTTTAACGCCTTTTGATAGGTCTCTTGGGCTTCTTGTGAGCGATCTAAATCGTTGAGGACAATGCCAACGTTGTTGAACGCCAGGGCTTCTCCAATTTTGTCACCCAGCTTTTGCTGCGCAGCCAACGCCTGTTGATAGAAGGCCAACGCCGAATCATGTTGCTGGAGCGCCCGATACGTGCGACCTAGACCGGTATACGTTTCGCTGGCCAGCGCCAAATTGCCCATTTGGGTCACTAGCGCTGAAGCCTGTTGATAGGCCGTCAAGGCTTTTTCGTAATCGCTCATCAGCAGATAGGTGGCGCCCAACTGGTTGAAGGTGGCGACGACACCGGCGTTATTTTTGGCATCTTGATAGAGCTTGAGCGCCTGTTCGTAGGCCGGTAGCGCCTGGTCGAAGCGCCCGATCTCATTGTACGCTGCGCCGATGCCACTTTGGGTTTGCGCCGCGCCGGCCTGGTCGCCCGCCGCTAGTGAGATCTTGAGCGCCGCTTGATAGAATTTGAACACTTGCTCATATTGACCCTGCACGCGGTAGAGTAAACCCATATTATAGTTAATCGTGGCCATGAGCGTTTGATTGTTGCTGCTCTCGGCGCTGGTCAAGACCTGCTGATAAGCGGCAATCGCCTCGTCAAGTTGGCCCATGTCACCGTACGTGCCGCCAATATTGGCCAAGGTTGCTTGCTCAAGCGGCTTGTCACCGAGCTCCTGCGCGATGGCGATCACCTGCTGATAGCTTTCCAGCGCTTTGGCGGCCTGGCCGGTTTTGCGATAAAGGCTCCCTAGGTTACTCTGCGCCTGGGCTTCTAACGGTCGATCCTTGGCTTTCTGGGCCAGCGCCAACACCTGTTCGTAGCTGTCCAGCGCCTTAGCCGCCTGTCCGGCGCTGCTGTACAATTCACCTAGATTGCTTAATACATCGGCTTGCAGGGGCGTATTGGCGCTCTCTTGTGCAATTTTTAGCACCTGTTGATAGGTTTCCAGCGCTTTGGCGGTCTGTTTTAAGTCGCGATAGATCCGGGCGATATTGGTCAGCGCACTGGATTCCATTGGGCCGTTCTTACTCTCGCGGGCGATCACCAACGTCTTCTGATAGGCATCCAACGCTTGCTGTGGCTGGTTCAAGCGACGATAGAGTTGACCCAGATTGTCGAGCGCGTTGCCCTCCAACACCCGATCGCCCATTTGTTGCGCCACGGTCAGTGCCTGTTGGAAGAGTTCCCGCGCCGGATCGTATTGACCTTGCGCCAGCTCGATGCTGCCCAGACCGTTGAGCGCCGTATAAATCAGCGCTTTGTCGCCTGCGCTGCGGGCGCCGTCCAAGGCTTTTTGATAGACATCTTGGGCTGGCCCATACTGTTTGGCCGTCACATAGACTTTGCCCAGATCGCTATAGGCTGCATTGGTCACATCCTGGTTATTCATCTGGCCACCAAGCGTCACCACTTGTTGGTAGGTCTTCACGGCCTGCCCCACTTGGCCGGCATCGCGATAGGTGCGTCCAATGCGGGTCAAAGCGTCGGCTTGCAAGGCCTGATCTTGCAGGGTTTGGGCCAGTTTTAGCGCCCCCTGATAGGCTTCCAGCGCCTGGTCGTAGCGGTTTGTATTTTGATAGAGCCGGCCTAAGTTAACAAAGACTTCAAACTGTAAATTCTGCGCGTTGGGTGCGCTGGCCAACTCTTGCGCCAACTTGAGCGCCTGTTCGAAGGCCGTCTGCGCTTGGTCTGGTTTGGCAATGGCTGTATAAATCTTGCCCAATTCGCTCAGCGTTTCCGCCTGCGACTGTTTGTTGCCCACCTTTTGGGCTGCGGCTAGAGCCTGCTGATAAGCTTCTACTGCTTTTTCTGGCTGGCCCGAATCTCGATAGATATTGGCCATATTCGCCAATGTCTCGTCTTGCAGACCCAGGTCACCCAGTTGTTGCGCAATTTGGAGCGCCTGATCAAACTTGCGTTGAGCATTGTAGATCTGACCAATCTTGCTCAGGATAGTAATTTCGGTGGGATGGTCCTTGGCCTTTTGTGCCAACGCCAAGGCCGACTGATAACTTGTTAACGCTTGATCATATTGCTGCGCGTTCTGCTGGACCGCCCCGATATTTTCGAGGATGGTCGTTTGCAATTCGCTATCGTTGAGTGCTTGGGCAATGGGCAAGGCGGACGCAAAAGCATTCAACGCTTCATTCTGTTTTTGCAGGCCTACCAGTGTCTTGCCCAACTCCACATAGACTGCACCTTCAAGGGCCTGATTTTTGCTGGTCACGGCAATCGTCAGCGCCGCGGTATCGTTAATTTGCGCCTGGTCGAATTGCCCCAACGCCCGATAGATTCGACCGATGCTTGCCAACGCTTGCCCTTCGGCTGCCTGATTGCCCGCTTCACGCGCCAAGGTGAGGGCTTGTTGATAGGGCTGCAACGCCTTGTTGAACTGGCCAGCGTTGCGGAAGCTCTCTCCCATATCGTTCAAGACAGCATCTTCTAACTTGAAATCCCCTAGCTGTTGCGCAATGGCGAGGGCCTGCTCAAATTGCCCTAAACTGCGATAGGCGTTGCCGACTTTGAGTGTAAGGGTGTTGACAAGTTTGGTATTGCCGACTTTTTCGGCCAGGGCCGCGCCGGCTTGATAGGCCGCGAGCGCTTTATCGTTCTGCTGCAACGCCGTGTAAACCTCACCAATACTGTCGAGGATCATGGGTTGCCATTGGGGATCGATTTGTGCGTCACAGGCGGCGGTCTGGCTGGCCAATGTTTGCACCAGGGTCAAAGCCTGCTGATAGCTGGCGAGTGCTTCCGGATATTTCTGGCCTGTTTTATAGAACTCGCCCAATCCATCATGCACCAGCGCTTCGAGAACTTGATCGCTGTTCTGCTGCGCCAGGGTTAGGGCCGTTTGATAGGACTGCAAGGCTGGGTCGTTCTGGCCGAGCGCTTGTTGCGCCGCGCCCAGGGCAATTAATATTTTGCCTTCGAGATCTGGCAGGGTCAATTGGCGTGCCAACCCAAGCGCTTTATTAAAACTTTGTACGGCCTGATCCTGTTTGCCCAAACTGCTGTAGGCTTTACCTTGTTCCACCAGGGTCTTGGCTTCTAGTGTATGATCGGTCAAGCCCTGCGCCAATGTAAGCGCTTCGGCAAAGGCCGCCAACGCCTGATCCGGTTGGCCACCCTCGCGATAGACTTTGGCGATTTCGGCCATCAACTGCCCTTCTTGGGCGCGATCTTTGGTCTGTTGGGCAAGCTCGCGCGCTTGTTGATAGGCCTTGAGCGCTGCCTCATATTGACCCAAATCTCGGTTGGCGCGGCCAATGATGGTAAAGGCTTCACCTTGTAACTTGGGTTCCTTCAATTCCTGGGCAATGGCCAGTGCTTGTTGGGCAGGCGTCAGCACCTGGTCCGCTTGACCCAGGGCCTGCCGCAAACGGCTCACATCCGCCAGCGTTGCGCCTTCCAGATCGCGCAATTTGAAATCCTGCGCCACCCGTAGCGCTTCTTGATACGTACTCAAGGCATCGTTACACTGGCCCAGATTTTCTTGAAGCGCAGCCATACTGGCCAACGAGTTTGCTTCGCCAGCGTGATCAGCCAGCCGCCGCGCGACCAGACGTTCTTCATCATAGGTTTGTAAGGCATCGGCGGGCCTTTGTAGCGCTACTTGCGTTTCGGCAATGCTGTCCAGCGCCGTTTCTTGTAAGGCAAAATCATCAAGCGTTTTCCCAATGGCTAGGGCGTCTTGGTAGAACTTGAGCGCCTGATCTAGCTGGTTCTGGGTGCGGCTGATATCGCCGAGATGGGCCAGCGCTTTACTTTCGGCGGCACGATTGCCGGATTCACGGGCGAACGCCAGCCCTTTGTTAAACGCATCCGTGGCCTGTTCGTTCAACCCTTGGGCGAGATAGATGCGGCCAATGTTGTCGAGCGCCGTCGCCTTTAGCTTCGCATTGTTCACTTGATCGCTGAGCGTTACTGCGCTCTGATAGGCTTGTGCATTGCTATCTTTCAACTGTTGAAATAATCCCAACGCCTTCTGATAGGCGGCCATGCCCTTGTCCGTCTGACCCTGCACTCGATAGAGCGCGCCTAGTTCGTTCCAGATCTGGCCTTGCAAATTGAGGTCTTTTAGCGTCAGCGCAATGGCGAGGGTGGTGGTAAACGCCGTTTGGGCCTGTTCAAACTGACCGAGGGCGCGATAGATGCGGCCTAGATTGGCTTGCGTGCGACCTTCTAACGCTTTATCGCCGGCCTTTTGTGCGCTTGCGAGTGCCTTTTGGTAAGGTTCCAACGCCTGTTCAAACTGGCCGGCATCGCGCAGGTTGTGCCCCAAATCCTGCAATACGGCGTCTTCTAGGTCAATATCATTGAGCTTTTGGGCAATCGCCAATGCCTTTTCGTAGTCGCCTTGCATGCGATACACGTCACCAACATGGGCCGTCAGTTGATTTACCAAGGCCAGATCATTAAGGCGTTGGGCAACGACAATCGCCTGTTGATAGGCCGCTAGCGCCTGGTCGGCCTGCGTCAACGTCTGATAGGTCTGGCCAATGCTGGCAAGAATTTTTGCTTCCCAGGCCGGATCGGTAGAGGCCACACAAGTACTTGCTGGCGCACCCAATGTGCGCACAACGGTCAAGGCCTGTTGGTAGGCGCCCAGGGCGAGGGTCTCTTGCTGGCTGTTATGATAGAAGTCACCCAAGCCTTGCTGCGCCTGCGCGGCCAAGATCTGGTCGCTGTTCTTTTGGGCCAACGCCACTGCACTTTGGTAGTATTGTAACCCTTGGTCGGTTTGGTCGAGCGCCTGCGCAGTGCGGCCTAATTCGAGCAACAAGCCGCCTTCTAAATTAGCAATGGCTTTGTCATGAATAATGGCCAACGCCTGGTTATAGTTTTGCTGCGCCAGCTCAAATTGATCCAACAGCCGATAGGCTTTGCCGCTTTCGATCAGCATCTTGGCCTGCAAGGTATAGTCGCCATTGGCGCGTGCCAGCGTTGCCGCTTGGTCAAAGCCTGCCAATGCCGCTTCTACTTGACCAGCGTCGCGTGTTGCTTTGGCCGCTTCGGCGAGGATCTGTGCTTCGAGCGCTTGGTCCTTTAGGGTGCGCGCCAATGTGCGGGCCTGCTCAAAAGCCTGGCGTGCTTGATCAAATTGGCCCAAATCGCGATAGGCTTTGCCAATCTCGACTAAGGTAACGCTTTGCAAGTGGGGATCTTTGAGCGTTTGCGCAATCGTCAAAGCCTGTTGATTCGTTTTTAAGACCGTATCGGCATGACCCAGCGCCCGGTTCAGTCGGCCGATTTCGTTGAGCGTTGTGCCTTGTAACGGCCGTAGTTCAAATTCCTGGGCCAGCGCCAACGCAGCTTGATAGGTCGTGATGGCCTGGTCACATTGGCCCAACGCTTCCTGCGCCGCGCCCATGCTGACCATGATTTCGCCTTCGGCCTTGTGATCCGCTACGCTTTGCGCCAGCAAGCGGGCGTCATCATAGGCTTGGAGCGCGTTGTCATATTCCTTGAGCACTTGCTGCGCTTCGGCCGTGCTAACGAGCGCCTGTTGTTCCAATGGCTGGTTATCGAGTTCGCGCGCAATCGTGAGCGCATCCGCATAGAACTCTAAAGCCCGATCGTTCTGATTCTGATCATGATAGAGCTTGCCAATCCGTACCAGAAGGCGACCCTCGGCCAACTGATCGTTTGTCTTGCGGGCTAACGCCAAGACTTCTTTGTAGGTCTCCAGCGCCCGATCCACCCTTTGCAAGGCGAGATAGACCCGCCCCACATTCTCTAAGACTCGTGATTGCAGGGCAATGCCCGTGGCGTCGCTTGGTTTACCAATCACTTTCAGCGCCGCCTGGAAACTTTGCAGTGCCGGTTCATACTGCGCCAAGTCCCGATAATTGACGCCAATGGCCAACAATATTTCGCTTAACAGCGCAGCATTCTCTGGCCCTGTCGCTAACTTTTGCGCTGCTTGATACTGTGAGGACGCTTGGCTGAATTGGCCCATATCGCTGTAGACATGGCCAATTTCGAGCAACACCGTGGCTTGATTGGTGGCATCTTTAAGCGCTTGGAAGACGGCCAGTGCTTGCTGATAGGCGCCCAAACTCTCTTCAAACTTTGTTTGGTCACGCTTAAGACCGCCAAGTTCATCGAAGGTTTGCCCCAATAGATTGGTGTCAGTTAACGTCTGGGCCAATGTCAGCGCCGCCGTCAAGGAGAGTTCGGCCTGATCATAGTTGGCTTGCGCCCGATCAATGCGCCCGATATTGACCAGGGTTTGGCTTTGCAGGGCGCGATCTCCGCTGGCTTGCGCTTTGGCCAGGATCTTTTGATAGGCGGCCAGCGCTTGCGTATATTGGCCGGCATCGCGGAAACTGCGAGCCATCGCCGCTTGGACTTCCTCTTCAAAAGCGCCATCCCCCAACTGTTGGGCAATGCTCAGCGCTTGGTCAAATTTGCCCGTCAACCGGTAGATTTTGCCAATGCTTTTTTGAAGATTCGCCGCCCAGGTCGGATCGATCGCCGCCACGGCACAAGTGGTCGCAGTTGTGGATGCCAGTGTAACAAGCGCGCCCGGCGCCAGCGTTTGCACAATGCTGAGCGCCTGTTGATACGCACTCAATGCCTGATCGAGCTGATTGGCCGTACGATAGAAATCGCCCAAGCCCTGTTGCGCCTGGGCTTCCAGTTTGCGATCGGTATTCTTTTGCGCCAAGGCCAGGGCTGCCAGATACGCCTGTTGGCTTTGCGCCGGTTGCCCTGCCGCTTGGTTCACCGCACCCATTGCCAGCAACAGTGGACCTTCTAAATTGGGGATTGCGGCTGTGCGGGCCAGGGCCAAAGCCTGGGTATAACTTTGAATGGCAAGATCAAATTTGCCTGTGTCGGCATAAAATTTACCCGTCGCCACGATCATATTGGCGAGAATCGTTTGGTCGCCCAGCGTGGTGGCCAGTGAAATGGCGGATTGATAGGCGGTGAGCGCCTCATCCAGTCGGCTGGCGCTTTGATGGGCTTTGGCGATCTCGGCGACGATCTGAATTTCTTGCGCATGATTTTTGGTCTGTTGCGCCAGTTCACGCGCCTTGGTCAAGCTTTGGAGCGCCAAAGTATTTTGGCCCAAGGTATAATAGGCGCGTCCCATCTCCATAAGCGCCTGGCTTTCCATGGTCTGATCTTTGAGGGTTTGCGCAAGCTTCAGTGCTTGCTGCGCAGAGGCCAGCACTTGGTCCGCCTGGCCCAACCGCCGTTGCAACTGGCTCAAATCCGTCAAGGCTTCCCCTTCTAAGCTATGCAAACTAAGCTCGCGGGCCAGTGCCAGGGCTTGGTTATAGGAGGTGGCCGCATTATTGCATTGGCCCAAGGCTTCCTGGGTTTCGCCAATGCTGATCAAGAGGTTGCCCTCGGCGTTGTGATCACCCAGATCTTGCGTCAATTGCAACGCATCGGTAAAGGCGTCCAAGGCTTCTTGATTTTCATTCAAGGCGCGATGCACCAGGGCCGAGCCCTTGAGCGCGCTCTGTTCCAACGCTTGGCTACCCAATGTCTGAGCGATCGTCAGCGCATCTTCATAGAAACGCAACGAACGTTCCGGCTGCCCAAATTGACGATAGACATCGCCGATATGCACCAAAGTGCGCCCTTCCAAAGCATGGTCGCCTGATTTTTTCGCCAGCGCCAATACTTGTTGATAGGCGTCTATTGCCCGCCGATCCTGTTGCAGGGCCAGATAGATGCGCCCGATATTGTCGTATACGTTGCTCGTGGCGGCGTCATCGTTGGTGGGCAGGGTCAGTTTCAAGGCGGCCTGAAAAGATTCTAAGGCCCGATCATACTGGGTCAACTGGCGATAGGTGATGCCAATATCCACCAGAATTTCACTCGCCACGCGGGGGTTATCCGCGGCTTTGACCAGTGCCTGCGCCATTTTGTATTGGTTGAGGGCCTGATCAAATTGCCCTAAAGCCCGATAGACATTACCCAGTTCCAACAATGTGCCGGCCTGCGAATTGGCATCGTTGATCTGCTTAAAGAGCGTCAATGCCTTCTGATAGGCGGCTACCCCGGCTTCAGACTGTCCTAATGCTTGGTAAGCTGCCCCAATTTTAGCCTGGGCGGTGGCCTCCATGTTCGTGTTTTTTAATTGTTGAGCAATCGACAGCGCCTTGGTAAAGAGCGCCAATGCTTTGTCGTATTTGCCCAGGTCTTGGTAAATGTCGCCAATATCTTCGTAGATGCTGCCTTTCGTCGGTTGGTCGGTCAATTGGTCAGCCGTTGCTAATGCTTTGTCATATTGACCCAGGTCCCGGTAGATTTTGGCCAGGGCGCCACGCAAGCTTGTGGCAAACTCGGAATTCTTTAATTCCAGCGCGATTGCCAACGCTTTTTCATAGGGGGCAACGGCTTGATCGTTATGACCCTGCGCCCGATAGGTGCCACCTAGACCGTCCAGGGCTTGCGCTTCTAAGCCCCGCTGTCCATACTGCCGCGTATTGTCGAGCGCGGTCTGGAACGTGGCCAATGACTGCTCATATTGGCCCAATTGGCGCTGCGAAAACCCAATGTCCATTAAAATTTCGCTGACGCCTTCGTTGTCTTTTAACTCGCGCGCATCGGTGAGGGCTTCTTGGTACAAGACCAGGGCTTTTTCGTGCTCGTTCAACTCACGGTGAACCCGTCCTTCGTCGAGCAGAATCTCGCCGATCACTTCCAGGTTTTTGGTCGCACGCGCAATGGTCAACGCTTTGTCATAGTTGGTCAGCGCTTCGGGGAATTTGCGCAGTTGCCGGTAAATGGCGCCAATCGCAAAGAAGGTGTCACTTTTTAATTCTTGGTTATCGAGCTTTTCGCCAACGGCCAAGGCCTGTTGATAGGTGGCCAGGGCTTTATCAAATTGCTCCTGGTCCCGATAGACGGTCGCCGTATCCGCGAGCACTCTGCCTTCCAGCGTAAATTCTTCAATGGTGTTACAGGTTGGTGTGCGAAGCCCCAAGCGGGCAATGTTGGCACGCGCCAGCCGCAAAGATTCGGCATAGGATTGCAGGGCTTGCTCATATTGCTTGGTCAGCCGCTGTACTTCGCCCATATTGCTAAAGGCAATGGCTTGCAGGCCCAAATCATCGATTCCCTGCGCAAGTGCGAGAGCCTTTTGATAGGCATCCAGGGCCTGATCATATTTGCCCAGATCGCGATAGGCGCGCCCCATGCCCGAATAAATTTCAAATTCCAGCACCCGGTCACCTGTCTTTTGGACCAACACCAGGGCCTTTTGATAGGGATCTAGCGCATCCGCATATTGACCAGACTCGCGATAGGCGCCACCTTCACCGGCCAGCGCTTCGGCCTGCATCAGGATTAAATTTAATTCCACCCCAATCGCCAACCCCAGTTTGTATTCGTCCAGCGCTTTCTCATATTCACCCGAACTGCGCAAGGAATCACCGAGTGCGATATGGCCATTGCCTTCGAGTTCGCGTGCTTTGATCGTCTGGGCGATCTGGATTGACTCGCGAAAGGCAATTTGTGATTGGTCAAATTCGCCCACGAGATCGTCCATGCGCCCCACGCCAAATAATGCTCTGGCCAGGGCCAGGTTGTCATTGGCGCTTCGGGCCGCATCCACGGCGCTTTGATAGGCGCTCACCGCCTGCGCGCATTGTCCTAGATTGGAATAGAGGCCGCCCAAGCTGACAAAGATCCGGTTCTGCATGCCCAAGTCGTTGCTCGTCTGGGCCACGGTGAGCGCTTGCTGATAGAAGCTTTGCGCCTGATCTACATCGTTCTGCGCCTGATAGACTGCCGCGATCTCACCATAGATCAGCGCGGTTGTGGTCTGGTTGTTGCGCATCTGGGCATAGACCAAGGCTTGCTGAAAAGCCTGCAAAGCCCGATCATACTGGCCGGCGTCGCGTGCGGCGCGGCCTAGATCAACGAGTAATTGACTTTGCGAAGCCGTGTCGCTGATCGCTTTGCTGGCGGTAAGCGCTTGTTCATAAGCCGCCAACGCCTGGTCATATTTGCCGGTTATGCGGTAGATTTGCGCCAGGTCACTGCGCGCCTGGCTCTCCAATGCGCCATTTTTAACCGCTTGGGCTGCGCTCAGGGCTTTCTGATAGGCATCCGTGGCGCGATCCAGTTGGTTCATATTGGCATAGGTCTTGCCGATGCCATCCCAGAGCATGCTCTGCAGCGCCTGATCACTGCTGACCTGGGCGTTGACCAACCCTTTTTGATAAAGTTGTAGCGCTTGCACATTCTGGCCCAGGGCGCGGTAGCTGCTGGCGAGATCAGCCAGAATATCGAGCATGAGCGCGGGATTGTTTTGGGTCTCTGCTAGGGTCAGCGCTTGTTGAAAATAAGCTTGCGCCTTGAGCGTTTCGCCCGCATCGCGATAGGCGCGGCCCAGATTGGCCAGCGTTCGGCTTTCCAACTGCTGGTCAGCTAAGCCAGGAATCAGCGTTAACGCCTTTTCATAGGCTGGCTTGGCTAAATCGATTTGGCCCAGCGCACGATAGGCGTTGCCAATATTCACTAACGTTCGGGCCGCCAACGCGTTGTCGCCCAGTTCTGTGGCGATTTGCAGGGCGCCCTGATAGGTTTCGAGCTCTTGTTGATGTTGGCCCAAGTTTTCATAGACATTGCCCACATTGTCGAGCGCTTCGCCGGCAAGCTTCTGATCATTGGCGGCTTTGGCCAGGGCTAATGCCTGTTGATAGGGACCTACGGCTTTATCAAATTGTTTGGTCGTCTGATAAATTTGCCCCATGTCGGCCAATATCTGGCTGGCTAGCGCGTTATTGCTCGCTTGCTGGGCGATCGTCAACGCCGTTTGATAGGTTTGTAGCGCTTGATCATATTGCTTTTGTGCCAGATAGACGCGGGCAAGACCAAATTGGCTATCTCCGAGCAATTGCGCAACCCCTAATTTTTTCGCCAGGGTCAGGGCTGCTTGAAAATTTTGCAAGGCCAGGTCAAGTTGCGCCGTGCTTAGATAGATTCTACCCAGGCCAATCTGGGCCTTAACGATCCGTTCACCGTCGCCAATGCGTTGCGCCAACACCAAGCTCGCTTGATAGGCTTCAATCGCACCATTCGTATCCCCTTGCGCCGTCTTGACCAGCCCAATATAGCGCCAAGTGATACTCTCACTCTTTGGGTTGCCAATGTAACGGTAAAACTTCTGCGCCGTGATTAATTGGGCCAACGCATCCGGCCATTGTTGGGCCTCGATCAACGTCAACGCGGCGACCAAGGCGACATCGCCTTGATTGCGGATTACGGGTGGGGCGGCGGCGGGTACGGCCAACACGGGCTGGGGTAACAGGGTGAAAATAATTAGCATGATCTGTAAACATGCTTGGGTCGCCCTGCGTAGCGATCTTTGAGATGCCTTTTTCATGATTTCTGCTCCAAACGTATGATATCAGTGCATTTACTTTGTAAGATGCACAAATGAGTCCAACCAAGGGGCAACGCGCTCAACCGTGCCGAAAATGTTCATCGGTCCGTTGGCAACAGTCGCCCAGTCATCCGTAAACCGAATGTTCTCAACGTTGCTCCGGCTATTGGGAAAGTTATTGGCAAGGAACTGGTTCGAC
>JAPLGZ010000651.1 GCA_026389895.1 Chloroflexota bacterium | reverse complement strand
ACAATTCCTGCATCGGCGGCCTGGGCTGCTGGCTACAGCGCCGCATTGACCAACCCCAACAATTCGCTGGTTAGACCAGGGAACAAGCCATGAAAGCTTGCGAGGACTGTTGCCGGGATAGAAAGCACCCGCTCTGCCTCACCACGTTTGGTGGCGTCCACAATCTGCCGCGCCGCTCGTTCAGCGTCCATCGAAATCAGCGGCAATGTGGCCCCGAGCGAAAACCAGGTGAATTCTGCCTGTTGTTGGCCTTTAAACAAGGCGTTAAGGTGTGATCCCGTACGCATCAAGCCAGGCACAATCGTCGTCACCTTCAGGCCCGTCTTCGACAACTCGGCGCGCAGTCCTTCCGAGAACCCCGTCGCTGCAAATTTGGCACAGGCATAGGGTAGCAGATGCGGAACGCTTACCTTGCCGCCAATCGAGGTAACATTGACGATCTGGCCTTGATTGCGGTCTAACATTTGCGGTAATACCGCTAGCGTTGTATAGACCATCCCCCAGAACATTGTATCCATCGCATTTTCGAAATCTTGCAACGTGACGTTCTGTAGTGGCCCCACCTGAATCGTCCCTGCGTTATTGACCAATATATCAATGCCGCCGAAATACCGGTTGGCCTGCTGGATCAAATCTGCCACTTGTGCTTGATCGGTCACATCACACGGCACAGCCAGAACCCGCGCCCCTTCGGCTCTGAGGGCGAGGCGGGCCTGTTCCAGCGCCGATTCGCCACGCGCACAGATGACAATGCCGCATCCTTCCCGCGCAAACTCACGCGCCAGCACAAAGCCCAAGCCGCGCGAGCCACCTGTCACGAGGACGGTCTTTCCGGCTACATTAGTCGTTGACTGGCGTTGTTTGGCGACTGCTGCGATGGCGGCCAGGCCCGCGAGACCCAGCGCCAACTTCTGATTGTTATTCATCAATGCTTTCTCCGCCTTTTCGTCTTGCCTTCTGCACGGCGCGCCCCAAGCCTACTGGAGTAGCGTGTAGTCAGTGTGAACCTTCTATTCAAACTTAGCAGAGGATGATCCTTTTGCCAATCTATCAAGCTACAGAAAGAGGATACAAAGTGGGTGTACAAACTAGGTGCTTTGGCCATTTCGTTTAGGTGTGTTGCACTGGGCGCCGCCAGCTTGAGAACACGAAACATTGCCTGCCCAGTGCGATCCACGCTTGCTCGTGTGTCATCTGGTAATTCATGTTACGCAGAAAGAAGTGTTACACCGAGGCCCAACCAAAGTTTGCTGGGTTGGTTGCAACAGGGCAGGAGCCCCACCCTAACCCTCCCCTAGGGAGGGAACTGATGGGTGAAGGTAGGAAGTAACTCGTTCTGTCCATCCAACGGTTCCCTCCCTAGGGGAGGGTTAGGGTGGGGCCCATCAGTTATCCTCTATCCCATTTTTCGTATTGTCTGCGTAACGTGAGCTGTTAAATGATAAAAACACCTAGTCAGGCTGGTTAGAGGAAAAAGCGGTTACACAGAGGAAGAGCAGATAGTATTGTTGTTCGCTGGGCAACCCCAGTAGTAAATTCAATGAATCGGCATACCCGCCGCATTGTGCGGTTACAAACCGCACCCTACCCATCGTCCGGTTCTTCATTTGATCTTAGGGCCTGATTTTCCAGCGAGCACCAGCAGGAAAAGCACCAAAATAAAGCTATACCTTTACATATACCTATATCCTATACCTTAACCCATCGACACTTTTTGCCAAATTCTGTACCATCATTGCAGGCTAATCATTGATGGCGAATTGATAGCTTGGTCCTTTTGAGAAGGATCCACTATCAAAATGCATGGCTAGCGAATGCCTTCTCGATCCAGTTTGCCGTCGGCAGGCTTTAACTTATCAAAGCGCTGGTTAAGCGCCATCTGTATTTGCTATAGGACGATGTATGAATTTTCAGACAGTTTGGCCGCTGCTCAAGCGCACCTATCAAGAATGGAGTGATGACAATGCTTCGGTATTGGCGGCTGCGCTCTCCTATTATACGGCGGTTTCGATTGCGCCATTGTTAATTATTGTCATTGCCATTGTCGGCTTCTTTTATGGCGAACAGGCGGCTCGTGGCGAATTGGTTGCCCAAATTCAAGGTCTAATTGGCGTTGAAGGTGCCAAATTTATTCAGGACGTCATTGCAAACGCCAACAAACCGACCGTTGGGACGATTGCAGGTCTGTTGAGCCTGGCTACCTTGATCTGGGGTTCAACCAATGTGTTTGAGCAATTACACAGCTCACTGAATCAGATCTGGGATGTCGAGGCAAAAAAGAGTAGTGGCATTGTCGCAACCATCCGCGAACGTTTTCTGTCCTTTACGTTGGTGCTGGGCATTGGCTTTCTTCTACTCGTTTCGCTGCTCTTAAGCGCTGTTTTAAGTGCCCTTTCCCATTGGTTTGGGAATCTTGTGCCCGGTGCAGAATGGGTATGGGAGATTGTCAATTTTGTGATCTCATTTGGGGTAATCACGCTGCTCTTTTGTCTGATCTACAAAATTTTGCCAGATGCCGAGATTGCCTGGCGCGATGTCTGGTTGGGCGCGGCGGTCACAGCTTTACTTTTCACGATTGGTAAGCTTGTACTGGGGCTTTACTTGGGGAATACCAGCTCGGCATACGGGGCCGCAGGCTCACTGGTAGTCTTTTTACTCTGGGTCTATTACTCAGCCCAAATTCTCTTTTTGGGGGCCGAATTTACCCAGGTCTATTCGAATCAGCATGGCACAGGCATTCGGCCAGCAAGCAATGCGGTAGCAACCGACAATTACCAGGAGGCGCACCGCTAAGCGTTGCCTGTTTGCTCACCAGCGCTGGCTGTATTTGAATCAGGCGTTTGGTATAAACAGGCTATTTAGCAATGTGTAAGTCCTGTCTATATAAATTGGAAGGTAAGTTCTATGCGTACCAAATATTTTGATCAGCAGTCCAAACCTATAATCACATTCACACCCACCATAAACAAGGAGAACTAGAATATGAAGCGTTTTATTATTTCGCTAGTCGCAATGGGCGCCCTAGCCATGATGTTGGCCGCTTGTCCGCCACCAGCCGCCGCTACACCAGCCGCTGAGGCCACCGTCGCTGTAGAGACGCCGACCGAGGCTGCTACTGAGGCTCCCACCGAGGCTGCCACTACCGAAACCATGACAGATACCGGTACGATGACGGATACTGGCACGATGACTGACACCATGGGCACCGAGACACCAGAAGCTGGCGCCACCGACATGATGACCGGCACCGGAACCATGACGGGCACCGACACGATGACCGACACCATGGGCACCGGGACGCCAGAAGCTGGCGCCACTGACATGATGACCGGCACCGGAACCATGACCGCGACTGGCACAGTCACCCAGTAATTAGCAACGGCGCTAATTACTAGACAAGGCCTAGCGAATTGAATAAGCGAAAGGTAGGGCTATATTTTATCCTGCCTTTCATTTTCCTTGTATTTGTAGTTGACAACGATGCGACTGCAAGTTTAGCCAAAAATAATGGCGGGGAACAAATAGGCGGGACTGCAAATCGCAGTCCCGCCTATTTGTTCCCCGCCATCAGGGTATAACTACGAATGTTTATGCCTCTACGTCGTTATCCGGATCTTCAACTTCTAGAAAATTTTCGACGCGCACCACACCGTCTACATCACGAAGCAGATAATCGACCACTGCGATGTCGTCATCGGTTTCGACAAAGCCATACAGGTAGACCACCCCATTATTAACGTGGACTTCAAGCTTGCTTAGATCTAATTGGGCTGTTTCGCTGCTGTAGCGGAGCGCGTCTTGAATCTCATCCTCTAAATCGAGATCGTTATCGTTCATGCGCGGCGATGCTCGATCATAATCGGTGTCGGTGGCTTCCATACTTTGCGCAAAACCCGCCGCCATTTCGACTCGCTGCGGATCGTCGCCCATAATTACTGGTGGGTCGTCGGGCGGTGTATAGACCAAACCCTGTTCCCAGGCTTCTTGCGGGTTATTCGTGCTACCATCTGTATATTTGGTGCTAGCCAGATCTTCAACATCCAGATCGTCATCGGCCTCAATGGCTTCTTCATAGAGTTCTTCCAGGCTTACCTCAACGATTGGCCCATCATCAACGGCTTCGTCATAGGGTAATTCGTCACTGGCTCGGAGTTGTTCTTCTAATTCCTCAACTTTGCGAACTCTCCGCTTATCAACATCTTTATTTTGCATCAGGGTTTCCTTTCTGTGTACCTTCGCGTTCTCGATAGAACAGAACCTACGCATTGCCCACAGGTCAGCTACATCACCGGGTGCTCATACAGCGTAAGTCAAGGCTGGCGTCTTAGGCTGTAAGCTATGTTATAAACTAGCGCTATCTTTCGCTTGTTTAGCGCACAACCAGCACCGACGTGCGCAACTCTTCCAACAAAGCCAGCAGCGCTTCGCCTTGCAATGCGGCATCTGTACTCGGCAAGACTAGCACACGACCCCGCTCCTGCGCCACCATTTGCGCCAAGCGGATAGAATTGGTGGCGGTGAGCCAATGAAAGTGGGCGGTCAAGGCATGGGCTTGCAACCAGACGCGAACCTGTTGCTCGGCTTGCTGCGCTGCATCGGCGCTGTTGTTAAGCAGAATCACGCTGAGATGCCCCTCGCGTTCTTGCACAAGCCGGGCTGCCAAATTGAGCGCCCTTTGTGCTGCCGCAGAGTTGTCGTAGACCACGACCACCGACAAGCCCAGGCGCGTCTCTTGTTGCAACACGAGTGTCAGGCACGGGGCTTGCGGCAGAAAGCCCCGCGTCGTAGAACCAAGCCGCCGCGGTGAAGCCTGTTGGCGTATAAATGATTGGCCTACCCTGCCTAGGATGATCAGATCCGTCTCTGCGGCGGCGCGCAATAACTCGGCCACCACCTGACCGCGCACCACCCGCAACGTCGCGGGCACCTGGCGTCGCGCCGCGATCTCGATCAACAACCGCCGGATCTGATTGGCCTGCCCACGCAGTTGGCGTTCTAATTGTTCACTGCTAAGCTGGCGCGCTCTGGTTGAAAAGTGGCTGACCTCGCGAAAGAAAGGTGAGCCGGCCAGATTGACTAAATTGGCATCTTCGATAAAGAGCCCCACCAATTCGGTGTGAAAGCAGGCGGCCAGTTCGGCTGCTGCTTCTAGCAAGCCTCGGCTCGAGGAAGATGCATCTAATGCGACAACAATCTGGCGAATGGGTCGTTCGGGTTCATTAGTGCTCATCCGACTGCTCCCTGCGTGGCTTTCTTTTTGGCTTTTTTTACTTTCTTTTTATCGGCTTTGGATGCTTTTTTCTCACTCGTTTTCTGCTTATCAGGCATTTCGGTTGACTGTTTCACAAGCTGCTTAGTTTCTGTTTGATGGCCGTTGCCATTTTTCAGCGGTGCATTAAATTCCTTTAACTTCTCTGCCATCGCGCTCAAACGTTTTTCGACACGCGCATTGATGCTGGCTTCTGGGTAATGACCTTCGGCATCACGTTCGCCGCCTGGCATCCCCGTCAAAATTTCAATCCCCTGATCAATCGTTTCAACGGCGTAGATCGAAAACCGGCCAGCTTCTACAGCCGCCACCACATCATGGCGCAACATCAGATGTTTGATATTGGCGGCCGGGATCATCACGCCCTGCTCGCCCGTGAGCCCCCGCGCTTGACAAAGGCCAAAGAAACCTTCGATCTTTTCATTGACGCCGCCAATCGCCTGCACTTGCCCATACTGATTCACCGACCCCGTAACCGCCAATGACTGTTTGATCGGCACTTCGGCAATGGCCGAGAGCAGGGCATACAGCTCCGCCGAAGACGCACTGTCGCCGTCCACGCCGCCATACGATTGCTCAAAGACCAGGCTGGCCGAGAGCGAAAGTGGTTTATCCGCGCCATACCGCCCGCGCAGGAAGGCCGCTAGAATCAGCACTCCTTTGGAATGAATCGGCCCGCTTAGATCGACCTCACGTTCGATGTCGATCACTTCACCGCGGCCCATTTGCACGCGTGCGGTGATCCGGCTTGGCTGCCCAAAACTAAACGCGCTCATCTGAATGACCGAGAGGCCATTAATATGCCCAACCTTAGCGCCGGCCGTGTCAATGAAGATCGTTTCGCGCAAGATCGCTTCTTGGGTGCGTTCGTGCCAGCGATCCGAGCGGTAGATGGCGGCATCTAAGGCCCGCTGCACATCTGCTGCATTGACCGCCTCGTGACCATTCATCCGTGACCAGTAATCAGCTTCGCGTAATAGATCAGCAATACTTTGGGTGCGTGTCGAAAGTTTGCTGGCGTCCTCCACCATGCGCGCACTCTGTTCGATCACGCGCGCCACACCGCTGCGGTCAAAGGGGCGTAAATTGTTCTTGCGCACAAGATGCGCAATTAACTGGGCAAAGAGCAGTTGCGTCTCTGGCGTGCGATCCATCTGGTCGGCAAAATCGGCCGCTACTTTGAAGAATTGTCCAAATTCCGGGTCATTGGCCGAGAGCATATAATAGAGCTGTGCATCCCCCACCAACGCAATCTTGACATCCAATGGGGTCGGTTCGGGCTCTAAAGTAACGGTGCTGATGAGACCCCAGGCTTGATTCGGTGATTCTATTTGCACCAGGCAAGCGCGCAACGCCCGCTTAAGGCCTTCCCAGGCATAGGGCTGCAGGAGAAGATCGCGCGCGTCTAATAACAGATAACCGCCATTGGCCCGATGGAGCGCACCGGCTTTCAGTAAATTAAAATCGGTGGTAAAAGCGCCCATTTGCGCCATGTATTCCAGCCGCCCCAACAAATTTTGATAGGTGGGGTTATTTTCATAAATGACCGGCGCGCCCTGCGTGGTGCTGTGATCAACCAGCACGTTCACCTGATAACGGCGTAGCGAGGGCAGATCAATCGAGCGATGGGGGGCTGGCAACGCGGGGCCACCCTCCGGCGGGGCGGCTGGGCCATTTTCGGCGCTGGGAAAGAAGTCACGAACATTTTCGACCACATCTTTTTGGACCGCATTGAGATACTCGAGCACAGCGGGAATGGCGCTGTATTTTTCGTGCAGATCGTCGATTAAGCCGCTGACGGCATAGTTGGCGATTTCGCGATTTAATTCCTGTAGACGGTCGCGCGCTTGCCGTTGGGCGCGCGGCAATTGGCGCAGAATTTTCTGCAATTCATCCTGCAACTTTTCGACTTCACTTTCCAGCAGCTGGCGCTCTTCGTCGTTCAGCTTTTGGGCTTCTTCGGGCGAGAGCACCTGGCCGTCGCGCATTGGCGCAAAGACCAACCCATTGGGTGTGCGCAAGAGGGCGATGTTCTTTTCTTTTGCCTGGCCTTGTACTTTGGCAAAGGCCTGCTCTTGTTGGTCGTTGAGCTCCTCTTCAATCTCTTGACGGCGATTTTGGTATTCATCACTTTCAAACGCTGCCGAGAGCGCGGTGCGCAATTCTTCGATCAAGCGTTCCATGTCGTGACGCAATTCGCTACCTTTGCCCGCTGGCAACCGCAACGCTTGGGGTTTATACGGCTGCTCGAAATTATTGACATAACATAAATC
>JAPLGZ010000701.1 GCA_026389895.1 Chloroflexota bacterium | reverse complement strand
CCGATATTGCCGCCGTCCATTTGCGCCAACTGGGTGACACCGGATTGTCTACTTTCCTTGGGATGTGGATCGCTGCTTCTGGGAAGTGTTGGGGGTGGATCATGGCCGCCTGTTGGCGAATGTCAGCGGGTGCGCTTCATGAAGCGCACCCGCTGACATTTGCCAACAGGCATGCTCGGCGTGACCATCTGGCAACAAGCCAATTCGTTGACCGTCCACCTGGTGAATCTGAACAACCCGATGACGATGAAGGGGCTGATCTTTCGGTTCTATGCCCACAATGCGCTCCTGCTTGGTGTCGCCATGCTCGGCAATCCAATAAAGGCCTGCCAATGATCTGTTACCCCAGTTCGCACACTGGGAGCGGATCGATCGGTGGCGCAGTCGGCTCCCAGACCTGGCTGCTGATCCGTTCGAAAATCAGCTCATCCGCTGGCAAACAGGCAATCACCATACTGTTCTGTGAGCCGTAGGCATTGCGCGTAAGGAAATCAGCATGATAATCCGATTTCCACTGGCCATCTACCAGGTAACGAAATTCGCACTGGCTACCAGTGGGCAGATCAACGCTGGCTCGCCACACGCCATCCCGCTCCTGACGCATAGGAGTAGCCGTTGCGGACCAGTGGTTGAAATCGCCGACCAGATAAATGTGGTGGGCCCAGATACAAGCTGGCAATTCAAAGATCACCCGAACATGATCGGGCATTGGTGAATGAATTTTGTGGATCATCAGTTTTCGCTCCTTAGCCAATTGCGCTTACTCGCATAGTGAGCCAGCAAGCGTTTGCGCCAACTGCGTAGACAACCATTTTCTGACAAATAGGGTTACTGCGCCGATAAGAGCCCTCTCTCCTTGCAGGCAATCCTGCTTTTGGCGGCCTCATCCCTCAATTCCCCAGCCTAACGGATGACCAAAGGAAGATAGAGCGGATTCGTCACCAACGCTGCGATCGCGGCTACGTCGGCCGTGGTTCCGTCACGTTGGACTTCCTCCAGCCAGCGAACTGACTTCGTAATAGGGGGCGCCATCGTCCGTTTGAATCGGGCCAAGCGCCTGGAACGCCGAACTGTTATGGGCAACATCGAGCGTAACGGTAAAGAGCTTGCTTGGCACGCGACCGTCACCCCCGCTGGCGGCATAGAGAACGCCATTGATGAACGCCAGCCCTTCGATATCAAAGCCTGGATAAATTCCACCCAGATATTGGGCGCTGGTTCCGTCATAAACACCGAACTGGCTATCCAAAATGTTGTGATCCTGCACCCAGGCAAAACATGGCAAGGTTTGGGCAGTCACACGACCGCTGCTGGCGATAAAACTGATAATCAGCAGGATTGTCAGCCACGTAATGGTCGTTTTGGGGACTGATACATGAAACATACGTGTCGCCTTTCTGGCATAAACCCTAATTCACACTTCGGATTACCACTTAAGCGTATAACGAAAACTCCACGAATAGCCTGGCTATCCGTGGAGTTTATACCCTGGTCAATTGGGTAGTTCTGTTATTTATGGCTGCTTAGGAATCGTCTAAGCGCAACAGGCGTCACTTCGTGGATTAGGGGCGGCGCGTTTCGAAGATCACCTCAGGGTATTGTTCTGCCGGCCCATCAAGCAGCGTTGCGCGTTGACCTTTCAGGTGTTTATCAAAGAATGCTACCGAGTACGCATTGATGATTTCATGCGCCCGCTGGCTACCGATTGGGCCGCTGAAGCCAATGGCTGGGAAAAGCGGTGACAGCAGGTCAAGGTCTGTTAAATCGATGTGGAACATCCCAGGTGCCTGCACAAAATAGCCAACGCCTGGCAAATTGTTATACACCGTGCGCATTGTGCGCTGGGTTTGCTCGATATCCTTCTCGGCCCAACCGCCCGCTTTTTCTCTTTCGAGCCGCATCGTGGCGGCGGGCCGGGTAATCCACATGCTTGGCTGTTGCAAGCCCTGCTGCACTACGTTGACGCTCATCGCAACATCCATGATCAAGCAGGCTTTGAGGCGGGGTTCTTTCAAACAGGCCTCGGCACTCACTATTCCCCCCAGAGACATGCCAAACACACCCATATGTTGTAGATCCAGTTTTCCGGTCAAGATGCGCTTTGGGTCCGTCGTATTGAGCAGAGCAAGCTGATCCAGCGTGAAGCTGACATCCTGGGCAAAATAGGGGATAATCCCCTCCTTGAATGGCCGACCGTTAAACTCGGGCGTTTTTTCGACCGGGGTGAGACTCTGGTCGATTAAAAGATCGATCGGCGCAAAACGGCCAGTTATGGCGATTTGATGTTTATCTGGGAACATTACCGTGGCGGCCGCACCTGGCTGATCGATGCCCACAACGATGTAGCCGTGCGAGACCAGTTCCTCAACCTGAAAGGTGTTCATCTGCCGATAACCAGTGAATCCTTCGAGTAAAATGAGCACGGGATAGCTGGGTTGATCATCCGCTACGGGCATGGCTTCAGCCGCATTCGTCTTCACGTATTTGAGGTGTTTTAAGGAGAAATCTGGAAAATGGTGCAGTCCTGCCAGCGCGCCTGCCACCGCGTCGGCCTCTTGTAGATATGGCGCACGCGGTGCTGACGGTTCACGCTTGGCCGGATACCAGATCTGCACCATCAGTTCACGCTGGGCCTTCGGAGCAATGCTGAAGACTTCCGGGCGATTCTCATCCACCCAGTGGTAGGTCACCGTGCCAATCGCGTAGGGCCCGCTTGGTTGCGGAAAGCGGAACACGGGGAGCAAGATCGGCAGAATGACGGCGACTACCAGCGCAAGCAGGCCCAGCCCAATCCCTAGCCCAACGCCAAGCCGATTGGTCAGGCTTTGGCCCATATTCCATAACAGCCAGACCAGGAAGAACAGCCCAGCCAGCACGTACGCGGGGACCATCTGCCAGCGTGCGCCCTCCACCAACACCTGGGTGACGGCGATCAGTAGTGTAATCGGCGTCCAATTGCGCAGCCAGAAGACGCTGCCCGGCAGTGGAATCGTTAATAGGCAGAATGTCAGTAGATTGGTCAGTGATAACAAAATTTCAAGTGGTCTCATCTGTTCGCCTCCTCAGCGAGTTACATGATTACCTGTTCTATCGGGCCGCGCCGAGACCCATCGCGCCCTGAAATTGCCTACGAACATCCGCTCTCGGTGCCGTTAATAGGTTCCCGCAGCCGTAAAGATGCGGACTGCTAGTATGCTTGTTCATTTCGTACTCTTTGATCGCACACCAATGTTCTTGGCCCCCAGCCGATAACCACGATAACCACTACCGCCGCGCTGATTAAGCCCGTCACGCGCGGATCGTGGTCCGAACCGTTGATCGGAAAGAGTTGCCATGTGAGGTTGATCATGGCATGGAAGAGGACGGCCACGAAGACGCTGCGGCCCGTGTTGTTGTAGAGCCAGGCGATGATGACACGGGACGTCACCGTGCCGAGTGACCACCAGGCGATGAAGCCTGCTGAGCGCTGCGCCTCTCGCAACGGGATGAAATGCCAAACGGCCCACGCCACACCCAGCAGCGCGCCCCCTCACGCGCCAAAGCGATCCTGCAACGGGTCAATGGCGTAGCCCATCCAACCCAACTCTTCGCCAATAGCGCCGATGAAGAAGAGCATAAAGAGGATGAACTGCGTTGCCACCGCGAAGTGTGGGGCGGGCAGCGCCACCCCCATGAAACGCATGGCACCATAAGACAAAAGCATGATCCCGGGCATCAGCAGGATCGTTGGCAGATACCAACGCTTCGTGCTGACGCGTTTGAAGTCGAACGACCGCTTCAGCAACGCCGTCACCCCCGCCCGCCCGTGCGCGCGGTAGAGAAGGATGGCGGCTGCGCCCACCGGACACAAGATCGCAAGTGCACTGACGGGGAGTGCTGGCAAGATTTGAAAGTTGCTCAAAGCACCAGCGATCCAAAACGGGATCGACAGCGCGTAGGTCAATCCAAAGTAGGCCAGCGGTACGCTGTTTTTAATACGGTGTTCATGCATATTCTGGCTCCGCAGCAAGCGGTAGGCTTGTGTTCGCTTGATCAAAGAAGAATTCCTGATTCCGCCAGATAATCACGATGGAGATGATCAACAAGACCACGGTGATAATACACTTGGTGAATTGTTCGGTCTGAAATAGCACAGAAAAGAGATTGAACATGAAGTGGAACAGGATGGCGGCGCTAATACTGCGGTTGTTTTTGTAATAGATCCAATTCATCAAGATCGTCGCCACAAAAACCTGGGCGAAGAAATTGATGACGTACACCAGGCCGGTATTCCAGAGGTCATGCTGATAATAGCCATTGGTAAAAAATAACGGCAAATGCCACAGCGCCCAGAGGATGCCAAAGATCAAGGTGGTCTTGAAGAGACTGAATTTGCTCCT
>JAPLGZ010000464.1 GCA_026389895.1 Chloroflexota bacterium | reverse complement strand
CGGCTGGCCAACGGCGCAAACTTGCTAGAGGCGCGCATGTATGAAGATTGGCCAACCACTCGCAATGGCTACGCGAAAAACATTTTGGCGGGACATGGCAACTCTCTGGTATTTTTAGCGCTCTCGACCATTTTCCATCTACTGATATTTGTCGGCCCGTGGCTTTGGCTACTCTTTGGTTGGCTCGACCAAAATTCGCACGGTTGGCCGTACTGGCCATTGATGCTGATCCTGCTGGGCATCACCACACGCGGGTTAACGGCGCTAGCCACCCGCCAACGGCTGCTTGACGCCCTGTTCATGCCCATTTCTGTGCTACTTATGACGCGCATTGCGCTCCATGCAGTTTGGTGGCAGTGGCAATATGGTGGCCCACAATGGAAAGGTCGTACGATTCATGAATAAATTCCATTTACGATTTTTGATTGACGAGGTTGACTTGATGGCGTATTGGATTCTGCTGTCAACCATTGATGCTCGAAAGCAGAAGGATCCCCAGTGTCGAAACTATTTCGTCAATCAAAAATCGTAAATCCTCCTATTTTATGCAAAATTCCTCTTCAACTCTACCTATCATCATTATCGGCGCCGGTATCGGCGGCTTGAGCGCGGCGATCCGCTTAGCAAGCGCGGGGCGGCGCGTGCTCATGTTGGAGCAGAATCCGCAAGTTGGCGGCAAGATGAGCCAATTTTGTGCGGCTGGCTTTCGCTGGGATACGGGGCCCTCCGTGATCACGATGCGCCATGTCTTTGCGGAATTATTTGCGGCGGCAGGTCGCCATATCGAAGATTATCTGACTTTGATCCCAGTGGAGCCGTTGACGCGTTATTTTTATCAGGATGGCACGGTGTTGGATGCCAGCCGCAACTGGCCAACGATGGCGGCCCAAATTGAACATATTGAACCGCGCGATATAGAAGGTTACTTGCGCTTTCTGGCGTATGCCGCTCGCCTGCATCGGATTACTGGTCCGGCTTTTATCTATGACCAGCCGCCATCTTTGCGCAGTCTTGCGCGTGTACCGCCGTGGGATGTCCTGAAAATTGATCCTTGGCTTACATTGAACCAAGTTATTCAGCGGCATGTACGTTCGCCCCATTTGCGCCAATTGCTGCAACGGTTTGCTACCTATGTAGGCGCCGATCCTTTCCAAGCGCCAGCGACTTTGGGGGTGATTGCCCACGTAGAATTGACCGGCGGCGTCTGGTATCCACAGGGCGGCATCTATGCCATTGCCATCGCCTTGGCGCGCCTGGCAACGGAGTTGGGGGTGGAAATTCGCACGAACTGCCCCGTGCAACAGATCGTCGTCAAAAATAGCCAAGCAACCGGCGTAAGGCTGACCGATGGGCGCACACTAGATGCCAGTACTGTGATTGCGAATGTCGATGTCACAACAGTCTATCAACAATTGTTGCCCCCAGAGATTGCCACAACGCCACGCCGCCAACAGTTGACGGCACGCGAGACTTCGTGTTCTGGGTATGTTATGCTGCTAGGCATAGAAGGCGATCATCCACGCTTGGCACATCATAATATTTTCTTTGCGTCCGACTACCAACGGGAATTCACCGATATTTTCCAACAAGGCATTCCACCCAACGACCCCACCATCTATGTGGCGATCACCAGTAAAAGTGATCCCGACCATGCGCCGCCGGGTTGTGAAAATTGGTTTGTGCTGGTGAACGCGCCAGCGGTGGGCGCCAATTTTGATTGGGCAACGCAAGAAGCGGACTATCGCCAACGAATCTTCGCGACGTTGAAGCGCTTTGGCTTCGATCTGCAACCACGTCTACGCAGCCAGACAATTTTGACCCCGGTGGATTTAGCAGAGCGCACAGGCGCTTGGCGCGGGGCGCTTTACGGCATTTCATCCAACCAGGCGCTTAATGCCTTTCGCCGTCCGCACAACCGCTCTGCGCATGTGCGGCGCCTTTATTTTGTCGGCGGGACCACGCATCCTGGTGGTGGTGTGCCGATGGTCACGCTGTCGGGCAAAGTGGTGGCAGAAATGGTCTTAGCCGATAGCAAGGTGATGCTACCCGCGCCCAATGCCCCACCCTAGCCCTCCCACAGGGAGGGAACTGTTCAGGGGCAGACAAAGTCGCTGATTCTATTCACCAACCAGTTCCCTCCCTGTTTGGGGAGGGCTAGGGTGGGGCATTTAGCGTGCATAATTCCATAAAAGCAAGGATTACATATGCCAAAAATTTCAAGCCGCTGGGGGCGGGTACGGCTACTTCTGTCGAGTCTATTGTTGCTGCTAGCCCTGGCCGCGGCTATATTTATCGTCTGGGCCACTTGGATTCCCGCGCCGATGCCAGAGGCGTTAGCGGCTTTGCAATCTGATGCAACGGTTCAGGTAATCACAGATCAATGGCTGGTCTTTCAGCCGGTCAGCCAGACGGCGACAAGCGGCTTTATCATTTATCCAGGTGGCAGGATCGATCCACGTGCGTATGCCCCAGCGGCGCATGCGATGGCCGACGCTGGCTACCTGGTCATTATTCCGTCGATGCCGCTGAACCTGGCGGTTCTTGCCCCCGATCGCGCGGATCAGATTATTGCCGCTTACCCAGCCATCCAAAAATGGGCGATTGGGGGCCATTCACTGGGGGGCACAATGGCAGCGGCATACGTCTATCAGCACCCCGGCATCAAAATCTTGGTATTATGGGCCGCTTATCCAGCGAACAATAACCCATTGATCAGTCGTACAGACCTACTCGTCACGTCAATTTATGGGACGCGCGATGGGCTGGCAACCCCCGATAAGATTGCAGCCTCGCACACACTCCTTCCCCCGACAACAACGTGGACGCCAATTGAAGGTGGCAATCACGCGCAATTTGGTTGGTATGGGCCGCAAAGCGGCGACAACTCAGCAACAATTACGCGCGCCCAACAGCAAGCAATGGTGATTACGGCTACTTTGGCACTCCTGGCCAAGGAGTAAATCAACCCGTTGTGTGGCCCCAGACGGGTGAGGGGGTGCGGCTCAAGCCAAACTGGGCACCAGCACGACCTTCCCTGTAACCGTGCCCGACTCGGCCAGGCGTAGCCCCTCGGCGGCCTGTTCCAGCGGCACGCGACGGGCCACCTGCGCCTGGATACGCCCCTGGGCGAGCAGGGCAAGCACTGCACCCAACGCCGCGTGCAATGCCTGGCGCGTCAGTAAGAAGTCTTGCGCGTCCGGCTGCGTCTCGTCAAACTCGCCCACTCGGACGTGTTTGCCGCCGTACACGTCGTCGCCTACTAGCGGGTAGCCAATGTGCGACATGTGCACACGGATCTGATGCGTGCGGCCCGTGCGCAATTCAATCTCTACTAGCGAATAGCCTTCGTAGACCTCGCGCACGCGGTACACGGTTTGGCTGGGCTTTCCGAATTCATCGTGACGCACCGCGGCTTTTTCTTTGAGCGTTGGGTGCTTGCCAAGCGGAAGGTCAATGACATCTGCAAATGGCTCCACTTCGCCTTCAACAAGGCAGAGGTAGCGCTTCTGTGTTTGTCGTAATTCAAACTGCCTGGCGATACGCCAGTGCGCGGTGTCACTCTTGGCGCACACCATGACGCCTGAGGTGAACTTGTCTAAGCGATGCACCACGCCCGGCCGTGCGATGTCGCCGCCAACGGTGCTCAGCGTGCCGCCCGTGTTGTGCAGGAAGTGCCACGCCAATGCATTGATCAGCGTGCCCGATTTATGCGCGCGCGCTGGATGCACAATCAACCCGGGCTGCTTGTTGATGATGATGAGATGCTCATCCTCATACAGAATGTCGAGCGGAATGTTCTCGGCTGCAAGCGTGTTCGTGGGCGGCGGGGGTAGGGTGGCCACCACCCGATCGCCACGGCGCAACTTGGTACTGGCCTTTGGCGCACGGCCGTTGACCGTGACGGCTTGCTCTTCAATCAGTCGCTGCAACTGCGTGCGACTTAAGAACGGAACGCGCCGCGCTAAGTAACGATCAAGGCGGAGGTCGACGCTCTTGGTGACCTCAAAGACAGCGGTGACCGGCGTCTCATCGTCGGCCGATTGATTCTCGTAAAGCTCAAAGAGCTCCGCGGGATCAGCGCTCAGCGCTTCTTCGTAAGTGTCGCCTGCAAGCTCGTCTGGCCCATCCGATGGCGTGGTCACGGCGCAGCAGGTGCTGGCGCAGCCGGAGCCGGCGTTGGCGCGGCCGGTGCCGGAGCGCTACCGCCTTGCAGTTGACGGATCATTTCTTCACCAGCGGTTGGAGCCGCTGCGGGTGCGCTGCCGT
>JAPLGZ010000540.1 GCA_026389895.1 Chloroflexota bacterium | reverse complement strand
TGAGTGGCACCCAGATCATTACCGGCGATGTTTCAGGGCTCACCATTGCTCAAGTGATTAGTTCGACCCCAAGTTTGAAGACATTAGATCTGGCCCTGCAATCAGGTGGCATGATCACAGCCCTCAACAGTGCCGGCCCCATCACGCTCTTTGCCCCCACCAATGATGCCTTTGCCACGTTGCCGCCAGCCACGCTCAATTCACTCTTGAATACGCCGGCTTCCTTGGTCAATATCTTACAATATCATGTGGTCGCCGATCAGGCGACTGCCGCCGATCTAGCCCGGCTAGGTGTGGCGCTATCCACCCAGGGTAGCCCGATCACCGTCACCGTTACGGCTAATGGGCTCTTGATCAACGATGCTTCGATTGTCCAGGCCGACATTGTGGCTTCTAATGGGATAATCCACTTGATCAACGGTGTGTTAACCCCGCCGGCGCAATAAGACCTGACAACTATTTTACTTGAGAAAGCGCTTTAATTCAGGAAGAGACGGGGCACTGGCCACATACTGATCGACACGGATCAGCTGACCGTGCCCCGTTTTTAAAGACCATGAGGCAATCGTGAGCGAACAGACAATCGATGTGGACTTGTATCATGACCCACAAGGGACGGCGTTGGTTGCCGATGTGCTCTATGTCAGCGATGATCAACCAGGCTTTCAACGCAAACGTCGCGGCCGGGGCTTTATCTATTGCGATGAAAACGGGGACCTGATCCGTGATCCTGCGCTGCTCGAACGTTTTAAGACGCTGGTCATTCCACCCGGTTGGACGAATGTGTGGATCTGCGCCGAGTCCAATGGCCATATTCAGGTTACCGGCCGCGATGAACAGGGGCGCAAGCAATATATTTACCACACACGTTGGGCAGAGGTGCGCAATCTCGCTAAATTCAACCGGCTTTTACCTTTTGCCGAGCGGCTACCGGCGATTCGTGCTCAGGTTTCGATGGATCTAAAAGCCCCCTGTTTGTCACAGGCCAAGGTGGTGGCGATTGTGGTGCGCTTGTTAGAAGAGACACATATTCGCATTGGTAACCCAGAATATGTGCGGCAAAATCAATCATATGGATTGACGACGCTGCGCAAACGCCATATGCAACTGGCCGAAGGGACCATTCGCCTCAAATTTAAGGCCAAAAGTGGCAAACTCTGTGAGATGGCCATCGAGGACAAAAAATTGGTGCGACTGATCAAAAAATGCCAAGAATTGCCGGGCCAGACGATCTTTCAATATATCGATGATGGGGGTAGCCGTCACACCGTGCAATCGACCGATGTGAATGATTATTTGCATACAATTACGGGTGAACATTTTACGGCCAAAGACTTCCGTACGTGGGGTGGCACCGTAGCGGCCGCCAGCGCCCTCTATCAGTTTGGGCCAGCCCAAACAGTGAAGGAATGCAAAGCCAACTTGGTCAAAAGTATCAAAGAGGCCGCCCATATGCTGAACAATACGCCCACGGTCTGCCGGCAATATTATGTACATCCAGCAATTCCGGCGGCTTATAGCGATAATTCACTCTTCACGGCCATGCAACAGGCCGCTGAGCAGGTGGATGATGCGCCCTTTGCGCTGGATATTGAAGAAAAAGCGGTTGTCCAAATCTTGCGTCAATATGATGCAAAAACTGGCAGCGGTTGAAACCGCGCCCAACAGATTGGGTGATCCGTTACTGGTTTATTGGCTTAAATACCATTCGTGGCCGGCTGACAAATTGGTGAGATTGCCAGGTTTATTTATCTAAAAAGAGCGGGCCGTTGGCATCTTGCCAACGGCCCGCTCTTTGCGATACTGGGTGTGTCATCCACCGTCTGCTTTAGGCGTTTGGCTGATTGTTAGGTGTTTGCAGACTTGGATTGTTATTGGTCAAAGGGCTGTCAACGGGCAGCGTATCCGTTGCGACGCCCGTTGAACTGGCGGACAGCGGGGCTGTCTCGGCGGGCATAGCGGCAACATCATCTTTGAGCCACTCGGCCTTGCGCTGCTCTAAATCAACGGGGTGATGGCGATTGAGAATTTCCTGGGCCTTCTCGAAATTGGCCTCATCTGTGTGCACAGTGACTAACGTATTGCCGCGCCGCACGCCTTCGGCATAATATTCCAATTGCTCGTACGAAAGCCCTAGATCTTCCATGGCACCAACCAAGCCACCTGTCGCTGCGCCAACCCCCAAGCCAGCCAGCGCCGCGGCAATCGGGCCTGCCGCCACAATCGGGCCTATCCCTGGGATCGCCAAGGCTGCTAACCCGAGGATCAGCCCACCCGCGCCGCCCACGATAGCCCCAATGCCTGCATCATGGACAATGGCCTTTGTCTCGGTGGTTGCTGACGTGTGCAGATTGTTGGCAGACGTAACTGTTTGATCGCCATCGGATTGGGCAACCAGACTAATTTGATTGGGATCAAATCCACCATCGATTAGTTCGTTGACCGCACCTCTCGCAACGCCTTTGTCATCGAATAATGCTGTAATTGTCTTTGTCATCTTCTTCCCTCACTTTTTGTGATTGTTTCTCGATTGCTAATAAGTTCAATCATATAATTCTGTGCATCAGACGGCAGACTAGCTTAGTTGCCACGTTTTTTCGCACTACACGTTGCTTTGCACTAGCAGAGCGGACTGAAGGCTTCTAGTAAACATTACCTGTTTCGGCGCAATTGGGAGGGGAAAAGCCGCCAGTCACTCACAAGACCTTTCAGGGCGTTTTATCGGCCTGTTTGATCTTAACAAACCACCATTACCAATACAATAGATAGCGGGCCTGAGATTGGGATATAGACGAAGGTACAGATGCAACAACTATCTTTAAATGTATCTACTCTCTGTATCTTTATCCATAGTCATCACTTGCTAGCACTGTTATAGTGTAGGCAATGTTCTTAAGAAGAGAGTAAAGCTAACTTCTTATCAGCAGATACAGCGCAAAACGTGAGACTTAATAGCAGGTTCGGCTTCCGCCACAGCAAAGATGCGTAGCATAGATAGCAGGTTGGATTTTTGCCTTAGAGGCAACAACTGAGCCACTATCGGGATAGCCACTGCAGGCCAATCTATCCACCATCATCGGCACACCATTGTTGTTTTACTAAGCATGGTTGGCTTAATCGGTGTTAGTGTCGCCAAGCAGAGTCAGCAGTGAGATTATTTTCTTTGCCAAAGGCTTACATGACGCCCGGTCTCATCTCTATAGATCGTTGAATGGAAGGGAACCTGATGAGCTATTCTATGAATTTAACCGAAAGTTGGCGCTGGAATATTATCATGCAGCGTACAGGTCAATTTTTGCGTAGCAATCCAGTGCGAGAAAAAAATAATCAACCTGCACATACCTATAGCCATAATCCAGTGCATAATCAAACAATGAACGCTACTGTCCACTCCTTTCAGCAAATTGTATTAGCGAACCAGCCGCGTTTATTGCGTGAGATGCTTGGGCGTGTTTTTTCGACAACGCCTGGCCTGCAGGTGGTGGCTGAAGTTGATGATGCCACAAGTCTGGCCGAAGTCTGTGGCAAGGCGCAAATTAGCTGGCTAATTGTCACTTTGGGCAGCGATGGTGCTGTACCTTCTTCGTTGCCAAGTCGCACGAAAGGCAATGCCTTGCTTTCGTTAATGGCGATCTCACCAGACGGGAAACAGGTGGAGGTCCAGACCCCTGCTGCCGATGGCACTGTCCAAAATTACACATTCTATGATATTTCGCTGGCTGTTTTACTGGCTATCTTATCGCAAAGCAGCAACTCGCCATTGTCTGGTGCACTATAGCCTACGCTATTTTATCTCGGCATCATAGTGGTGGGCGGCATAGAAAGTGACGCATCGCTGGCTGAATGTCCTATACACATTAACACCCGATCAGGATAAATCCTGGTCGGTTCTTTTTCCCGTTTGGCCTAGCGCCTGGTGGCGTCGGCTTGCTTGCGCTAGGAATTTACCGCTAGACCCAAAGCACCTGTAATTTTAGTAGTTTGTAAGTTAAAATAGTGTTAAACTAAGGCGCCTGGTAATTCGGAGGTCAGCCGGCAACCCATAGGGTTCAGCGTGACAAGCGGTGCTCAACGAGATTAATGGGCTATCAAGAGAGTGGTCAACAGCACTGGTGCGGTTTTAAGCGGACCTGCAAAGAGTAGAAATTTTACTTTATAATATATTCGTTTTTATCTCTGTACCCCACTGGAATTATCAAGATGGTTGAGACTCTATTTGAAGTAGCGCCCTATGCGATGGTGCTAATTGACCAGGCGGGCCGCATGATGCAGATAAATGCGCAGGTAGAAGTGCTTTTTGGCTATCATCGCCAGGAATTGCAAGCCAAACCCATTCAATTATTGCTGCCAAATTGTCTACCTAGCTGGTATACTGGCCCCGCCAGCCGACCTTTAAATGAGCCTTTACAGACCTTCCAGACAGAATTACAGGGCAGACATAAAGATACCGGCGAATTTCCGGTGGAAATCCGGCTGACATCGCTACTCCTCCCCGCGCCGGTTGCGGAGCGTGACGCAACGCCCCCCCACCATCTAGTGGCGATTTTTGATCTGGTCTCGCATAAGCAACGGGCAGCAGAAAGCGCTGAACTGCACCACCGTTTGCATGATCGCCGGATTGCCGAGCATATGGCGTTGGCCCACAAGCTGCATAACGAACCGTTACAAGATTTGCAAACTCTAAATTTTACGTTGGCCTCTCTGGCCGATACTATGAATACCGCGTTTGAGAGCGACCCTACTGCACAATCAATGGCGGCTATGCTGGCCGAAGTATTACAAATTCGTGAAAGTATTGGGCATGTCTCAAAACAATTGCGGCTGTTACATCAGCAGCTCTACCCGTTGGCTCTCATGTCGTTTGGCCTGATCATTGCGCTGCAAGCCTACGTAAAAAGCTTACAAGTAGACCATCCCTCTCTCCACATTGAGTTAAAGCTGCCTACTGCTGAACTAGACTTACCTCTGCCACTGCGGCTCGCTTTATATCATGTTTGCCAACAGGCGCTCAAAAATATCGAACAACATGCCGATGCGCACCATGTAGAGATTCGATTGCAAGCCCAAGACGAGGAAATTATATTAGAAATTATTGATGATGGCTGTGGGTTTGATGTTCCGCCCACTTGGATTACAATAGTAAGGCAGGGGCATCTTGGTCTAAGTAGCGCACAAGAACGAATTGAAGCTGTTGGTGGCCGTTTCTACGTTTGGTCCGCACCTATGAGGGGGACCACAATTCGCGTTGTTGCATCAATAAAATCCACAGATCCGATCTACTAAATCAACTTCAAATCTTTTATCATGGCGGCTGTTGGCCAAAGTGAAAGATAAAGGTGGGCTATGGTACCTATACGCGTCGTATTGGCAGATGATCATCCTATCGTACGCACGGGCATCCGCACGATGCTGGCGAAGGCGGCAGATATTCTCGTCGTGGCGGAAGTCGATAATGGCCCCGATGTCCTGATTCAGCTTGCGCAGTTGGGGCCAGATGTCTTGCTATTGGATATGGAGATGCCGGGTTTATCGGGCGTTGAAGTGGCCCAGAAGCTCAAGGCAATCAACTCGACCGTCAAAGTGTTGGCCCTCAGCGCCCATGACGATGAAGTCTATGTGCGCAGTCTACTCGCTAACGGGGCAGTGGGTTATTTAACCAAAGAGGAAGCACCCGAATTGATCGTGGATGCTGTCCGCGGGATCGCGCGCGGCGAAAAGGGATGGATCAGCCGCCGGGCCGCAGCCCAAATGATCGGTTGGAGCCACCAGCAAGAGGAGGTGGAATTAACTGATCGCGAAATGCAGGTGCTCAAACAGGCCGCCTTGGGTAAAACGAACCGAGAAATTGCCTTAGCCCTGGGTATCGCCGATAAAACTGTCGAGAAGCATATGGGTGGCGTGTTCGAGAAGCTGCAAGTCGGTTCACGGCTAGAGGCTGTGATGTCAGCAGTAAAAAAAGGCTGGCTGACCCCACCTTCTGGGTAGGGAATTCCCTACCTCAAAGAGTAGCAATATTCCCCATAGCAAACTGTTACAAAAACGTGTATCCTTGTTCGTAAGGAAACACGTTTTTTATTTATATAAAAGTCAGAGCCACGAGCATCATTACGATTGTCACACCAGGATCGAGCCGAGCTTTGTCTTCTAGCATAAATCCAGATGAGGCAAATTAATTATGATACGGGTAGCCCTAGCAGACGACCATTCGGGTATACGGACGGCCATTCGTTGTTTATTAGAACATTCTTCTGATATCGTAGTCGTTGGTGAAGCTGATAATGGCCATGCCGCCCTCCAAATGGCGAAAGAATTGAGCCCAGATGTTTTGGTGCTTGATATTGATATGCCGGGTATGAGTGGCCTTGAAGTAATCAATCAATTAAATCTAATTAAATCCCCCGTCTGTGTCTTAGTTCTAAGCGCTTATGCCGCTTACTATCGCATGAGTGATATGGCAGCGACCAAAGTTGCTAAATATATAGAGAAAAAAGATGCACACATTGCTCTAGTAGATGGTGTGTACGAGTTGGCAGCGGGTCAACAGCCCCTTTACACCCACTAATAAAATGACTATATCGGCAAGCATGCTAGCTAGCTTGCTGCACTACCTTTTACTCTGAGACAATTTCTTCACGCACCGAGCAGAGTAGAATGTTAGAGGTTGTTCGCAGGAGGAAATTTATGATTCGTGTATTAATTGTTCATGAGACCCGTCTCATCTGTGATCTAAAAGCCACCGTTTTGCGCAGTGAACCAGATATTGAGGTTATTGGCTGTGTAGCGGTCGCTGATGAAGCATTATCTATGCTTAAGCGACATGCTTGCGATATCGTGCTCGTGAGTGTAACGTTGCCTAATGATGGCGCTTTTGTGCTCACCCGGGCTGTTGCAAAACTTAATAATACGATTAAAGTTTTAATTACTGGGCTAACAGAATCAAAGGCGGTTATTCTGCGTTGCATCGAAGAAGGTGTTGCGGGATATGTGAATACCGACGAATCACTCACCGATTTGGTTAGAAAAATTCGTTGTGTTTCACAAGGCGAATTTTTAGTCTCGCCAGGGATTGCTGCCGCTCTGATTTCGCGGATTAGTGAACTGAAAAATCTGGTCACTGAGTTAAATGGCTTCAAGGATATGAATCCTAATCACTTGTATGCCGAATTGACCGAACGCGAATGTGAAGTGCTAGACCTAATTGAACAGGGCGCCAGCAATCAAGAAATCGCCAGCAGCCTTTGCATTGAATTGGGCACTGTGAAAAACCACGTCCACAATATTCTTGACAAGCTTGATGTCCGCACCCGCAAACACGCGGCGATTATCGCTCGTCAGGCATTGGCCAATAATACCGATAAGCCAGAGGCTTTACGTGTACCGCAGCGCTCGGCTGGGATGGGCTTTTCGCCAGATATGGCTGCTGTTTATCAAAACGTTGTCAAGCCACAGATCCCGGTGAAACGGTTTGCTACCCCTTAATTTATTTGGATTGTTAAGTGACTGCTAAGTCAGGGTAGCTCTAGTAGTAATGTATCTTGAGGTAGCTCTTATTACTGTATCTATATCTATAGCCAATAAATCTTTTTACCGGTATGCTTAGCAACAGCACAACAGTTTAGTAATTTTAGTATAAGTAATAAGTTTGCTGGATAGCATGATGAGCCTTTTGCTGATCATTGCCATTAAGTTTTATTTTTGTCGACCTCTTCGGTGTCCTGATGCCCAGATGGATTAGCAACACCGTTCATTCCTCGTTCTACGCCCCTGCCCCCTCCTCTTCTTACGCCGAAGAGGAGGGGAACCCTCATTTTAAGTGAAGGTTTCAGGTGGATAGTTAGGACGCTCTTAGTAGCATCGGTAGTTGATTAAGGGCACTTTATTGCTCTAGTCACTCCATATAAAATACAAAGGCGCATGCCATGTGCCTCTCTAATAAATTTTACAGGGTGGATTCGTAATCCTGATTGGCAGATAAAAATAAGCACTGGAGAGAACTTCTCTCCAGTGCTTATTTTTATCTGCCAACTGCCTAAAACTTTTTTAGCTAGGTAACTTGCTAGGTAAGAAACGATTTACAAAACCTTGCCGTGTGTAAAATCAGGCCCAATCGTGGCGCAACCCACAGAAGGTGGATTCACCACGGTTACTGCGGCTTTAGTCGCCTAGCGGGCTGTTTAATTAACAATATAGACTGGCATACCGATATAGGCCATTTTATACAATTTTGCGGCGTTCTCATCTTCCAACATGGCGCAACCAAAAGTGGCCGGCTGGCCAATCAGCCCTTCCCATAGCTTCTTCCCCGTCGCCCAGCGTGTGGGCAAACCGTGAATCCCATTTTCATAGGTCCCTACATTGTAAATGCCCAACCAATAGGGCATATCCAGTTGGTACGCGCTGCTTTTTGCCACGTCGTACATACTTTGCACAGCAAAGGTGCCAATGCGGGTTTTCCACTCCCCATAGCCTGTGCTACAACTCCAACTGTATAAAACGCGGCTGCCCTGAAAGACCAAACATTGCTGCCGGCTGACACTAACCAGAAAGCGTGTGCCAGAGGCTGGCCCGGGGGGGAGCTTTACCGGCAAAGGTGATGGCCCAAAGGGAATGCGCACTTCTAGACCGCGATATACCGTCTCCTGATCGGGCAAATCGTTATAATCGAGGATGGCGAGCTGTGTGCTGTCAAAGCGCTGGGCGATCTGCGCCATCGTGTCGCCACTTTGCACGGTATAATAGTAGAAACCGCTCCGCATCGGACCCACTTGCGCCACTTGTTTGGTATCGTCTTTTTTGGTGGGGATCGTCAAACTTTGCCCAGGATAGATATCATTTGGATTCGAGATATAGTTGGCTTGCAGCATCTCTGTCAATGTGCGATCAAATTTTTCGGCGATGCGGCCCAAACTATCACCCGCCTGCACCACATATTGCTCCTCGTGGCTGACCGGTTGCAATTCGCTGCCGGTGGCCGGCAAGGTCAGCGTCATGCCAATGCTTAGGCTAACGCCGCGATCGTCATTCAGATGATTGAGCTTCTTCAGCGCCTCCAGATCGACACCCGTGCGCAGTGCAATCAGCCGTAACGAATCACCCTGACGAATGGTATACACCTGATTCAGTGAGGCGATCAAGTTACCCGATGAAGCAATCGCTTCGGCTTCTGGCGTATTGGGGGCCGCTGTTTCTTCGACAATCTCTTCGGTTGGCGTGGCGGTTGTCGTCGCGGTGCCAGTGGCTGCCTCCTCGGTGGCCGTCAGTTTTTCCGTGGCGACCGAAGGCAACTGTAGCACCTGGCCTTGATAGATCGTATTGGCATTGGTGATATTGTTGAACTGCATCAGCACATTCAAAGCGATACCTTGGGCTTCCGCAATCTGGCTAAGGGTTTCACCAGCCTGAATGGTATAGGTGGCGGCCCGTGTGCCCTTGGTTTGGGATGCTTCTGGTGTCTCCGTTGGTGTGGCTGTTGCGGTGGCAGAAGCTGTCGCAGTGGGAGAGGCGGTCAGAGGCGTCGCAGGGATACGCGTCGCCGTCGTGCGTTCGTCGGTGGCCGTCGCGGTCGCAGTGGGTGTACTGGCCGAATTTTTCGACGGCAGATGCAATACCTGGCCCCGATAGACAGCATCAGGATCTGTAATGTCGTTGAGGCGCATCAATTCATCTAGCGGGACATGCTGCGCCTCAGCGATCTGGCTAAGCGTTTCGCCGCTTTTCACTTGATAGGTGTCGGCTGGCGTGGGTGTCGCAGGTGGCGGCAATTCCAACGTTTGGCCCACATAGATATCATTGGGATCACTGATACCATTGTAGAACATCAGCACATTCAGGGCTACATGATATTTTTCAGCAATCTGACTAAGGGTTTCACCCTGTTGGACGGTATGTTCATCTGGCGGGGTTGCTTGCAATTGGACATTGGCAAAGACTGGCTGGAATGCGCTCATCCCCAGGATAAGCACGAACCAGACAATGCCACATAGCAGAGAAAAGCGAAAGAGTGTGGGCGCTCGTCGTTTGCCTTCCGGCCGAGTTACATCGCCCAGTGGATCATGACTGTTCAAGAGCCTGCCTCGCATTTGATCAAAAATTTGGTAACAAGTAAGAGGATAGTTGATGGTTACGAATTGAGCCTAACAAAATTATAGGCCTGAGCGTACTCAGTTTATGCCGCATTGTCAAGTAGCGCGGCCGGTAGGCAGCAATTTAAATTTGATGGGTGGCGCTGGCTAAATTGAGCAACCCTCCCCTCCCTTCCTTAACCCGAGCATGGCTTACCGTGCGCCCACTGAGCAGTTAGAATGGGGTCACGCAGAGTAATCGTTACAACCCCCGATCAATTTTTGTTTGATTGGTGCTTTCTTCGTTACAATGAAGCTATGTTTCAAGATCAAGCACGCATCAATGTTAAAGCAGGAGACGGTGGGAATGGCGTTGTCGCCTTCCGCCGTGAGAAATATGTGCCGCTCGGCGGGCCCGCGGGCGGCAATGGCGGGCGGGGTGGCCACGTTTATTTCGTCGCTGACCCTGGCCTGAATACGCTTTCTTCGTTTCATAATCAGTTAGTCTATCGCGCTGGACGGGGCGGTCACGGTGAAGGCGCAAACCGTACCGGGGCGAGTGGAGAAGATCTCTATATCCCCGTGCCACCGGGCACGGTGGTGCGCAACGCCGAAACCGGCGAAGTGGTCGTTGATATCACCCATGCTGGCCAAAAAGTTTTATTGGCGCGCGGTGGCCAGGGCGGACGCGGCAATACTGTCTTTAAGTCAGCCCAAAACAAGGCGCCACGCATTGCCGAAAATGGCACAAAAGGCGAAGAATTTGCGCTGGAACTAGAGCTCAAACTCGTCGCCGATGTGGGGATTATCGGCGTACCCAATGCGGGTAAATCGACGCTGCTCAGTGTTGTCAGTTCAGCCAAACCCAAAATTGCCGACTATCCTTTTACCACGCTGATTCCTAATCTGGGGGTCGCGGAAGTCCGCCATCGCCAGATTGTGCTGGCCGATATTCCGGGCTTGCTAGAAGGCGCGCATGATGGGATCGGCCTTGGGCTGGAATTTTTGCGCCATATCGAACGTACGCGCATTTTGATTCACCTGTTAAATGGCGACAGCCCCGATCCCTTAGGTGACTTTGAGGCCATCAACCAGGAATTGGCGCTCTTTAACCCCGCTTTGATCGATAAGCCGCAAATCGTGGTTCTGAACAAAATGGATCTGCCGCACGCTCGTGCGATATGGCCGGAAGTCGAGCAGGCTGTTCAGGCGCGCGGTTTACCGGTGATGGCCATTAGCGCGGCAACCCATCAGAACCTTGTTGAGTTGCTAGACCGAGTGCAGGTTATGCTGGATGCTTTGCCTGTGCCCGAAGAGACCGATAAGCCGCAAACGTTGCCAGAAATTGAAGCGCCCAGAGATGACAAAGCCTTCCAGATTTACCGGCTTGGTGAACATACCTGGATGATTGAAGGGACGGCGATTGAACGCGTTGCCCACCAAACCCAGTGGACTTATTACGAAGCGGCCATGCGTTTCCAGCGGATTTTGAAGGCAATGGGGATCTTCGATGCGTTACGCGAGGCTGGCGTGCAAGATGGAGATAAAGTGCGCATGGGGGATATTGAACTCGTTTGGGGCTATGAAAACGTCGATGGTGCGTAGTCGTTGGATAAAAAAAGCAGTTAGATAACCTAAATTCTGACGCTCATCTGGGCAAATCATTGATGTACTTGCCCAGATGAGCATTTTTATATTTCTCGAAAACTGACGTACAGAAAGTTGGCATAAGCATGACTGTGACAGGTCAAATCGACGATGCTTTGGCAAGTGCTCCCCTTAACGCCCCTGCCAAACGTCGGATTGGCGTCTTTGGCGGCACCTTTGATCCGATTCACGTTGGTCATCTAATTTTGGCCGAAGAGGCGTGGTATAAACTTAAACTCGATTGTATCTACCTGGCGCCCGCCGGTGATCCACCGCACAAGCAAGATCGCAAACTGACGCCAGTGCAGGAGCGGGTGTGTATGGCCGAGCTAGCCACTGCAGATGTAGAATATCTGATCGTCAGTCGCATTGACGCCGACCGTTCTGGGCCCCATTATACGGCTGATATGGTGCGTCTGCTCAGTGAGCAAGAAGGCCCCGATGTTGAGCTCTATTTTTTAATGGGCATGGACAGTCTGCGCGATCTGCCCACTTGGCATGAATCGGCTTGGTTGGTCGAAAATTGTCGATTAGTGGCCCTCAGCCGTCACGATGTGGAATTAGATTGGGCGCGTCTAGAGGCCGCTATTCCGGGCATTCTGGACCGTGTCATCATTCTTGATATGCCCGAAATCGAGATTGCCAGCCATATTATCCAGGCTCGTGTGCAGACTGGACAACCAATCCGCCATCAGGTGCCCCGGCTTGTAGAGGCCTATATTTTTAAACATGGCCTTTATAAGTAGAAGGGTAGACCAGTAGACCGGTAAACAGGGAGCATTTGCCCACTCCCTGTTTACCGGTCTCCCTACTTACTGGGTCGCGCCTGTCGAAGTTGTTTTGGCCTTCGGCAGCGTCTGAAGCTGTAACAACAATAGCGCCGAATTAAACTGATGATCTTCTTGATCTAACAACTGGTCGCGTGTCATCTGCTGGAGTTGGGTGCCATCAACCATCTTCACGGATGGCTTTTGTTCGATCTTGACATCGGGGTGGATGCCCTGATCCTTGATCAACGCCAATTTGGGGGTCAACCAATTCGTGACGCCCAGGCGGAGCAACGAACCGTCACTCAAAGTAAACGGCTGTAAGACGGTGCCCGTACCCAAGGTGGTTTGGCCAACTAACTTTGCCCGATTGTTATCTTGCAAAGCGCCGGCCAAAATTTCAGCTGCACTGGCTGAACCTTCGTTGATCAGGGCGATCATTGGAATCTCACGCGCTAGCCCATCATCTTCCACCTTATATGAGGAAATCTTTCCCTCTGCATCGCGCTCATTGAGAATAATATCCCCTACTGGCAAAAATTGACTGCCCACCCGAATGGCTTCTTGCAAATAACCACCAGGATTGTTGCGCAAATCGAGCACCAAACCTTCGATTTTGGGCCCTTTCTCACTCTCCGTTTGAACGGCTTGCAACGCAGTTTGTAACTCTTTGCTTGTGTTGGCTGCAAATTGAGTAATCTGAATGTAGGCTAGATTCGTGCCCGGAATTCTGGCCCATAAGACACTGTCGATCGTAATGCGCCCACGTGTGATCGTGATTTGTACTGGGTCAACGGCATCAGGATGTAAAACCGTTAAGACTACCTGGGTGTTGGCTGGACCGCGAATTTTGCCAATAACTTCCCATTCCTGTAAGCTGGTGATATCTTCTCCGTTTACTGCTAATACAATATCACCGGCGAGAATCCCCGCCGCCTCTGCTGGTGAACCATGAATGGGCGCAGTAATCGTAAATTGCTCTTTCTCGCGTGAAACATAGGCGCCAATGCCTTCAAATGAACCTTCCAGCGAATTCTGTTGTTGCTTGGCAACCTCTGGTGGGAAAAAGACGGTGTGATTTTTGTCCCCTAGCGTATCCAACATGCCTTGGATCGCGCCATACGTCATGTTGGTAAAGTTGATCTTATCCCGATCAACAAAATGGGCGAGCACCAGATCCCAAGTTTCCCAAAAGACCTTGAATTCCGGCGGTGCTTCTGCTGCCAATACGGGACGCGCCAGAAAGCCGGTAAGATTACCTGCACCAAAGGCAACGATGATCATAAGCACGAAAAAAATCGTTACTAACTTGCGTTTATGCCATTTCATATATATTTGCCTAAACCTTTATAGAATCTGATGTAAAATACGTAAGCTTCCTCGATAATCGTAATATAAATCGTAATGTTTGTCTGGTATAATAATGAGCATTTATCCGAAACGTCAGGTTATGTAATATTCCTTTCACCTGACAAGTATCATAAAAGTATCGGTGACGACTAGTGAACTGGTCATTATTATCTGATCGACATTGTAATGTTTAGTATCCAACAATCAAGTGTTTTCTGTGTAAATTGCTAGCTGATCTTTCAAGCCATGCGAAAGCAAACCTTAGAAATCGAACTATCTGCCTGCAAAAAGCATAGATAAGAAAAATAAGCGTAAGCTTGATTTGGACTTAACATTAGATTAGTTTTAAGATTACTATAACGATTCTTATTTCCGAGGTGAAAACGTCCAATGACTGAACAAAATGCATCAACCAATTACGATCCTAAACGTATTCTTGTCGTAGATGACGCTGCTGACACGCGTTTAATGTTAAATTTGCGGCTACAACGCGAAGGTTATATTGTCTACGCGGCTAGCAGTGGCACGGAAGCGTTAGAAATTGTCCAACGCGAAGGTCTGCCACACCTTGTCATTCTAGATATCATGATGCCTGGCATGGATGGGTTCGCCGTTGCTACTGAATTGCGGAATCGGGGTGATATTCCCATTATTTTCCTTTCTGCACTTTCCGACACAGATACAAAAGTAGAAGGGCTCAGCCGTTTTGCTGAGGACTATATTACCAAACCTTTCGCATTTTCCGAACTTTTGGCGCGGGTGCGGCGTGTTTTGTTGCGTGTGGCCAATGAGCAAGTGGCCGACCCCGAATTGTTGATCGACGAAAAATTGCGCATTAATTTTGCCCAACAATATGCGGTGGTTGGTGAGGAACAAATTACATTGACCCCCACGGAAAATCGATTGTTGCATATTCTGTA
>JAPLGZ010000516.1 GCA_026389895.1 Chloroflexota bacterium | reverse complement strand
TGTGCAGGTTACACCCGCACATTCAATGGCCTGCCCATCCAGGACCAACTGATAATGGGCGATCTCTGGATTACGCAAGTTACGCAGCGCTGACCAAAAGTAGGCAAGGATGCCCAGGCGGTCTTTGAGCGATCGATCGGCTTGTTCGGTGATCGCGGCCTCCAGGCCAACCCCCGCCCGCAACAGAAAGTGCTTGTCATAGACCTGCCCCATATCGATTTTTTCAAGCCTACTCTCAACCCCACACGCCAAACGGGCCGCTTGCGCGAGATCCGTGGGAATCCCCAACTCCAGCGCCATCACGTTGGCGGTTCCGCCAGGTAAAATCGCGAGCGCCACGGATGAACCAACCAGGCCACTGGCTACCTCGGCGACGGTGCCATCGCCGCCATAGGCTGCGACGATATCCACCCCATGATGGACCGCTTGTTGGGCAAATCGGCGCGCGTCGCCGGCTTGTTTGGTCACTGCGATCTCCCAGTCTACCGCGCATTCGCGCAAGACGGCATTGAGCTGCTGTAAAACGGGCTCATCTTGGCCAGCCACGGGATTGATAATCACTTGCATCTTTTGGGTCATGGTGAATCTCCAGCGGTCAGGCTTGGTCAGGATCATAGGCAAATAAACAATGGGCATAGCAGGCCAAGGTGAAGGTAAAACAGCCGTACGCAACCAGGCCAACGGCGATAGCGGCCACGCTCCAGGGGCTATAAGGCGGGCGGGCTAAGGTTTGGAGCACTTGTTGGATGCCGCCAGCTAACTGCGGGTTGAGCTTGACCGCAGCCTGCAACAGAAAACTACCGCTCAGGAGCAAGACGACCCCGAGGGCGATATGGCCAAGGTAGCCGCTGCCCGTCACCCACCACCGTGTGGGACGGTCTAGCGCCGTCCAATCCAACTCAGTTAAAAAGCGGGTTGTATACACCTTGTAGAATTGGTACAGACCGAGCCCCACCATCCCCATGCCAACCAGGCCCACGAGCCATGGACCGAGCGGATAGGCTAACACTTGGGCGGTCAAGTGTTCAGTTACGCCTTCACTGTTCTGGTCGCCCGCGCCCCACAAAATGCGTATCGCAGAGATAGCCAGCCCACCGTACAACACGCTGCTAATGGCAAATCCAATCCGCATGGCGAGGCCAGCCAGTGTCGTTCCCTTCTGTTCTGGATCGAGCAGAGCCAGCAATCCTTGCCAAAGGGCGTGCGCCAGCAAACCCGCGGCTAACAGACTGAGCAGCAGTTGGCCCAGTGGTTGGTGGTCAATAATCTGCAAGGTGCCCACCTGATCGGTGAGTTTACCGCCCAGGGCAAAAGTTGCCTTGGCCGCCAGTAGACCGACGACGAGAAAAATCGTCCCCTTCGCGATATAGCCCAGGCGTGCGAGACGAATCACCCAGGGTCTTACCTGGGCAGTTGTGGCTGGTTCTGGTTCTTTGGTTAGTGGAAAGCGTGTTGTCGGTTTCAATGGAATATTTCCTTGCCTCAGCTATTTTCAGTCGGATCTGTTACGCTTCGCTCCAGGTTGCATGCGCTTGTCGAAGCGCCGCTCACCAATCCGCTTAGCGTTGAGCGGCTTCGCCCCCACTTGCCAGCAGCCGCCCTCAAATTTAGTGCGCCTGGCGAGGGATGCCTGAGGCGCGCGCCGCGATGGGCAGAACACCAGGCCAGGTAAAGCGAAAAGTCGTGCCTTGACCGAGGCTAGATTCAACGCGAATGGTGCCACCGCGCGTTTCAATCAGCTTTTTGACAATGGCCAATCCCATGCCACTGCCTTCGACATCATCGCGGGGTTGAAGAGTCTGAAAGACCTGAAAAATTCGCGTATGAAAGCGCGGATCGATGCC
>JAPLGZ010000134.1:29127-33138 GCA_026389895.1 Chloroflexota bacterium | reverse complement strand
ATCGTCAATATCGCAGAATAACGGTACAATATCCATGAGAGAATCCTTTCTTGTTGAGATGGTTGTGTCCACCTCTATCTTACTCGATTGGGATTCTCTTTTTCTATTTCGCTTCCCTTTGCTTATGTCGAACTCACGTTATGTGTAGGACATTTTATTTACGGGATATAATAATTTAAGTAAGGATGCTATCTTTTAGTGTAAGCATATGATAACTTATTCTGCTATACGCCCAAATTGGGGACTTGACAAATTTAGTTCTTAGATGTACTATCTAGATATGAACGAGATTGAGGGCATGAATAGTTGTGATCCCTATCAGTTAATCGAAGCGCTGATGCACAGCGGCAAATCCGTTGAGACGCAATTGGATGCGGCGCTGGCCGCGGTCGAGCTGTCGGCGGCCAGATGGAACGGGTTGCGCCATCTGACGGCGGCGGGTGGTCAATTGCCGCTGGGGCAACTGGCCGCTAAACTATCATGTGTTAAATCCAATGCAACGCAGCTTGTGGATCGCTTAGAGGCGGAAAAATTGGTGCGCCGTGTGCCAGACCCCGAAGACCGGCGGAGTATTTTGGCCGAAATAACGCCGGAAGGGCGGCTCTCGCATGCCGCGGGTTTGCAGGTTGTGCGCGATTTTGAGCGGCAGCTTTTAGAGGATTATCAGCCAGAAGAGCGGCTGGTCTTGCACAAACTGTTGGCGCGTCTAGGAGGCTTTGAAGCCGTGCGCACCTAAATTTTTTTAATTAAATGGTTCATTTGTGTACTGTATAGGTATGAATATTGTGATTAACAAACAAAACAGGAGAGGAATTGTCAAATGTATTATGATTTAAGTTTACTCATCGTTCGCCTGGTGATTGGGTTGCTCATGGCTGGTCATGGGGCACAGAAGCTGTTTGGTTGGTTTGAGGGACCGGGTTTGGCAGGTATTACAGGCTGGTTGGGTTCTACAGGCATGCGACCCGCGGCGTTCTGGGCCTTTATGGCTGGACTTTCCGAGTTTGGCGGCGGTTTACTCTTCGCCCTCGGTCTGTTGAGTCCGCTGGGCAACTTGGGCATCATCGCCGCCATGATCATGGCGATTGTCAAAGGCCACTGGGGCAAAGGACCGTGGGCCAATAAAGGCGGGTGGGAGCTAGCCCTCACCTACCTCGTGATTGCACTCGCCTTGGCCTTTATTGGGCCTGGGGCCTATTCGCTTGACGCGGTGCTGGGTATTGCGCTGCCAGAACCAATTAGTGCCTTGGGTGGGCTGGTCTTGGTGATTATTGGGGTGGCCGTGGCCCTGCTTGGGCAAGCGCCTCAAAAGGCGACGAGCCAGGCGTAAGCATTAGTTTGAAATTATGGCTGTGGCCGAGTGGCAGGCTTGGTCACAGCAGCCGCTGTCAACGGATTTGGAGAGTGAATTAAACGGATTAAATAATCTAATTCGTTGCTATGCATGACCAAGAGCGGATTCGGGCGCCGTCTATCTGCTCAATCCGTTCTCTAAATCCGTTGACAGCGGCTGTTCTGTACCCCCAATAGTTACCCTATCATTGATTGATCCGCAAATAAAATGGAGGATGTGGAGAGGCCAGGCATACCTAGGCTCTCCACATCCTCCATTTTTAAATGATTTGCCCACAAGTTGGTTATAATAGAGCCCATAAACTTCGTACGCAGATCCTGGTATCTCCGCTTGTCGTAATTTTAGCCCTCGTTTAGCTAGGTTTTCCACATTTTTTCAAGAAACGTTATAAGGAGCATAGATGTCTACATTGGTTTTGGGGATGGGAATCGTGGCTGTTGTTCTCCTGGTTACGGCTTTAGCCTCTGGCCTGGTCGAACGCGCACCGCTCTCCTTTCCGATTATCTTTCTGGGGCTTGGCTTTTTATTTGGGAAAGGCGGACTAGGTCTGTTGGACCTGGATGCGCATAATCCAGCGTTAGAGGCCGTTGCTCTCGTCAGCCTCTCGCTGGTCTTATTTCTGGATGCTGTCAATTTACAGCTTGATGAACTGCGCGCCGACTGGTTTGTGCCCGTCTTGACATTGGGGCCAGGCACGTTGCTCGTGATCGTGGGGGTGGCCGGTGTGGCCTTTTTGTTAATTGGCACGACACCCTTGCAATCGTTGCTCTTGGGGGCAATTTTGGCCTCCACCGACCCGGCAGTCTTACGTGACGTAATTCGCGATGAGCGCATTCCGCGCGCTGTGCGCCGTGCGTTGAGCGTTGAAGCGGGGATGAACGATATTGTCGTGTTGCCCATTGTGCTCATTTTAATTGCCCTCTTGAATGCCGAGGGTGGCAGTCTGCGCGATTGGGCGCTGTTTTTGTTTCGCATTCTTGTGCTCAGCCCACTCGTCGGGCTGACGGTGGGTGGGATTGGCGCTTATTTAATGGGCAAAACGGACGCCTATTTTGGCATCCGTCGAGAATATCAAGCACTCTATGGCATTGGTCTCGTCTTGGCCGCCTTTGCTGCGGGCCAGATGGTTGATGGTGATGGTTTCTTGGCTTCGTTCTTTGCCGGCTTGGCGATCACACTCTTTAACGTGTCGCTGTGTGACTGTTTCATGGAATATGGTGAAGTGACGGCCGAGATGCTCATGATGTTGGCCTTCGTCTTGTTTGGTGTCGTGCTCTCTAGCCTGCTGGGGACGATTCCGCTGCTACTGCCACTGTTGCTCGCCATTATTGCGCTGTTCTTAATTCGCCCGCTCAGTTTGGGGGTGGTGCTGCTGCGCGCCAAGATGAGCCCGCTGGCTCGAGCCTATATTGGTTGGTTCGGTCCCCGAGGGCTTAACTCCTTACTCTTGGCTCTGTTGACTGTCCAGGCCCACGTGCCGGGCGCGGAATATTTGCTTGCTGTGACTGGTGTCGTGGTTGTAGTCTCCGTATTGGCGCATGGTGTCTCGACCACACCGCTCTCCGCCTGGTATGGACGTCGAGTTGCCCGTGCCCAACAGACTTTTCCTGAAGAACGCGCAAGCGATTTCCCCGACTTATTTGAACCAGAAGCAACCGGTGTTCCTCGCATCACGCCCGAGCAATTGGTGACTCAATTGGCAAGTGCGCATCCACCCATCGTGCTTGATGTGCGGGCGCGGGCACACTATGAAGCGGACGAAGGACAGATTGCGAGCAGCGTTCGGGTCCCACCGGATCAGGTGACGAAATGGGCGACTACCCAGACGGAGCAGAAGCGGCCAATCGTCGCCTATTGCCATTGTCCAGACGATGCCAGCAGCGCCCGCGTTGCGCGCCAACTGATCACGATGGGCTTTACCGCCGCCGCACTCAAAGGTGGGTATGGCGCTTGGCAGCGCCAATTCCCAGTGGAGCCTAAAAAGCAGCTTGATGGCTAATTATCTTGCGATCTGTATCTAAGATATATCTTTGCCGGTGTTTTGTAAGCATTATTTTTTAGAAATCCAGGGTATAATGGCAACTTATATCATTTAAAATGTAAGGTATACCGTTGGTAAGCAAGAGGCAAAGTCAATCAAGCCTGGGATTGCAGGTTTTTTTGAAGCCACGACAGGTTTTTCGCCTGATCAGTTCGGCTTAACGTGCGATCATGGGCAAAATAAATAAATTTAAATTAACGAGTGGAGAATTAATTTGTGGTTTTGTGGGCTCTACAAGCCGAAGAATAGATGCTATTGTCAGCACTTTGTAATACATTTTTCCGCCAAACGATACTATACTCGGTTAGGCTGTTATCTTAAGGTTCATTTGCTCCCAATATAGTGGGGAGCCATGATGGCAAGCAAGGGCCTATTAATGTCACTGATTTGTATTGATAGGCTCCTCAACAGTTCATTACATCCAGCCGCTCAGCTTATCGGTAATGAACAATGATAGAGGGATTTCCAGAGGTGTTGTGGGTTGGTGAGCGATTTGGCCACTCTTTCGTCTGCTTTTTTGCTAGGCATAAATTTCTGGGTAGAAATTTGAGTTTTATGACGGCGCTAATTTTACATTCAAGATTCGTTACTATTTGCACTACGCAGAATAAATCGC
>JAPLGZ010000134.1:0-29098 GCA_026389895.1 Chloroflexota bacterium | reverse complement strand
GAATAAATCGCGTGTAAAGTCGATCAGCCGGTAGGGAGATGCAATTCTAGTCTTTTAATTACCACCAAACTATCAGTCCAAGCTAGTTTAAGGCTTTCCTAAAAACTTTTCGATTAGCAATTTCTAAAAAAAGAGTCAATCAATTGATTGACTCTTAAATCTAGGTTTATCACTGCCCTCAGTGCCAACGTCCGACAGTGATGAACCCTGTTTTGTTGAACAGATCGACCCTAACGGGTGGCCTGTCCCTTTTTTATTATATCAAATTTATTAGAGGGTGTCAATGCATCTTTAGGAGACTCTTTGTTTTTGTAAGATAAATGCAAGTCCATAGATAAAAGTCCATCGATTTTTGAGAAATAAGCGTCAGTAAAAAATGGCGTCTACCTCCTGGTTTATCACTGCCCTCAGTGCCAACGTCCGACAGTGATAAACTCCGTTTTGTTGAACAGATCGGCCCGAACGGGGTGGTCTGTCCCTTTTTTGTTGCTGCAGAAAGGAGTCGCTTTTGCCTATAACTGGTATTGCACTTTGCTAGCTAGTAAGGTTTGGTGATTAGGCTATAGCGATGGGTCATAAAACGAACACTGGCTGCTCTCTGAGCGATCCGTTTTTTGTACTTCACGATATCGCTATTTCGATGGTTTCGGTAAGTATAGAATGAGAGGATCTCATACAAATGATACAAGCATTAAGCCCCTCGATAAATGGAAATGGCGTTTTTCGCGATGATGCCCATGCAACACGCAAAACTTTGGTGCGACCTACCTTTTTGCCGTTTGCCCTGCCAGATACAGATGAGACGGAGATCGAAGCAATGGTGGCAACGGTGCGTTCAGGCTGGATCACAACGGGGCCGCGTACTCGACAATTTGAACAGGAATTTGCTCAGTATGTGGGGGCAAAACACGCGATCGCTGTCAACTCTTGTACAGCCGCTTTACATCTTTCCTTAGAGGCAATTGGGCTGACTAGTGAAGACGAAGTGATTACAACCCCCTATACCTTTGCTGCCACGACAGAAGTAATTCGTTATTTCGGTGCACGACCTGTGCTTGTTGATGTTTGCCCCGATGATTTTAACATGAACCCAGCCTTGTTGGAGGCTGCGATTACACCCAAAACGCGGGCGATTATTCCTGTCCATATCGCAGGGCTGGCCGCAAACCTAGATGAGATTCATCGGATTGCGACCGAGCACGGTCTATACGTCATTGAGGATGCCGCCCACGCTTTCCCGGCAAAATATAAAGGGCGCATGATTGGTCGCGCCAGTAATCAAGTGCAGCCTTCCTTTGTCTGTTTTTCGTTTTACGCGACTAAAACGATTACCACTGGCGAAGGTGGCATGATCTGCACCGATGATGATCGGCTGGCCGAGCGTTGCCGGATCATGGCATTGCATGGCATTAGCAAAGACGCGTGGAAGCGTTACACGGCAGAAGGATCCTGGTATTACGAGATTGTTGCACCAGGCTATAAATATAATATGACCGATATTGCTGCCAGCATGGGGTTGGCTCAGCTTACAAAGGCAGAAAAAATGTGGCGGCGACGTTGTGCGATTGCGGCGCGTTATAATCAAGCCTTTGGCGCGCTGGCTGAATTGCAAACGCCCTACGACCGCCAAGATTCGCAACATGCTTGGCATCTTTATATGCTACGCCTTCATCAAGCGCAGTTGACCATCGACCGCGCCCAGTTTATTGAAAAGCTCAAACAGTTGAACATTGGCACGAGTGTCCATTTCATCCCTCTGCATTTGCACCCCTACTATAGCCAGACCTATGGGTATAAACCATTAGATTTCCCTGTGGCCTATCGCGAATATCAACGCGAAATCTCGCTACCCATTTACTCGAAAATGAGTGATGAAGATGTCGAGGATGTAATTCAAGGCGTTTTGGAGATTATTGAACAATGCAAAACAGCCTAAACCCAGCCAACTATGAACGAACAGCCGCACGCGATGATGCTCGTTGGATCCGCTTTTTTGATCTGTTGATCTGTGTGTCTGCTGTGCCAGTATTGGGACCATTGTTTCTTGTCCTGGCGTTGGCGGTCAAGCTGACATCGAAAGGGCCGGTTTTCTATAAGGCCAGTCGCGTCGGCCGTGGTGGCAGCCCCTTTGCCCTTTACAAATTTCGCAGCATGTACGTTGGTGCCGACCGCCAAGGGGGTTTGATTACCATTCACAATGATCCCAGGGTGACACCGGTTGGCCGTCTGTTACGGCGTTTGAAATTAGATGAACTGCCCCAAGTGATCAACATCTTTCGGGGCGAGATGAGTTTGGTCGGGCCGCGGCCGGAAGATCCCCAATATGTCAAGCTATATACTGATGAGCAACGTCAATTATTGGCCTTTCGACCGGGGCTTACCAGCGTAGCTTCGCTTTACTATAACCAAGAAGAAGCCTTCCTGACTGGACCAGACTGGGAAACCCTTTACAAAGAGCAAATTCTGCCCCACAAGTTAGCCTTAGATCTCGCTTACATGCGCCAGTATACTGTGCAGAGTTACCTTTCGCTGCTCTTTGCGACCCTGGTCACACTTTTTGGACGACCTACGCTGCTGCAAGATCTCTCAGAATTACGCAATCGGCATGTGTTCGCACTGGATTTTCTATTGTTGCTCGTCAGCCCTTTGATTGCTCTGAGCTTGCGCGCAGGATGGTGGTTCCCCGAATTAGGGCAAAGCCTCGTCCTATACACCTGTGTGGCCTTAGCCGTCAAGCTGATAATTTTCCACAAATTTGGTCTTTACAATCGTTATTGGCGGTATGCCGATATCTACGATCTGGCTGTCACTACCCTGGCCATTGGCTTGGCGACCGTTGTCTTGACGCTTGTATTTGTCAGATTATATGACTTCTTAAACCACTGGGACTTGGCGATCTACCGGACTGTGCCATTGATCGATGGCATTCTAACGGGTCTGGCTGTGACTGGTGTACGACTTGGTGTGCGTTTCTTGTACGATTGGGGGCGCCAACATCAACTGGTTAACGGCAGCTGTAAAGTGCTGGTTGTTGGCGCCGGCGTAGCGGGCACGATGGTGGTTCGAGAAATTCGCTCCAACCCCAAACTTGACATGGTTGTTACCGCATTTGTCGATGATGATCCCGCTAAGATTGGCATGCGTGTGCAAGGCGTTCCTGTACTCGGCTCCTGCGAACAGCTTGTGAGGGTGGTCGAGCAACATCAAATTCAACGCATTATTATCGCGATTCCGTCCATTACACGGGCACGCGGGCAACAGATCGATGAACTGTGCAAAGCAACCAGTGCGCAAATCTACAGCTTGCCGGGCATGTATGAATTAATTGCCGGTTATAAGACCATCAATCCGGTGCCAATGGTCAACGTCAACCAGTTGTTGAATCGGGAACATGTGGTGATCGATAAAGCGGAAGTATCGGGGTCACTCTGTGGCCGAACTGTGTTGGTGACGGGCGCCGGCGGCTCGATTGGCAGCGAATTATGCCGCCAGATCGCCCAATGCCAGCCTAGCCACATTGTCCTGTTGGGGCATGGCGAAAATAGTATTTTTGAAGTGGGGTTAGAATTACGCTCGACCTTTCCAGCGCTAACCATCACACAAATCGTTGCGGATGTCCGTAACAATAAACGCATGCAGCAACTAGTTGAGCAATATCGCCCAGAAATTATTTTCCACGCTGCCGCTCACAAGCACGTTCCATTGATGCAAGCCAGCGTTGAAGAGGCAATTACGAACAATGTATTGGGTACACAGAATATGTTGCGGGCCGCCGAGGCGTATGGGGTGGAACGTTTTGTCTTGATCTCGACTGACAAGGCGATTAATCCCACCAGCATGATGGGCGCCAGCAAAAGAGTCGCCGAATTACTCGTTCAGGCGGCAGCCCGGCGTTCGGGACGCCCCTATATGGTGGTGCGCTTTGGGAATGTTTTAGGGAGCCGAGGCAGTGTCATTCCTATTTTTCAACGACAGATTGCGGCGGGCGGCCCTATCACGATTACCCACCCAGAGATGACCCGCTATTTTATGACCATTCCCGAAGCTGTCCAGTTGGTGTTGCAAGCCAGCGTCTTAGGAAAAGGCAGCGAAATCTTTATGCTCGATATGGGCGAACCGGTGCGGATTCTCGATTTGGCCAAGGGTTTAATCCAGATGGCGGGCCGGCAAGACCGGCAGGAGATTGGGATCGTTTTTAGTGGGATTCGACCTGGCGAAAAGCTACAAGAAGAACTTTTCCTGGCAACCGAAGAATATAAGCGTACAAAACATCAGAAAATCTTTGTCGTCACTGAATCCTTATCTGTTGCCGATGAAAAAATCGAAGAAGTGGTTACGCAGATGATCGAATTGGCGCACCAGTTGCGCCCCGATGGCGTGGTTGCCCAGATCGAGAAGCTCATCCCTGGCTGTAAGTTGCCTGGCGCTGCGCCTGTTCTCACCTCGCGCCAAGAGGTCGTGAACGATCAGATGGAAATACCAGATGCTCGTCCGCATTTGCCGATCAATGCCCCCCTTTGGGCGCATTCGACATGACATCGTAGCTGCTTTATGCCCACGAGTTTTCACGATTGGAACCCGCGGGTATAAAGCAGTAAGAATGAGGAAAAATTATGTGTGGCATTTGTGGATGGTTTGGTCAAACGCCTGAACTGCCTATTGCACTGTTTGATCAACAATCTCGTTTATTGCACCATCGTGGGCCGGATGATCAAGGGTTTAAGCAGGGGGCAGGTTGGGGGCTGGGGTTCAGGCGCTTAAGCATTCTTGATCTAAGCGAACTTGGTCATCAACCCATGCAGACGATGGATGGGCGTTACTGGCTTGCCTTTAATGGTGAAATCTATAATTATGTGGAATTGCGAACGGCTCTGGCGCGCGAAGGAGAACAGTTTTACGGCAGTTCGGATACAGAAGTTTTGCTCCGGTTGCTGGCGCGCAAAGGACCCCAGGCGCTTGAAACATTAAATGGCATGTTTGCTTTGGCCTTTGTGGATAGTGTGCAGCGGACCTTTCTTGTCGCGCGGGACCGTTTAGGCAAAAAGCCGCTCTATTACCAGGCGCGTACCGGGCAGTTTCGTTTTGCGTCTGAACTCAAGGCGCTGCTTGCCTGGCCGGATGCCGAGCGCGCATTGAACCTGAGCGCGGTCGCAGAGTATATGGCCTATGGCTATCTGCCCAACACGGCGTGCATCTTCCAGGGCTATCAAAAATTACCGGCAGGCCATAGCTTGTTTGGTTCATTGGATGCACCAGAACGCGCGACGCTGGCCCCGTATTGGCAGCTTCAGATCAATGACAGCATGGCAGAAGGCGCGCTCAACAAACCAGATCTGGAAAAACTTACCGATTTATTGACGGATGCGGTGCGCATTCGCCTGCGCAGTGATGTACCTGTGGGCATCTTTCTATCTGGTGGGTTGGACAGTGGATTGGTGGCTGCTTTGACAAACGTTGCGGATGCGCGCGTAAATCCAATCGCCTTGACAGTTGGATTTGATGACGAAGCCTATGACGAGACAATTTTGGCGCAAGCGATTGGTCGGCAAACAAACCTGGCGCACAAACTTGTAAACCAACGCATGTACAGCTTGGACCATGTTGATCAGATTGGTTGGTTCTATGACGAACCATTTGGTGATGCTTCGGCGTTGCCCACGATGGCGCTCTGTGCGGCCGCCAGCAAATATGCGACCGTTTTTCTCTCGGGTGATGGTGGCGACGAAGCCTTTGCCGGCTACCGCCGCTATATTGAGACCCAACGTTTACAGTGGTTGGCTCATTTGCCCCCCGCTGTCGGAACGAGCATGCAATGGTTGGCCCGCCTGCTGCCGATGTTTTCTCGCATTCGTTATCTTTTGGACAAGAGCAGCCTACCCGATGCTGGCTTTGCCGCCGCATTCGATGGCATTCCCAATGATTCTGTGCTGCCTTATTTGGCGGGGACCGCGCTCCAGCCTTATATCGCTGGCGCCGGTTTTACACTTTGGCAACACTGGGCAAACAGTCAAGGCCAACAACTCACTGCCCGCCAACAAATGTTGGATTATAGTATGTACTTGCCCGACGATATTTTGGTTAAAATGGACCGTGCTGCGATGGCGCACTCGATTGAAGTCCGCTCACCGTTGCTTGATTACCGGCTCGTTGAATGGGCGGCCAGCTTGCCTCGCTCAGTTTTGTTGAATGATCAATTTGGCAAACTGCCGCTGCGCGAACTTGGCAAGACTCTCTTACCCGCCCCTGTGCAAAAGGGGCATAAACGGGGCTTTGGGGTGCCGCTCGATAGTTGGTTTCGCCAGCCGACAGGCCAGAATTTCCTGCGCGAACGCCTGTTATCAGCTGAAGCGAAACGTCGACAACTCTGGAACGTTGACCATGTGAAAGCCTTGATTGACCGGCATCAAACCGACACAAAACGTCAGTATGGTGAGTATCTGTGGCGCCTGTTGATTTTAGATGCCTGGGCTCGTTATTACCTGGATGAGCCACGCTTTTTACAAGGTCCACCGCACATGGCTGCGCGAAATGTAGAAGACAATGGCTCATTGCAGAAAGTTTATGCGGGATTTTAGCAGACAAAAGGTCATAACGATTGGGACAACGCGGCATATCAAGGCTGTATAAAGTGGAAAAGATGGCTGTTCAGACCAAGGCGCAATCCAAAGAATGGGATTCTGCCACCTTGATAAGGTCCGTGAAACCGGCTTTAGCCACCTGGGTTATTGGGCAAATTTTAAAACGCAAGCGCTTGATTCTGTTCATTTTGGCGATGGGGTTCATTGTGGGGTTGCTGACGGGAACCGTCCCGGCGTTACAACAAGGTTATCGCGTTGCGCCTGTGACGCCAGTTTTACAGCCACAAAATTCGGTGGTCTCGAACCCGGCCTTGGCCCAGCCAGCATTCCAAGTGTGGGTGGCGGATGCGATGACGCGTATTGGCCGGCAAGCGCCTGCAAAACCTAAGCAGGCGGTCTATCTCCGGGCTGCGCGTAATGAATATGAGGCGTTTCAGGTGGTTGTTGCAGCCCACGGCCAAAAATTGACCAATGGACGAGCCCAGATCAGCGATTTTCGGGGGAAAAGTACGATTATTGACCATCAGTATGCCACCCTCTATCGCGAACATTATGTGCAGGTGAAAACTCCTTCGCCACTTTCACCAATGGATGCCGACTGGATTCCAGATGCTTTGATTCCCTTTGCCGACCCTGAGACCGGCGCAGAGCTTGCCGGGCCCGTCTACACTGCGGAGCCTTTTACCGTAGAGGCGGGCTATAACCAACCGCTTTGGGTGGATGTTTTTGTGCCAGCGCATACCGCCGCTGGCACTTATACGGCGACCTTAACCGTGACCGCCGAGCCTGGTCTGCGGGTTGATGTGCCAATTACGCTGAAGGTTTGGAATTTTACGTTGCCGAAGACCTCCTACCAGCATTCTTCATTTGGCCTGTCGCCCGAGCAACTCCGTTGGCATTATGACCTAGATCCAGAGCAGCAGGCGGCTGCCTATAATATTCTTTTGCAACGGTATAGTCTCATGCTGATCCAGCATCGTCTTATGCCAGCAAACTTGCCGGCGACAGGGTATGCAGTAGACAAAACCACGGGTCAAGTCTCTTTCCCCGCTTACAAAATAGCGGGTTTAGGGGTCACCCCGTCAACGAATCTACATGATTATTTGGTGCTCAAAGGTGTCAACGATGTGCAAATTCCGCTTTCACCGCGGGCGCCTTTTGCCGATGCATTGGGTAGCCAACGAACCCAGGCCAAGCGTTATCTAGGCACGCTCGCCCAAGCCTATCAGCAACAGGGTGGCGATAAACTGATCTATGTCTATCCCATTGACGAACCAGAGAACGCCGCGGCCTATCAAGCTGTCCGCGATTGGGCGGCGCTGGTTCATGAAGCCAATCAGGAATATGGCGTTGATATTAAACTCCTGCTCACCGAGCAGCCAGAAGCCGAGCGGGCTGCTTGGGGTAGTCTTGTTGGCGCTGTGGATATTTGGGTGCCTTGTTGTGGAAAAGCGTGGCACGACTTGGAAGCACCCGATGGACAGCGTCTGCTTGCTGAGCGTTTAGCCCAGCATGAAGCAGTGTGGTGGTATACCGCTTTGGTGCAGCCGTCCAATGAATGGCTGGCGCAACAAGGCTGGCCAGATGTTTTGACCGCCCATTATCCACCGGTCTGGTTGCTCGACTATCCGCCGATCAATTTTCGGATCTCAGCCTGGCTCAATCGGCAGTATGGCTTCACTGGGCTGCTTTATTGGAATACGAATCAATGGAAGGCTGCCGGTGATGTCTGGACCAATCCGGCCACCTATTTGGCGGATGAGCACTGGTTCAATGGCGAAGGGTTGCTCATCTATCCCGGTGATCGTGCAACCATTGGCTTTGACGGGCCGGTTGCCTCGATGCGCTTGAAGTGGTTGCGCGAAAGCATGGAAGACTATGATTACATCGAGTTATTAAAAACAGCGGGTCAGGCCGCGTATGCACAGCAACAGGTTGCGGAAATTGCCCGTAGTATGGACGATTGGGCGATGGATCCCAGTGCATTGTATACAGTTCGCCAAAATTTGGGCGAGCGATTATCTGCGCTTCCCCCCGCGCCACCTGCGAATACCAGGCCATGAAAAACCCTCGTGGCTTGCTCTAGGAAGTAGCGCTCTTGTGCAGTTTTATCTATAGATACATTGGTAAAAAAATGGAAAAGCTTAATCAATCGAAACCTGATGCATCGCTCCCACAAGACATTTCGGGTCAAGGGCAAAGTGGAGAAAAGTTTGTGAGACAATCTGCCTATTCTCTGGAAAATACGAATACGCTCCAGCGCGATCCCCTGGTGCGGCGCCAAGAGGCTGTATGGGGGACGCCACTAAGATCGGCGTCTGCTCTCCATAACGGATTGGAAATTTGGCAATATCTTGAAATTATTGGTCGATGGCTATGGCTCATCACTTTATGCGGCTTAGTGGCCGGCATTTGCGCCTTCATTGTGAGCCTCTATGTCATGGTGCCTCTCTATCGCTCGTCAGTTACCTTGATGGTTAAAACGACAGCGCTTACCAATAGCAATGCCAACAGTGGCCATTTCAATGACTATGACACATTTTTAGCCAATGAAGATATGACGCTCACCTTCAAGGAATTGGCGCAAAAACGTCCTGTAGCCGATGCCGCAGCCCAAAGTCTGGGGATCGACTCGGACCAACTTTACGGGCAGATCGAGATTGCGGTCATTCCCAAAACGCCGCTGATGGTGCTCTCCTTTGAAAGTACTCAGCCGGATCAGGCCGTGGCTGTGGCCAATGCGGCGGCAGCGGCCTTGATCCAGTCGTCGAAGACCTTGGAATGGATGCCTGGCCGTGACTTGGCTGTCGTCGAGAAAGCCGAAAGACCCGATGAACCGGTCTCGCCACGAATCCAGCTGAACATTATGGTCGCCATCGTTGTTGGCGCTGCCTTGGCCTTGGCGGCGGTTGTGACTGTGGAATATATGCGGTTCGTAAAACGGATGTAACGAAGGATGATCCTATCCAGAAATTTTTACTCGCAGATACATAGAAAGGTCTTCTTGTGAAATATGTAAGGCTTGCAAAGTATGGTTAATGAAGAATTTGTCGCCCAAAGTACGCTGCCAAACAACGTGGCTCAGCCAAGCGCGCGCACCCATTTTTTGATCAATGTCAGTTCTAATGTTGCCTATATGATAGCGACCACGCTGGTCATGTTTTGGTATATCCCATTTTTGATTCAGCACTTGGGCGTGGCAGCCTATGGGATGGTGCCATTAGCTAATTCGTTAATCATGTATGTATCGATTATCACAGAAGGGCTTGATACAGCTGTCAATCGGTTCTTGATGATCGACTTAAACCGTGCCGATGCTGTTGCGGCGAATGCAACCTTTAATACGGCCTTTTTTGCTTCAACCTTGATTGTGACGGTGCTGCTTCCGTTTATCTTGTTTGCCAGCTGGACATTCCCCAGCTTTTTTCAAGTGCCAAGCGGTTTAGAGAATGCCTCCCGGCTTTTGTTTGCTGGCGTCATGTTGACCTTTTGTTTATCGGTGATCGGCAGCAACTTCGAGGTATCGACCCTGGCTTTGCACCGCTTTGACCTGCTAAATTTGGTGCGTGGGTTGGTGATGACAACGCGCATTGGGACGGTGACGCTGCTCTTCCTGCTGATCGGCGCGCAGGTGTGGCAAATAGGCTTGGGCTTTTTGCTTGGCGCAATGGTTCAAGTGGCTGGCGGGTGGCTGCTGTGGCGCTGGCTTACACCAGAGTTGCATATTCGGTTTGCCAATTTTGATCGAATGCGTTTGCGTAAGTTGCTCGGCTTCAGCGCCTGGTCGATCATCAACCGGGTTGGTATGCTTTTATTCTTGAGCCTGGACCTTGTCATCATTAACCTCTATTTGGGGGTGAATGCCACTGGCGAATATGGCACGTTAATTTTATTCCCCGATCTGGTCCGCAATGTGGCTGACACGGTTACATCGGTGCTAAACCCTGCCATTGTGGCGCGTTATGCGTTGAATGATTATGTGAGCCTAAAAGCTTTGGCGACTCGCTCGGTCAAACTGTTGGGGCTGGCGTTAGCTTTGCCGATTGGTCTGCTCTGTGGGCTTGCGCGCCCTTTTTTGAGCCATTGGCTAGGATCGGATTTCCAAAGGCTTGACATCTTACTAATCGTCATGGTGGGCCATCTGAGTATTAACCTGGCCACTCTCCCGCTGAGTTATGTGCTAACCAGCTACAATAAAGTAAAAGTCCAGGGCCTGGTTACGCTCGGTTTGGGGGTTGTGAATGTCCTGCTCGCCATTATATTGGCCGTTTGGCTGCACTGGGGTGCACTGGGGGTTGCGATCGCCACCGCTTGTGTCTTGACCATTCGCAATTTGTTTTTCCTGTCTGGCTATAGCGCCTACATCATGAAAGCACCGTGGTGGACTTTCTATCCTACTTTACTCGGCGGTGTACTAAGCACAATAGTGATTGGCCTGGTTGCCTTTGGCTTAACCCAGATCTGGCCATCGACCGGTTGGTCTGGGCTGTTCGAGATAGGTTTGATCGTCGCTCTTATTTATAGCTTCTGTGCCTTTTTCATCGCGTTAAATCGAGAAGAACGCCGCCTGGTGGTCGATTTATGTCCGATCTCTTTGCAACATTATTTGCAGTGGATTTAACGACGATGCAGGAGTAGTAGGCTGAAATCCTATGAAAATATGTTTTTATTCTGCCACGCGCAGCCCACTCGATATCTTGGAAGGCCGCGCCACCAATCGGGGTGGCGCTGAAAAGCAGATCGCCCATTTAGCGTTGGCTTTGGCGGAGCGCGGGCATCAAGTTTATCTGCTCTATAGTGATCCAGCGAACAACGAGCAGCCCGACAAACTTCGCGGCATCTACTGTCGAAGGATGAGTTTAACGACATGGAAGCACCCAGGTGCCATTACCACCTTCTGGCGGCACCTGAAGCAGATTCAGCCCGACATCATCTATGCGCGCTTACCCGATGACTTTCTTTGGCTTTTAGGTCTGTTTGCCAGAGTTCATAAAGTGAAATTTGTCTATGCCTTGGCGAATGACGCCCATTGCAACCCTTGGAAAACTTATAACTACAAGGCTTGGTTTCATAATTCCTTTTACGCTTTTGGTTTATATACGGCGCATGTGGTGTTGACCCAACATGCAGGGCAACGGGCATTGGTCCAACCCTATACAACTGGCAAGCTCATGTATCTGCCCAATCTGATGCCGCCGATTAGCGAGCAACCGCGCGACTATCGAGCCACGGATTTTGACGCCATTTGGGTGGCCCAAGTACGCCCGCAAAAACAATTGTCGATCTTTCTAGAGCTGGTAGAACAACTATCCGAGTTGCGGTTTGCGATCGTGGGTGCGTTTACTGATACGGTTGATGAGCAAACGCAGGCACAACTCAAGGCGCGCATCCAAAAACTTCCAAACCTGACGTATTTGGGTTTGCAAAAGCCAAAGGAGACGCTCTGTTTGCTTGCGCATAGTAAAATATTAGTCAATACCTCTTGTGATGAAGGTTTCCCCAATACTATGTTGGAAGCCTGGAGTGTCGGCGTGCCCGTCGTGTCGCTCACGGTCGACCCAGGCGGTGTGATTCAGCGGGAAGGCTTGGGGTCTGTTAGTGGTACTTTTTCGCAATTGATGGCAGACACCAAGCAATTGGTCCATTCTTATGCGCTCAATTCTACGTGCGGCGCCAATGGACTGCACTATGTCCAAAAGCACCATGGGTTGGAAATTGTGATGACGACTTTTGAACAATTGATGAACGAGCAATGTGCTTGATTGAATAAGCTGGCTGACATGCAAAACCGACCGTCACCTAATTTTGAATGGAATGACAACCGCTGGTCGCCCCCCTATTTTTTGTGGTGGGGCCTGGTACTGGGCCTGCTTGGGCTGGCCCTCCTTTTGGGGAGTATGCCGCTTGTCGGGGTTTCGCCGATTTTGTTTGCTGGCGGCATATTGATCCTGTTCATAACTTTACTTTACTTACGGGCGCCTGCTTTGGCTCTGTTTAGTACGATTTTTGTCAACCTGCTGCCCCAAGGCTTAACCCCTGATCCGATCCAGTCGGTTTGCGCCGTCTTGCTTTTGCTGATCAGTCTGCTCTTTTGGCTGCTTCAGACCGGCTTTCAACGCCGCAAGCCCATCTGGACCGCCCCTATGCTCTTTGTCTTAGGATTTTTTCTTTGGGCCTTTATCAGCATCTTATGGGCGCCGGATCTTGTTGTCAGCCGCCAAGCGCTGGTGCAATATAGTCTTGTCATTACAATCGCATTCTTGCTGATCAATCAGGTGAATTCAGAACAGGCCCTTGCTGGATTTATGAATACCTTGGCCGCCAGTGGCTGGGTGTTGCTCGCAACTGCTCTATGGGTAGTTTTGTTTGGAAACTATACCCTAGGCGACCGGCTCCAGATTTTTGCTATGAATGAGAATCTGTTCGGGCTCATGCTGATCCTAACGACGGCGGGCGTCGTATGGCAGGTGATGCAGGCGTCCGCCCAGACAAAAAAGTTCTGGATGTTGTTGAGTATCATTTATATACTTTTTTCCCTGGGGTTGATTGCTCTCAGTGGGTCACGCGGTAGTTTTGTTGGCTTCGTGCTTGTCCTTCTTCTGTTTGCGACCATGAAAACAACGCGCCCCTGGGCGCGTTGGGGGGCTGTGATTGGGATTGTGGGGATTGTCTGCGCCCCGTTCGTTTTCGCCACCGTCCTCGACCGTTTCACCAGCAGCACAGACGATCTGTATGGCGAACGCGATGTCCTCTGGAAGGCTGGTTTTTTATTGCTGAATGACTACCCTTGGACCGGTGCAGGGATCGGCAATGGTCCCTACCTTATGCTAGATTATGTCAATGCTGCGAGCGACAATGATCATATCGGCCAAATTGCCACCCGACCGGCCCATAACCCATTCCTCGAAGTTGGCGACGATACGGGCATCGTGGGCATGGTGCTCTATCTGCTCGCCTTTACAAGTGCGTTATGGCTATTTTTGCGGCAATTTTACCGCGCGGTTCGTCAACGCATTGCTTTTTTGACCGCCTACTGTTCACTGATCTTTTGCATATCCATTGGTTTTCTTTCGGCTTGGCTAAAAAGTGGTGGTTTAGCCGATCATATCACGCTGTTCGTGTTGCTGGCGCTCTGGATAATTCCCTATCGTCTGCAATTCTCTAGCGATGTCGTGCAGCACTCATTCGGCGGTGAAAATTCCTATGGTTAATCTAAACTTTTATCGGTTTGAAGATAGCACCCAATGAAACGTACAACGGAAAGCCTGATCAATGTCGCGATCGTCCATGGCCAGTTGACGCACGGTGGCAGTGAGCGCCAACTTTATTGGCTGCTCAAAGCTTGCGACCGGCAGCGTTGGCAACCTTCGCTCTATATTTCGGGCGATTTAGGCATTTGGGAAGCGCCAATCCGGGCGCTTGGCATCTCGATTACGCTGTTACAGGGCAATCCTATCCAAAAGATGTGGCAATTTCGCCAACTCTGTAAAGCGCAAAACATTCAACGCTTTATCTCGTGGGGCTCCTATACCAACGGCTATGCGCTGGCGCTGGCGGGCTTGGCTGTGCCCTGTATTGGTTCTTTTCGGAACGCCCATTTTGCGGATTTACCCGAGCGCCAGCGCTGGTTTTGGGCTTGGCTAAGCCTGGCTGGTGTCTCAGCCATTATTTGCAACTCGCAAGAAACGTACGCGGCCATGCGCGCCAAAGCAAGCCGCCGCCAGCATGTGCTCTATCTACCGAACGGGGTGGAGGCGATTGAGAACGGCCCACGCCAGCGCGCGAAGTGGCGTGACCAACTTAACATCGCTGAACATGAGCTGCTAGTCTTAGGCGTAGGCCGGTTGACGGAACAAAAAAACTTTACCCGCTTCATTCAAGCTGTCCGTATCGCCAACCAAACAACACCTGTGCGCGCGGTGATTGCAGGGCCAGACATGGGGCTGCGGCAACAATTATTAGCACAAATTGCCGCAGCTAACTTACCCGTTGGAACGATTCAACTGCTCGACGCCGTCCCCGATGCGCGTGAACTGATGTGCGCGGCCGATATTTTCATGCTCTCTTCGGATTATGAAGGGATGCCCAATGTGGTCTTAGAGGCGATGGCCAATGGTATTCCGTGTGTTAGTACCAAAGTCAACGGGGTGCAAGTACTGATCCAACAAGGCGTCGATGGCTGGATCACGGACTTATGTGAAGATGCCCTGGCTAAAGCGGTATGTCTACTGGCGCAAGATCCAGCGTTGCGTCGCACGTTCGGCGCTAAAGCTGCCGCACGCATGCAAAAAGAGTTTACCCCGATGGCCATATATGAGCAACTTTGGCAGTTTTGTGAAGAGCAAGCGTGAGCTTCCAGTGCAACCTATGAATAAACGTATTTAGCCAACCCGTACCAGGCTTGGCCTTACTTATTATTTTATAAAGAATGTGACGCAAGCCATAGGAAAAAGCGGTTACACAGAGGACGTAGAGAAATAACACAAGGGTGTTTTTAATTTTTCTCCGTGTGCTCTGTGGCTCCTCCGTGTACTCTGTGTAACGTTTTGGCCTGTGCAGCAGGCGTCAATAATTTAATTATATATCCAAGAGATGGAGATCTTTTGAAATTGAGGGGTGCGATGGGAATAGCTTGGCCTAATAAACATCAATTTGCCTTTACGATATTAGATGACACAGATTGGGCGACCGTTGCCAACGTCAAGCCCATGTATGATCTGTTAGCAACGCTTGGTATGCGAACGACAAAATCTACTTGGGTCTTTGGTGGTGGGGAGAACCCCCTCAATCAGGGGATGACTTGTGAGGATCCAGCTTATCGAGAATGGCTGCTGAACTTACAGGCGCAGGGCTTTGAGATTGGTCTGCATAATGTGGCCGCCGGCACATCCAAACGTGAGCGAATTGACCAGGGATTAGACATCTATCGCTCATTGTTTGGCGATGAAAACGCCGTTTATTCAAACCATGTTGGTTGTTTAGACAATATATATTGGGGCCAATATCGCGTCTCTGCTTGGCGTCGAAAATTATATAACTTATTGACAAGAGGGCAACATCGGTATATGTCCTATGGGCATAAACAGAAGAGTCACTACTTTTGGGGTGATCTTTGTCAGCAATATATTCGTTACGTTCGTAATTTTGTATTTAACGATTTAAATGCGCTCAACGTCTGCCCAGAAATGCCCTATTACGACCCAAAACGACCTTTTGTTAATTTTTGGTTTGTTTCGACAGATGCAGGCAAAGTCGAGAATTTTTTGAACCGCTTTACGCGGGAAAACATTGATCAATTGGTTCAGCAGGGTGGGCTGTGTATTGCCTACGTTCATTTCGCACGTGGGTTTGTTCATGACAAGCAGGTGCACCCGCGAGTTCGCAAAAGTCTTGAATATATTGCGGCACAAAATGGTTGGTTTGCCCCCGTCTCAACGGTGCTTGATTTTTTGCGCAAGGAGCAAACAAAGGAAGAACGCACCATCAGCACGGATCGACTTAGCCAGTTAGAGACTCGCTGGTTGTTGAACAAGATGCGGTATGGCCCTTCCTAAGTCATGTGCCAAGCTAGGCCAAGCGTGCTTTGGCCATCAACCGAGCTTGACTGCTGCGAGCTTTTTCTGGCTGGCCTCGATCCTGGGGCAGGGGGATGGATCTTATCGTAAGCCCGTCATCTATCAGAGTGAATATTAATGAAATTAGCCTTTTTTGTCGACCAAATCTTCTGGCAAGACAACCAGACGTACTCAAGCGATGAAGCCTATACTCTATTTCCGATTAGCTTTCGTTCTGCCTTTCATGAGGTAGTCCTGATTGGCCGTTTGGCACCTGAGCCTGGCCGCAAGCCCTATGTGCTGCCCGCCCCCGCCGTCACCCTTTGCCCATTGCCGTATTACCCGAGCGTCTTCGCGTCTTGGAAGCAAGGCCCGCAACTCAGAAACCAAATTCGGCGCATCGTGGAAGCGCATGCACCCGATTGGGATGTCGTGTTGATCTGTGGGCCCAATCCCATGGGGGAGTATATTGCTAAGCTGTGTATTGAGTTGGGCAAACCGGTTGCGCTTGTCGTTCGTCAGAATTTGGTGCCCCAAGTCCGCTTTGCAAATCGCGGCATCAAACGCATGGTGGGGGTGGGCATTGCCATGTGGCTTGAATGGCGCTTTCGACGCTTAGCGCGTGGACGAACCGTCTTTGCCGTAGGGCAGGAGATGACTGACGCCTACCGCGCCGTGACCCAACAGGTGCATAACCATTTTGCCTGCCTGATCGATGAAGCGCAAATGGCTACGCTTGCCGCCGTTACCCCACAAGCTGAGCCAGATCGTCTGCTCTTTGTGGGGCGTTTGTCCACCGAGAAAGGGCTCCATTTCTTATTGGCGGCCCTCACGCAATTGAAGGCTCGTGGTAAGTGCTATGGGCTCGATATTGTTGGCACAGGCCCACTTGAGGCTGAGTTGCGAGCTAAGGTGGTTGCCCTCGGGCTAGCGGATCAGGTTAAATTTCTAGGATACATCGCCTATGGTGAGGCCTTGCTGCAGCTTTACCAAAAGGCCATCGCTTTACTTGTGCCATCATTGAGTGGTGAAGGATTTCCGCAGGTAATCAACGAAGCACTTGCGGTGGGCGTGCCTGTGATTGCCTCGATGGTTGGCGGCATACCTGCCTTTATCACACACGGCCAGACTGGCTTACTCGTGCCGCCGGGCTCTGTGCCCGCGTTGGCAAGTGCGATTGAACAGCTCGTTGAGAATCAACCCCTGCGCCGCCAGTTCGGTGAAAATGGTCGGGCGCTTATGCGTGATAATACCCTAGAAGCCAATCGCGATCGGATGATTGAGGCGATCAAGCAGGAAGTTTTATTAAAAAACGAGGTTTCCTATGCACCCCAATGAACCCAAACGATCCGCCCTGACTGATTATCCAACTGGCATATGCTCTTCCCAACCGACCGTGACGGCGGTCATTCCCGTTTATAACGAAATTGAGCATATTGCGCGCGTCGTAGACGCGTTGTTGGCACAGGATTATCCCGCACTCACCGCTATCTGGTTTGTCGATGGCCAATCCGACGATGGCACATACGCTGTCTTACAACAATTGCAAAAGCGTGATCCCAGAATTCAAATTTTGACGAACTCGCGCCGCACGCAGGCGACGGCGCTTAATTTGGCCTTTGCCCAAGCCAAGACCGATATTGTGATCCGCCTAGACGGCCATGCGCACTATGCGCCGAGCGTCATTCGCTGTAGCGTCCAAGCGTTGTTGGCGACTGGGGCGGGCGGTGTCGGCGCGATTGCGCGTCCCGTGCCTGCAGCCACGTTGATCGGCCAAAGCATTGTGGCGGCCCATACGAGCAAATTAGGCGTCGGCGCGGCCCAATTTCGTCAGGAAGCCGCCAAGGGGTGGGTCGATACAGTTTGGAACGGCTGTTATTGGCGTCATGTCGTTGAGCAGGTTGGCCCGTTTCGCGAAGATTTGCCCCGCACAGAAGATAACGATTTTCATGCCAGAGTGCGCGCCCTTGGCTATGGACTTTATTTGTCGCCGGAGATCCAAGCCTTCTACTATCCGCGTCAATCGCTGTGGGCTTTATGGCGTCAATATATGAGCAATGGCATCGGGATTGCGCAGACACTTTTTACCAATCGGCAGGCGATTAGTTTGCGTCACTTGGCGCCAGCCGCCCTTGTCTTATCTCTGATCCTGGACCTTGCCCTGGCCTTCCTTTGGCCACCTGCTTGGTTCGTCTTTGCGGTTGGTGCATTGGTTTACCTGGCTGCGGTGCTCAGTTTTACGGTTATCGCCTGGCGCAAAGAACCTGGTTTATACGTTTTTTTTCTTCCCTGGGTCTTTGCCACATTACACTTTAGCTATGGGTTTGGCACGTTGCGCGGATTTTTACAGAAGCATTAAGCCTGTAACTATGCCTGGCGACCCAACACTTTAAATCGGGCGATTAAAATGGCCACACAGGATTATTGTCGATTAACAATGGATCGAGAAGAACAGGCTAGGTCGGTGCGGTTACAAACCGCACCGACGGGTGGCTCGATTGAAGCAGTGCTTGGCCGAAGCACAACTGGCCGATGATCGACACTCTGTTCTCCAACAAACAGCGCATGAACTGCGCTTACATCGTCCATGCTGGATGCAAATGGCCTAGCAGATAATCCACATCCAGTTCCACGCCCAACCCTGGCTGATGGCCGATATTGACCGTATTGCCTTGGAAATTGATCGGCGCTGTCAACACTGAGTTATAGGCTGCAATCGCCGCTACATTATATTCCAGCCGGTAGAAGTTCGGCGTCGTCAGCATCACGTGAGAGCCGGCGATTACTTGGAGTGGCCCCATGGCATTGTGCGGGCTGATGGGGATGAAATAGGTTTCGGCCAGGGTAGCGATTTTCTTGAGCTCGCTGATACCGCCGGTCCAGACCACGTCTGGCATCAGATAATCGGCCAGGCGTTGTTGCAAAATTGGCAGGAAATCCCAGCGAGTGAAGAGACGTTCACCTACACAGATGCGACACTGCGTCTGCTCGCGTACGGCGCGCAAGGCGTCCGTGCCTTCGGGTGGCACGGGCTCCTCGAACCACTCGATCTTCGATTCGGTGTAGAGGCGGTTGGCCAGCCGAATTGCCGTGGGCACATTATAATGGCCATGTGCGTCGATCAAAATTTCGATCTTCGGCCCGACCGCCGCGCGAATGGCAGCGACGATATTACACCCCAATTCTTCCCCGCCTGCTGAAATCTGCCCGTTCAAATAGCCGGTGTGATAGGGGAGCATCTCCAAGAATGGATCCAGTTTAATGGCTGTGTGGCCCGTGGCGACAATCTGTTGAGCGGCTTTGGCATATTGTTCTGGCGTCGTACAATTTACAAACCAACCATTGGCATAGAGCCGAACGCCATCGTAGAGTCTGCCACCCAGCAAGTCATAGATCGGTCGCCCGCAGGCTTTCCCTTTGATGTCCCACAGCGCAATGTCAATGCCACTAATCGCCGTTGTGGGCAGGCCGCGCGCACCCAAATAGGTGTATTGGCGATACAGCTTGTGCCATAGCCGCTCGATGTTGGCCGGATCTTCGCCGATCAACAGATCTTTCATCAAGCGCACGGTATAGGCTGAGAGCAACGAGCCACCGCCGGGATAATTAGTGGCTTCGCCCCAACCGGTGATGCCTTCGTCGGTCTCAATTTGGACAAATGTCCACTGCCGTTCGCGGTCCGTCATGCCAGGAATTTCGGGCACGACGACATAGGCTTTGACATCGGTAATTTTCATATTGGCCTCATTTAACAAGCCTGCCGGGAATTAGAATTAGTTCAGTAGACAAAGCGCACGATGGTCATTTCCTGGAATCTATCTGTTGACAGGAACAAAGTTGAGAGACGTAATCTATGCCGAGAATTTTTAAAAACGGCTATACTCAGGGGTGGATGCGCATTGGGCGCGGCTTTACATTCCAGGCTGCGAATGATGGTGATTAACAATTTAATTCGGTGATTGGCGGGTGTGCCGCAGCGCGCCCAAGGAGCACACGATTCGACGCCTGCTAGGCGAAACCGTGCCCAGCGGCGGGTGCCCTCTGGGCGCAAAGCAGGTTGGCTGACCCGTTACCGTTTTATTTGGTTAATGCCCATTATTCGCAGCATTTAAACAGTTTCTGAAGAGATAGGTTGCGTCCAGTCTTCCAATTTTAAGTTAGAAATCCGCTCAAATTCGGCCGTATTATTGGTTACCAGGATTAGGTCATTGGCTAGAGCAATTGCTGTGATCAACATATCCATTGCTCCAATCACCTGACCGCTTATTTCTAACTCATGGCGGATATGGCCGTAAACTTCTGCGGCGGCATCGTCAAAAGAGAATGACTGGTGACGACTAAAGAGAGCCTGTAGGACAGCAAAACGCACATCTCGGTTAGCGTAGCGATAGGCACCACGCAGTAATTCGGCTTTGACAACCGAACAAAAGGCAACAGAGGTAGGCTGTACTTTGCCTAAACGCTCAACCAGCCCAATCGGCTTACCCTTGAGCGCGTAAATCCAAGTATTAGTGTCCAGCAGATGAGTAACGGCTACCATTCTGCACGCTGTTCAAGTAGATCTTGAGACGGACGCTCCCATTCTTCATTGGAAAAGATCCCAATAAATTGATTCCACTCATCGGCATAAGGGCCGCTGGTGGTAGGGCGCGTGAGTTTCTGAACGCTATCGCGTCGGTTTAACTCGACTTGTAGATAGCTCAAGAGCCGTTGCAGTACATCCTCTGGCGCTTGATTAATTTCTTCGATCAAGAGTTCACGTATGGTCATGGTCTTAGTGTATCAGATCCGTTAGCCTTTGTCATCTCAGCACGCTATATTTTATCTACTCGACCTTCTTAAAAATCACCGTGGCATTATGCCCGCCAAAGCCGAACGAATTACTCATCGCCACATTGACTTGGCGCACAACTTTTTCGCCTAAGCCCAACTGGACGGCGGGCGGAAGAGCTGGATCTAACTCGTGGGTGTTGATCGTCGGCGGGATCAGGTCATGTTTGATCGCCATCACACAGATCACCGCCTCGATCGCGCCAGCCGCCCCTAATAGATGCCCCGTCATTGATTTGGTGGCGCCTATCTGGACGCGTGACAGATCATCGCCCCACAAACGCGCCATCGCTTTGATCTCGCTCATGTCACCCACCGGCGTAGACGTGGCATGGGGGTTGATGTAGTCAACATCGGCTGGCGTTAAGTGGGCGTCATCCAGGGCGCGGCGCATGCTCAGATCGGCGCCGACGCCTTCTGGGTGGGCCGCCGTAATGTGATAGGCATCGGCCGAAATGCCGCCCCCTACCAGTTCGGCATAAATTTTCGCGCCACGTTTCACGGCGTGTTCGTATTCCTCCAAAAGCAACGCTGCTGCTCCTTCGCCAATCACAAAGCCGTCACGGGCGACATCGAAGGGGCGCGAGGCCAGCGCCGGTTGCTCATTATGGATGGACAACGCCTTGGCTGCACTAAAACCGCCTACGCTAGAAGGGGTGATCGCGGCTTCGGAACCACCCGAAATGATCATGTCGGCTTTGCCCAGGCGTAACTGATAAAAGGCATCGATCAGGGCGGCGTTCGACGAAGCGCAAGCCGACACGGTGTTGTAGTTGACGCCGCGCAACCCATAGCGCAAGGCGATCAAGCCAGAACTCGCGTCGAGCAACATTTTGGGGATATAGAACGGGCTGAAACGCGGTTCGTGGTCACCCTCGACAAATTCTTCGATCTGCTCTTCAATCGTCGACATCCCGCCCATAGCCGAGGCCCAGATCACGCCAATATTGTCGCGGTTCACTTTGTTGAAGTCTACTTCCCCGTCGCGCAGGGCTTCGTCAACCGCCACCAGAGCATACTGGCAAAAGGGATCGATGCGGCGCACCTCTTTGCGATCCAAAAAATCAGCTGGGTCGAAGTTCTTGACCTCACAGGCAAACTGGGTTTTAAACTTCGCGGCGTCAAAGTGGGTGATGGGGGCTGCGCCGCTCACGCCACGCAACGCGTTTTCCCAGTAGGCTTGCTTTGTGTTGCCAATCGGCGTCAACGCGCCCAGGCCAGTAATGACGACTCGTTTTAATTCCATGGTAGATAATAAATTCCTTATTGATAGCGCTGCATGCCGGGGCAGCAGCTGTGCAAGTGACAGAATGAGCGTGCCAGAGCAAGTTCCAGATAAACGCAGTACTCTATTCCGTGAGATTACAAGCTTTATGTCGATTTCTTCGTAAGATTTTCGCTCATCCACGCAAAGTATGCAAGGTCTATGTTGACTCAGTTCAGCATTCTGCATGAAACATGCACTGGCTTCCAGGCCACTTATTCGGCTCATTGGCTAGATCGATCCGGCCTGTGCAGCCGATCATGGGTATAATATCTTTCATGCAAGCGTTCGATCATAGTAGTCAATGATGAGATAATGACGATGAATGATCCAGATCAAACAAACGCCGTGATCCACCGGTTAATCCAGTGGGCGGAAGCTCAAGACGCCGTGCGTGCCATGCTCTTAACCAGCACACGCGCCATCCCCAACGCACCTTTGGATAGCTTCTCTGATTATGATCTGATTCTGATCGTGCCAGATATCCAGCCTTTTTTCCATGATCGACGCTGTCTCGCTGATTTTGGGCCGGTGCTCGTCGGCTATTGGGACCCGATCCATCCCGACCCGATTTATGGGATCGAATACTTTGCCAGTGTTATCCAGTATGAAAGTGGCCTCAAAATTGATTTCACGCTCTGGCCACTTGAATTAGGGCGTCGAGTGGTCGAAGATCCGGTGCTACCAGCCGAATTGGATGCCGGTTATCGTATCCTTGTTGACAAAGATAACCGGCTGGTTGGGCTGCCAGCGCCCACCTATAGGGCCTATATTCCTACCCCGCCAACTGCTGAGACCTTTCAACGGCTGATCGAAGAGTTCTTCAGCGATGCGCCTTATGTGGCGAAGTGCCTCTGGCGCGACGAACTACTCCCCGCCAAATGGTGCCTGGATTATGATATGAAACATGTCTATCTGCGGCCCCTATTGGAATGGCAGGTGGAGATCGCCCATCATTGGTCGGTGAAGCCGGGCGCGCTGGGCAAGGGCTTAAAAAGGCATTTGCCAGCCACCCGCTGGGCACAGTTGGAAAACAGCTACGCCGGGGCCGGGATCGCTGAAAATTGGGACGCCTTATTTAAGACCATCGACCTCTTCCGGCAAGTGGCCATCGAAGTCGCCGACCATCTAGGTTACACCTATCCGCATGATCTTGATCAGCGGGTAACGACTTACGTGCAGAAAATGCAGCAAATGACATAATGCTCCGTTGTCAGTGGGCCGCGCCCAATTTGTGGCTCTCGGCCTGGCGTGTTTTCGCCAACAATTCTTGCACTTTGACCGGCTGACCGGTGTGACTGCTTTCAATGGCGGCGAAGACTAGCGCCACCGACTGCAAGTTGTCTTCGATATTTGTCTCCATCGCTGGCCCACCGTCCAGCCATTGCACAAACTGTTCGACCAACCAAGTGTTCATCCACTTGCTTTGTTCCAGCAATGGAATTTCCGTGCCTTCGCCTTCGCGCTTGTAGATCCGCCCGCCTTCATAGGGGTGACGCTCCACCCGCCGGCGATCCATGATCAAGGTGGCTAGTTCGCATTCGGCGCGCACATATTCCTGGGCCCAACCGTTCAAGCCGATCGCGTTGGTCTTGGCGCCTTCATAAAAGGCGCGTACGCCGTTGGTAAAGTGCAAATTTACCAGCCCTTGTGAATCACCCCCATACGCGCCCCACTTAGGATTCCAGGTTTGGGCATAAATTGTGTCACACTTGGCGCCGGCCAAATCCGCGAGAATATCCAGATGATGCACCGATCCTTCGATCATCAAGGCATCTTTCATCGTGTGGCGGAAGGCCGCGCCCCAATCGCCAAAGTTGCGCATGTTGCAGGTGAAACGGCAGATCAGGTAATCCAACGCCCCGTTACGCACCGCGCGTAATTCCTGGCGCAAGGTGGTCTTATCCTGATCAAAGCGATGGCTCATCGTCACGCCCATTTTTTTGCCCGCGCGCTTGACCTTTTCGGCAATGCGCACGGCTGCTTCCAAGGTGTCGGCAATCGGCTTTTCCGATAGAATGTGCATGTCATGCGCCAGCGACAGATCGACCACTGCTTCATGATAGGCGGGCGGTGTCACGATGATCGAAAAATCGGCCGGGTTTTCGTCAAAGGCGCGTTGCGGGTCGGTATAACATTTATCGGGCGGTACGCCGAGATGCTCCTGCGCATTCTTTAAGGCGTCGGCGTTGACATCAACCGCCGCGACGACTTGCACGAGGCCGTCTTCCACATTGGGCGGCAAAAAACGGGCGCACCAGGCCCGTCCTTGCCCGCCGGTGCCAACCAAAATCGCTTTGTAGGACATCGCTAAGACCTTTCGTTTAGACTAGCGGTGGGTGATACCAGGGTCGGCTGTAATCCCAATCGATCATCTCCGGCCACCTGGGATTTAAGCCACTGAGAATTTAAGCCACTGAGAATTTGAAGACCGTGGTCTCGGCAAACTGTTCGCTCGGCTTTAAGACCGTCGTCGGGAACTGCGCTTGATTCGGTGAATCAGGAAAATGTTGCGTCTCCAGGCAGAGCGCCGACCGCCGATCATAACTGACGCCATCTTTGCCGATTCCATGCGTCAAGAAATTTCCCGTGTAGAATTGGATGCCGGGTTGCGTGGTGTACACTTCCAACTGGCGACCGGTGGTTGTTTCATTCACCGTCGCCGCCAGCCGCAGACTACCAGGGTTGTTAATCACCCAGTTATGGTCATACCCAATGCCTAATTTTAGCTGTTCATCGGCTTGCTCGATGCGCGCCCCAATGGCCGTCGGCTGGCGGAAATCCATCGGTGTGCCTTCCACCGAGCGCAACTCACCCAGCGGAATTAATGAAGCATCGACTGGTGTAAAGCGGTCGGCGTTTAACGTCACGAGATGGTTGAGGATGTCACCTGTACCCGCCAGATTAAAGTAGGAGTGGTTTGTTAAATTGAGAATTGTCGCTTTGTCGGTGGTGGCGGCATAATCGATGCGCAGTTCATTTTGATTGTTGAGGGTGTAGGTTACGGTGACGGTTAAATTCCCCGGATAACCTTCCTCGCCATCCGGGCTTAGATAAGTCAGCTTGAGCGTCGCGCTGTCGGCATCGCTCTGCTCTGTCGCCTGCCAGACGACCTTATCAAAGCCGCGCAACCCACCATGCAGATGATTCGTGCCATTGTTTTGGGCTAATTGATATTCAATGCCCTCCAATCTGAATTTCCCATTCGCAATCCGATTCGCATAGCGACCACAAAGCGCGCCAAAGAAAGGATTGTGATCAAGGTATTCCGCCAGGGTGTCAAAGCCGAGGACAATATCGCCATCCTTGCCGTGGCGGTCGGGCGTGGTCAGCGCGACAAGGATGCCGCCATAATTGGTGATATTGGCCGTGACGCCGTTATCGTTGGTCAAGGTAAAAAGGTCGACCATGCTACCATCGGCTGTTTGACCGAAAGGTTGTCTGTTGGTATCCATGTTGTTTCACCGTTTCGTGTTGGATGCTCTGTTTTGGGGTGCGTGGAAACGCTAATTTAATGTATCTTACCACAACAGGGTAGGGCGAGGGCAAGCTTGCTTTGCGCCAGCAGTGGATGGCTGCCTGCTAAGCTTCGGGGATCAACCAAACTTGGGGGTAAAACAAAATAGGGTGCAGCGATCTGATTCATCGTTGCACCCCATTTTCTTCTAATTTGAGATAATTGGAGAGGACAGCTGTGCTAGCAACCAAGGCATTTATCCATTCCTTGCCATTGTCGCCTGAATTCTGGCGGTTGATCGGCCAGCAAGCGATAGCCAAGGGTCACCAGTTGGATGCCAATCCAGTTGACAAGTGGCGATCTTGGCGCGAGCCTGTCGGCCTGGCTAGCCTGTTGACACTTTAGCAACTGTTGCTGCTGCGCCGCTTCGATCAACTCCGCATGGTGCAGTTTGGAGACCATCCGTAAAATTTCAAGCTCTCCGTACATGACATACCTCCCTTTAGATCGGATAAAACCCTTGGGCATTGCCCAGTTGTGGCCAATACCAGGCTAAAATATTACTCTCGATCTGTTTAAGATGATTGCGATCGTGGTAAATCCATTCATAGAGTAGATGCTGAATGCTCAATTTACCGACAACCGGATGCTGACCACTGCGTGCCAATTGATCTGCTGTGAGCGTCAAAACCAAAGCAATACTTTGCTCACGTAAACGGATAAAGTCATCGAGCAGCGCCGTACTCGCTTTCGTCTCATCGCCGCGTGCCTCGGCCACTTGATCCGGGTCCCAGGTTTGGCAAACATACGCATCTTCGGCCAAAATCTGGCGAATACGACCCGCAAAACCGCGTTGTTCCGCTTCGATCAGATGGCCAAGCACTTCGTTGATCGACCATTCACCCGGCGCAGGCCGGAAGCGACTAATTTCGTCGGGTAGCACCGCCAACTCATGCTGCAGCATGCTTGGAATAACACCCAGCAAGCCAGCGATTTGGGCATTATTGATTTCTTGCGTTGTACCTGGGCGCATGACTTCAATTGTCATAATGTTTGCTCCCGTTTGCGCGCGTCGTCCAATCGCTCAGGCGCAAAACCCAATGGCCCTGGCGGGTTTGTTCCTCGCGCGCGTTAAACTCCACCTTCAGCAGATAGAGAAAATTGGCGGCCACAGGGGTTAATTCGTCGACTAACTGTTGCCGGCGCAGGGCATTAAAGCGGAATTGATCGGCCCACTGGTTGGCTAACTGACTGCTTTCTGTCCCCGGCTTGCCCAATTGGTATTGGGCCAACAGTGGCGCGGCGCGATGCAGTAGGAAGTGTTCATCAAAGAAAGCGTTGGCCCAATATCGATTGCGGGTTGCCCAGCGTGGGTAGATCGTCTGGATGGCCTCGGTAAAGGCCCGTTCTTGTTGCCGTTGTGTCCAGAAGCGCGTGACAAAACTACTGGGGCGTTGTAAGTTGAACATCTTCCCTCCTCCTTATACTATTCTTGCGAATTGCTCAATAATGCTATATTATCACCGAATTACCATCGTTTCAAGCGAATAGTTTCGATAGAATGCATCGGTGTAACCGATGATAGAACTAAGGGGTGAATCATGGAGCTACGTCAACTGGCGACTTTTCGGGAAGTCGCCCGCACACTAAGTTTTACGCGCACCGCCGAAGCGCTCAACTATGCTCAATCTAGTGTGTCGGCGCAGATTCAAGAGTTGGAAGAAGAATTGGATACCTTGCTCTTTGAACGCTTGGGCCGCCGAATTGCCTTGACAGATGCTGGGGCGCGCTTGGTGCAATATGCCGATAAAATTTTAGCGCTGACCGACGAAGCCCAAATTGTTGTCACCAACCGCGACGAACCCGTCGGCGCCTTGACGATTACAGCGCCCGAGTCGTTATGCACCTATCGGCTACCGGCTGTCTTGAGTCGTTTCCGGCAGCAATTTCCCCGCATCGAGATGATCTTTCGGCCCATGGGCATCCGCGATGATTGGGAACGGCAACTCGCTGAGGGTATGGCTGATGCGGCGTTGGTGCTGCTTGAACCTTTTCAACCAGCATCATTGATGCTCGAAGCCCTGCGGCCTGAGCCAATCTTTGTCGTTACCTACCCTGATCATCCGTTAGCCAACTGCGGGCAGGTCAAACTGACAGATTTTCGCGCCGAAACGATGTTGCTGACCGAAGCTGGGTGCGCGTATCGCGCGTTGTTTGAACGGTCATTGCAAAAGGCGGGTGTGCGACCGGGGACAATTTTAGAGTTTCACAGTGTCGAGGCGATCAAAGCCTGTACGATGAGTGGCATGGGGCTGGCCGTCTTGCCAGAAGTAGCCGTAAAAGCAGAGCTTGCCGCCGGGCGTTTGATTGTGCTGCCATGTACAGAAGCTGTCCTGACCATGAGCACCTGTCTCGCCTGGCATAAAGACAAATGGTTATCCCCAGCACTGCGGGCTTTTATTCAATTGACACGCGAAGTTTTATGTGAGGAAAATATGTTACCCATCAACGGATATCATCGGCAAGAACCCGCGTTGATCGGTTAAGTAAAAAGATAGCCAATGAGCCAGCAAAGTGGTTTTTTTGCTGGCTCATTTGTCACTCCTTCTGCCTAATGCACTGGGTGTGCCTTGCGCCATTCCTGGTACTCGGCTTGGCCCTCTTCGTTGAGCGGGTAATACTTGCGCAGATCGCCGCCCTCAGAGAGCTTGATCTTCGAGAATTCTTCCCACTCGTGATGTTCGTTCGCTTTCTTCACCAACTCGGATGCCAACTTGATCGGCACAACCACCACGCCGTCATCGTCGGCCACGATAATGTCACCAGGAATCACCAGCACATTGTTGCAGGCGATGGGTGTGTTGACGGCAAACGGCATCAGGTTGGTCTGGGTGTGGAAGTTGGGCGTCACGCCCTGTAGCCACAGCCCAACCCCGACTTCTTTGCAATGCGGATAGTCGCGAATGCAGCCATTGATGACCACACCAAGCCCGCCGCGCCCTTTGAAATAGGTGAGCATCATTTCGCCAAAGATGCCGCTGCCCATGTCCCCGCGCGCATCGACCACGACAATATCGCCCGGTTGCGTATGGTAGAGACAATGGCGGTGCAGTTGGCGTTCAGGATCGGCGTATTCGTCATTGCCATAGAGATCTTCGCGTTTGGGCATAAATTGCAGGGTTAACGCTGGGCCGACAATGCTTCTGCCCTGGGTCCAGGCCACAGGGCCATGAATATTGGCGTCACGAATGCCCAGGCGATACAGTTCACCGGCGGCGGTTGCACTGCCAATCTGGGCCAGGCCATCGATCAATTCTTTGGAAGGGCGTTGGATGTCGGGTGTTTCAATCATGGTTTTTTCTCCGTAATTCTCTAGATATTTTAATGCTTTTACTCGTTAGATTGGGGCAGCCAT
>JAPLGZ010000200.1 GCA_026389895.1 Chloroflexota bacterium | reverse complement strand
GCAATATTTTCAGACGGCGCATGCCAAACCCATGCTGGGCGGCAATATCAGCCGTGCACCCGATTTTAAGCTGGATTATTTTCAACGCATTGCGTATTTCCAGGCGCTCACAGCGGTTGAAACGGGCAAGCCAGTCGCGCCCGAACTGCTGGCGGCGGCGCGTGTCCAAACTGCGGATCTGGCCTATCTTTATGATGTTGGGTATGTGCTGCTCTACCCACCCATTCCGCAGCGTTTTCCGTATGTTGATCATTGGCAGGCTAGCTGGGATTTTGTGAAACAGACATTGCCACTAGAAAAAAAGCCATTTTGGACTGGCGATGGTATCGAAGCCTATCGGGTAATCCAACCGACCGGCACCGACCAGTTTACAGTGGATCTAGGTGGCGTGGGAACATATCCTTACCGCGGCGAAGGGTGGGATACAGCTGAAACGGACACAACATATGGGGTAACAGCCACTTGGGCAACCGCCCCTGTCAGCCAGTTTTTTATACCCTTGCGCCAGATCAACGCGCAGGCAACTTACACCTTTGCGGCGCGTGTGCATCCATTTGCCTATCCCGGCAGTCCAGCCCAAACCCTGCAATTGCGCGTGAATGGCAATCCGTTGGAACAACAGCGGCTCACTGAGGAGTGGCAAACGGTCACATGGCAGACACCAGGCCGCGCCTTGATCGATGGCCTGAACCGTTTTGAATTCACGTGGGGTTATACGGCCATGCCCAGGACGGTGACGCCGGGCAACCGCCTTATTGGCAATACGGGAATTGCGTTGCCGATTGACGCCGATTTGAAAGGGTTTGCAGAAGGTGGTTTTATCGCTCTGTTCGATGACAAGGGTCACCAAATTGATGCGGCGGCGGGGCGGCGTGGTGTTAATGTGACCGTTTTGAATCCCAAAGATGGCGCTGTGCTAGAGAAAAAGGGCTTTGACACCACGGCCAACGAATTTGAAAGCCAATCGCTCGTTGACTTTCTGGCTACAATCCCATCTGGTTCGCCAGTATTGATCGTCAGCGATGGCGATGCTACAGCGCATTTAACCGCGGCGGTGATTGACAATTTGCGCCACTTTGGCGTCGAGACAACCCTCGACAATTTGCGCGGGCATTATTTTGCCTTTGTCGGGCTACAAGGGGCTGCGCCAGGCACCGCGGCCGTGGCAATCGATGCCAAAGAAGCCTTTTTGCGCATTAGTCTGACGCGTGACCAGCGCCCGCTTGCGGCCAGTGTGGATTGGCTCAAGATTGCGCCAGGTGCTAAATAACCGGTGGGGCCGATTTCCGTTCGCGCCGACGCTGGTAAAAACGAATCACCTGGTCCCAAGGTAAGGCACTCGTGCGCAGGCGCAATAGCGTATAAAAGGCTTTGTAGATTTCGGCTTTATTGATCTTGCTGGCGCCTTCTGTACGATTGACAAAGGTGATGGGTACTTCGCCAATCCTAAAACCGGCTTGTTGGCAGTAGAAAGCCATTTCGACGAGAAAGCTGTAGCCGCTGCTAAAGATCGCATCTAAGGGAATGGTTTCTAGGACTTGGCGTCGATAGCAACGAAACCCGGCTGTACAATCACGGGCTGCCACGCCAAGCCAAACATGGGCCAGCCAGTTGGCAAAATAGCTGATCCATTGGCGCGAGAGTGTCGAACCAACAATCTGGCCGCCTGGGATATAACGGCTGCCAATCACCAGATCATACCCTTGGCTGGCTTTGTCTAAAAGGGCGGGTAGACTTTCTGGGCTGTGGCTGAAGTCGGCATCCATGGTGCATAGAAATTGATAGCCATGCGCCAGGCCGTATTCAAACCCAGTTTTATACGCCGTGCCCAGCCCTAATTTGCCGGCCCGGTGCAATACATGCACCCCGGCATCACCAGCCGCCAAACTGTCGGCAATCTCGCCTGTGCCGTCTGGTGAATTGTCGTCCACAATCAAGACGTGGATATTTTCGGGCAAGGCGCGTAAACGATGGACAAGACGACTTAAATTTTCACGTTCGTTATAGGTTGGCACTATCATAAGTGCCAGGCTAGACCAGTTTGTCAATAGGTGCCTCTGCAATCACGCTGGTAAAGCAATCGGCTTGCTTGCCTGGGCCTGAGATTTTTGCCAGTTCAAAGTTTTCAATTATCAGTTAAATCATATTTGTGGTCAAATTCATTCCTACCCATCGTACAGACCGTCAGATTATCCTGCTCCTGCTTGCCTTTGCTTTGGGCCTCTATGGCCGCACGATGGCGCCAGGTCTACTGAGTGGCGATTCGGGCGAATTCCAGGTTGCCGCCTGGCATTTGGGGTTGGCGCATCCCACCGGTTATCCGCTCTATTTATTGTTGGGCAGCGCCTGGCAACACGCCCTGGCCCTCGTCGGCATCAGCCCTGCCACCGCGCTCACGGCCTTTAGTGCATTCATCGGGGCCGTGGCAATTGCGCTGTCAACCCGACCTTTTGGAGCCAGAATCTGATTGCAGAAGTCTATACGCTGCACATCTTGTTCATCTTGCTGATCGTGCGGGTTTTTCAGCTGATTGATCTCAGGCATCTTCTGCCTAGCGCCGCCATGCCGCCTGATGCAACCCCCAACGTTGCGCCGCCAACATTCCTATTTCTGCTCTTCTTCCTGATTGGCCTCGCCTTGACGCATCATGGCATGGCCATCTTTTTGTTGCCAGGTCTGCTGTTGGCCTTATGGTTTGTCGATCACCGCTGGTGGCGATCCCCGCGCTTGTTGATTGGCCTGGGGCTAATTACGTTGTTGCCTTTAGTGCTCTATCTTTACATTCCTCTACGCAGCGGGGCTGACGCTTCGCCCTGGTATCATCAAATGTTAGGGGGGGAGCGGCTCGATCTCTATCAAAATAATTGGTCATCGTTCTGGAATTTTATCACAGGCCGGTCAATATCGGTGGGCTTTCATACGATAACGCAGGCTGTGGCACAACTACCCCAGGCCGCGCTGCTTTGGCGTCTGCATTTTTACTGGCCGGGTCTTTTGTTAATGGGCGTAGGCCTGTTCGTCTTAATTCGCCAACGTCGTTGGTCGGTGCTGGCGTTTACCCTGAGTTACGCGCTAATTCAGCAAGTTTTTAACCTCTTTTATGGCATTGGCGATATTTTAATCTATTATATTCCACTGTACTTAATGGGGGCGATTTGGGCCGGCTTTGCGGCCAATGCCTTGGGCAATGGCATGCGGGTAACCGGCGATGAGCCAGAGGCGCGCCCCTTTGTGGGTGGTCTATTCCTGGTCGCGGCTCTTTTCTTTATCCCTTTCCAGTTGCTCAGGATTAATTTCGCACAACTGGATCAAGCGGGTGATCAGGCTGTCCGCCAAACCTGGGAGACGATTTTGGCCGCCCAACCGGCAGCAGATGCGGTTTTGATCAGCAATGATCGCGACGAGATCGTGCCACTCTTCTATCTGCAAGCGGTCGAAAAGCGCGCGGTTGGGATGACGGGGCTGTTTCCGTTGTTGAGCCCAGCGCCACGGTTCGCTGATATTGGCACAACTGTGGAGACCGCGCTTGTCCAAGGGGGCGGACGACCAGTCTATTTGATCAAGCCAATGCCTGGCTTAGCGGTGAAGTTTGCCCTAGAAGCGGCGCGTCCGCCACTGGTACGCGTCGTTGGCCTGGCCGCCGAAGGGGCGCCAGCCCATTCCGTCGATCAACCCTTCGGCCCACTGCGTTTGGTGGGCTATGATTGGCAACCGACCGAGCAAGGCGTGCAGTTCACGCTGCACTGGCTGGTGCACGACAAATTGGCTGTTGACTATACCAGCACCGTGCAACTCTTTGATGCCGCCGGCGAAAAGATTGCCCAAGATGACCAGCAACCGGGCGGTGTTTATTATCCCACCTCGCTTTGGAAGCCAGGTGAGACATTGCTGGATCGCCATCTGTTGCCGTTGCCGGTTGATCGTAAACCAGCAACAGTCTTGATTGGCATGTACGTCGGCCCCGAATTTATTCAACTCGCGCCACCTTTGAAACTTGAAATGTCACCATAGTTGCCAAAGCATTTGAACATCATGGCTCATTACGAAAAAACATTCCCATAACCAAGAACCGGCTTCCCAACCTTATGACCAAAAGTGAATTTGTCGTTACTCAAAATTGGACAACTGATCTGCGCTCACCAGTGCGCTGGATCTGGTCGCACACGCGGCGTAATAAACTCGTCATCCTGAATATTTTTATTGGCGCCGCTGGTAATGCGGGACTGGCCGCGGCGCTACCTATTTTCACCGGCATGGCCTTTGATAAAAGCATGGGCTTTCACGATTCACGACCCACCGGCGAGATCATGGCGCGCGCCACGAATGATGTGCGTGAACTGGCTCTGATGATGGCGCCTGGTTTGAATCTGGTGCTCGGCTCGGCAAACTTTCTGATCGTCCCCATCCTATTGGCGCCTGGCTACCATCCGGCCTTGATCGCGACGCCGCTGCTGTTTGCTGCTGGGTACTTAATTTCGATGTACTTTTACATTGCAGAATTGCGTCCACGAACTGCCTATGTCCGCAGCACCTTTGGTGCGCTCAACGCGGGTTTGACCGAGGCGATCGAAGGCATTGAAACCGTCAAGGGTGGGGCGCAAGAAGAGGCCGAAGTGACTCGGTTTGAGAAAAACGCGCGCGCTGTACGCGATGCTTTTGTCGGCCAGGGGCGTATCGAGGCCCGTTTCTTGCCTTTATTGTTATACGGTTTGGCGGAAGGGCTGGCCTTTGCCCATGCACTCTGGCTTTACCAACGCGGCCTGTTGTCGGTTGGCGATGTGGTTGGCTATACCCAATTGGTTGGCCTGCTTGGCTTCCCCGTATTTGTCTCACTTTTTGCCTATTCACAGGCGGCGTCTGGGGTATCGAGTGCCCAGCGGATTCTTGAATTGATCCGGAGTGAGCCCGACTTGGATCAAAATACCGTCGGGCATACGGGCACAATGCGCGGTTCGATCCAGTTTGACGATGTAACTTTCGCCTATGGCCAGTCGCGTGAAGGCCGTGCTGGGGCAGAGGTAGAGCAAAATTCTGCCTTGACCAACGTCAGTTTTACGATTGAGGCAGGGCAAACCCTGGCAGTCGTGGGGCAAACTGGCTCAGGAAAGAGTACGATCGGCAAGCTGATCAACCGTATCTATGATGCCAACAACGGCCAGGTATTGGTGGATGGCATCGATGTCCGCAACTGGAGTTTGGCCACCTTACGCCAACAAATTTCCATTATTGAGCAGGATATCTTCCTGTTTAGCCGCTCGGTTGCCGATAACATCGCCTTTGGCAAACCTGGGGCCACGCCCGCGGAAATTGAAGCCGCCGCCAGATCGGCGCAAGCGCATGACTTTATCATGAGTTTCCCGGCGGGCTATCAAACCGTGGTCGGTGAACGTGGGATGATGCTCTCTGGCGGGCAACGCCAACGCCTGGCGTTGGCACGCGCCTTTTTGACGAATCCTGCGATTTTGATCCTTGATGATTCAACCAGCGCCATTGACAGTGCCACCGAAGATCAGATTCAACGGGCGATTGAAGCCGCCACGCAAAATCGTACGACGATCTTGATCACGCATCGTCTGTCGCAAATTCGGTGGGCCGACAAGATTGTTGTCTTGCGCCGTGGGCGAGTGGCGGCTGTAGGCACCCATGAGGAATTGTTAGAGCAATCGCAGGCTTACCGTGACATCTTTGCGCGTTTTTAAGTGCCACATTTTTAACGGCGATGCGCCAGATCGATCTGCTGGCGTAGCTCGCGCCGCGCGGCTTCTAGATTTTCTTTGGTCTGGAAGAAGGCCGCCTCGGTAAAATCCAATTTGTTTTCGCTTAACAGGGCGTCAAGCGTATCTACCACGCGCAGTAGCTTTCCCTCGATCAACTCGGTTGTTGTGCCATAAAACCGCTCAGGCACAAAATAAAATATGATCAATAGAAAAGAGTAGCTATAAAGGAAGGACATGGCCCATGCCCGTGTGTTGCGTTCACTGACCACGACAAAGAGAATGAGACCCAGCACCAACCCGATCACTAATAATTGCCAACGGGCAATCGGGCGCGCCGGTTTTAGTGTTTGCAAAGGTGCGGTTAATAGGTCGTACAGCTTAATCTGGGCTAACCAACGGTTAAACTCATGGCACTGTTTGAGGTTGACTTTCCCTTGGTCATAATGGGCAAGTTCAAGCGCATAGGCATGACAGCGTTCTGCGAGTTGATAAAATTCGCGACGCGTCAGTGGTCTAGCCTGGGCAGCGGATCGGCCAGATTGCACGGTATTGGGAGGCTGGGAATTTCGCTGAAGCAGTGGCAAGTAGATTCACTTATAGGTATCGATCACTAAGCAGGGCAAAACAAAAGAGTAAACCGGTCCAAATCATCGCATTGACCGTTGTGCTATACACTAAAACTCGGTCCTCAAGCGTGACCTGTGCGCGTCGCACCTGCGAAAATGCACCTAAGGCAATGGGCAACGCGGCTAATGTAACCAACGCACTCAAGGGTAAATGGGATAGACTAACAATGCCTAGAATGATGATGTAGACGGCCAAGACGACAATGGCGCTGACATCTAAGGCGCGCTCTGTGCCAATCCGCACGACCAATGTCCGCTTGTGCATCAACCAATCACGATATTCGTGGACCAGGTTATAATTAAAAAAGAGCAACGTTGAAAGCAACCCTAGTGGCAGGCTCACCCAAATGGTCAGCCACGAAAGCGTTTGACCTTGGCTGTAATAGCTGCCCACAATCGGGAGCAATCCATAGCCAATAAAGATCCCCAACTCGCCTAAGCCCCACCCACGATACCCATACTGAATGGGCGGATGGGCATATGTGTAGGCCAAAATAAAACTTAATCCACTAAAGAAGAGCATCGGCCAACCGACTAATAAGGTTAACCAGAGACTACAGAGCAGGCTGGCCGTAATCATCCAATACCCAATACTTAAGGTGACGGCCGGCGCAACAACCCCATTCATCATTAGGCTATAACCACTCATCATGGTTTCTGAACGCGGCACCGATTGTGCCGTCATATCGCCGACACTGATGGCTTTGTGCGCATGCCGATAGTCACAATGTTCATTTAAGGCATTCATCCCAAGCGCCATAGTCAGGATACTGCCCAGATGAAAAATGAAAGCCAGGCTGTGAAATAGCCCCAATTGCCACCAGGCCAAGATCGCGCCACACAGCGATGGCATGGCTAAGGCAATGGCCGCATTGGTACGCGTCAGGCGCAAAAACATCCCCCACGCCGTACGCGGGGCACGATGGATGGCCGCGTGGCGCTGTAGGCGAACAGCATCAATGCGTGTTTGTGGGCCCGGCAAAATCTGCTGGTTTGGCGTTGGTGGTAAAGGGTGCGAGGAAGTAAAGTTTGGGTCAGCCACTGGGTTGAATACTAGTTCCTTGGGAAATTGTTAACTTAGCATTTAGCGCTCTATTCTATCATGCCTCCCAAGCAATGTCAACGTATTCAAAAATTTTGGCGCAATGGCGTGGGCCATTACTCGGCGCGGGCTTTACCCCGGCATGCAGATTAGGGCACGGCGCGCCATAACTCAAACAAGACTTGACCATTACGTTGACTGAATTCTGTCTCTGGCACCAAACGCAAGCCGGCCGCCTGGGCCATTTGGACAAACAGCTCGCGCCGCCCGGCAAATGTAGTCTGATTGGGTGCGTGTAAAAGATAGACATTGTTCGGATTGGCCAAAAACGGTTGCAAACGTTGCGCAAAGGCGGCATCAGGTTGGCGGGGTGACGTATACCCAAAGATTTCGATAGGCGTGACTGTGCCCTGGCTTAGATAGCGTACCGGCGCATCAAAGCCCCAGTCTAGAGCGATAGGCGCCCCTTCGCCATGATAGCGTAGATAATAGGCCAGATGATAGGTGGCGTCGGAATGATCGGCCAACCCGCCACTTTGGCGCAGCGCGGCGTGATAACGCAAACTCGCTGTCAGATCAAGGCTAAGCCAAAGGAGGGTGGCGCACACAGCAAGAACGGGCAGCAATGGACGTTGCGGTTTTTGTTTGCTGACCCACCAGGTTGACAGCCCTACACCTACGCCTGCCACGCCTAATGGCTGTAGTAAGGCATAATGGGTGACAAACAAACTGCTAATCGTAAACAGACTACACCCAAAGCTCAGGAGCAATAACAAGAGTATCGGTGTGATCAGACGCCAATGACGCCACAAGCCAACCAGAAGCGCCAGGCCCGCCAACCAAGGTGCACTCTCATTGCCATAGAGCCCCCCCAGATACCATAAATGATCGCCGCGCAAGCTTTGCAATAGTTGTCCCCAGCGCACGAATAGGTTGGGGAGTAAATCGAAATTATCGACGCCATAATAGCTCTGATCTAGTTTATGTAGCATGTCGCTGGCTGCTCCGGTGCGCAGATAGAAAAGCAGTAAGGGTAACAGTGGGAGAATAAAGGCACCCAGCATGCCAAGTAGGGTTGGCAATGAGAGTTGGGGGCTAAGGGGCCGGCGAGTTGATGTTGCGGACCGCTGCTGGATCTGCTGCCAGAACCACCAACCGGCGGCCAGCAGGGCAAAGGGGCCAATCACCCAAAGCGCAAGTAACTTGGCATAAATAGCCAATCCGCCTGCAAAGGCACTGCTGATCAATGCACGTGTGCGCCCGGTGCGCAGCCACTGTAACCCCTGCCAGAGACACCAAAAACTGAGCGGTTGGGTCAAATTGGTAACAAAGATCCCTTGTCGACTCCAAAAAATAAAACTTGGCGAAGCGGCCAACAACGTGATGGTCAGCAGACCGGCCAGCGACAGTGGCGTGGAAAATTTGGCGGGGGGTGGCTCGTTTGCCTCTGATTGTCGGCCAAACCCGGCCTGATATTCAGAGACGGCGCGCTCCAAAAGAAGCAGCGCGGCCAGCCCCGTGAGGATGGCGAGCATGCGTAAATTGGGGACACCCGCGCCAGTTAGCGCGAGCAGAGGGAGGGCGAGATAGACATTCAGTGCACCGATATAATCTTGCACCATCAAAGGGAGCGGGTGTCCCCAGATGTTGACGGTGACGCCGCGAAACGCAGTCACAGGCGCGCCGGTCAAGATTTCCATGGCATTGACGCCGGCCTCACGCGCCTCGTCATAATGTAGACCGGGGAGGCCCAACTGGTAGGTTGTCAGCGCCAGATAGAGTACTAACGCGCCAATGAGCCAGAGTTTGCGCCCGTGTTGGTGGATGATTCGGTTTAATTTACCTGGCAAAGTAGGCGATAATTGCCCCATGCGACGCTACTTCGCAACCAGATCAACATCACTGACCATGCTACGATAGTTGTGACCACTGGCATAAATGCGAATACTGTTGATGCGGGCCGCCGGGGTGCCTTTCGCCTTCCAGATATCAATCAGATTCGGTGATTCGTAATGCTGCCATTGCGCCTGTGGAAATTTGCTGCAATCGACTCGTTCACAGTCGACCAATCTGGGCGGCGTACCATCCAGCAAACGATAATAGAAACCATGCCCCCAGGACAAATCTTTCCCGTAGATGTCGGTATAATTGATTTCAATGCGCACGGGGAATTCTGTATTGACGTCACCGCCGCCTGGCAGGCTTTGGAAGAGGATATTGACATCCAATTGCAGGATCAACTCATTATAGAGGTTGACGTTCTTGTCGATTTTTTGCTTGATGCTCACTTCGGTATGGGCGCTGTCTTCGCCGTCGCGCCGGAAATAAGCCACCGTGCGTCCCTCGCGCGCCACAAAGCTGACGCTGCCTTGCGCCACATTATCAGCTACGACCGTGCTGGTCCAGGCGTCTGAGGCAGCCAACGAGTTGCCGGTCGATAAAGCAGTAAAGTTCCCATTGCGGATCAAGCTTTGATCGGCCTTGGGCGCTTGCGTAAGTTGATCTTTGGTCATCCATGCCCGCAAGCCGGTATCGACGCTGATCGTATGGGTGTCGTGCATCAGGGTCGCTTCACCCGAGCGAACGGTGATATTGGTCTGCGTGGCATCCACCGAAACGCGATAGTTGCCGGCCTTTAGACTGATTACCCCATGCGGGGTCTCCAACTCCACCTGCAGCGGGCGTTGGTCGCCGGTGTTGGTAAAAATGCTGGCCTCACCTTTGTTCAACCGCAGATCCACCTGATAAGGCTCGCGACTCCGTTTGAAAAGCGGGCGGCGAATATGCAGCACCTCAAGATTGGTGTCAGCATAAATATCGATGCTGCCCAATGCTTCGCCTTCACCCTCGGCACTGATCAGCTTTAGGGTGCCTTGCGTGGACCCCACGGTCGCTGAGATCATGTTGCCCTCGACCACATCGCGCGGCCCCGTAACCGCCAGTGCTTCGCTGCTGGCTGTTTGGTAGAGGAGCAATGTGCCGAGGGCTGGTTGAATCTGCGCCTTTTCACTGACGGTTGTATAACGAATAGCCGAGCTGATCGCCAAGGGAATGCTGATGGCCAGCACCATAAAAATGATGAAAGAGGCCAAGAGAATGGTCCAGGCCATCCGTTCTGGATTCTCGCGCCATGTGCCGGCCACCTGTGCATCCCAGTTCGGCAGCGTTGTCGTCCTGGCTTCGGTTGGCGGTCGGTTATTATCTAAGCGCGATACTTTCGAACTCATGCATTTTCTCCATTGTCAGGATCGCTCTGCTCACTGTCCTCACGTTTAACTGCGCTATTGTCCGGCTCTGTCGTCGCCCCTGTGGTCTGTTCTTCGCTCGAACGTTTTTCCTTGGCAATCAACTTTGACAGTTGATCTAACCACGATCGGGCGTCTTTGTCACCAGGATGTACTTCGAGCGCCCGTTGAAAAAACGCCGTGGCCCGGTTTAATTCACCCCGTTCTTTGTAGATCAAACCAAGATGATAATGGGCGTTGGGGGTTTCCGAGTCAGCCTGCAAGGCTCGTTCATAGGCCTCGATGGCGCGTGCCTGTTGCTGTGGCCCGGCTGTTTCCAAATTGCCGAGCAGGGCCGCGGCCAGATTTGTCCAGAGCATGGCATTGCTTGGATGGGCTTCTGCCGCTTGGTTGAGCACCTCGACGGCGCGATCCCATTTGCGTTGTAGGATATAGGCGCCACCCAAATTGATCGCCACATCGGGATCGGTCGGCGCTTTCTTATGCAAAGGCGCCAACTTGGCCAAGGCTTCCCCAGGGCGATTTTGACTGAGCAAGCGCGCGCTCTCGTGGAGCGTGCGGCGAAACTCTTCGGATTTTTCATTGTTACTCATTAGATTCACCTTCTATACCACCAGGTAACACAGATTTTACAACTGCGTTACATCACGAGCCAAAGGACGATGGAGAGCGTTACCATGCTCAGCAGTGTCGAAAAGAAGATAATGCTGGCCACTAAGCGTGGCGCAATATCATATTCCGTGGCCAGCACGGCCGTCATCACGGCGGTGGGCATGGCAGCTTGCAAAATTAACACACTGCGCTCGACGCCGCCAACCCCTAGCACCTGGCAGAGCAGCCAGGCAATGAGCGGGCCGATGAGCAAACGGACGGCAACACTCCGCAGCACAAGCGTATGTTCCTGCAAAAGCGGCGCCGACCGCAATTGGATGCCCATCAAAATGAGCATGCCGGGTACGGCGGCGTCGGCTAACAGATCAATACTACGAAAGAGACCTTCGGGAAGTTTGCCACCAAATGTGTTGAGCAGCAAACCGGCAATCGCGGCATATAAGACTGGCACCCGTAAGCTTTGTTTGAGCGCCGTCCTGACTGACGTCTGCCCAGCCGAGGCAATAATACTCCCAAACGTATTGCTCATAAACGAGCTAACGACATAATAGATTGAAGCAAAGGCCGCGCCAGGCACGCCAAACGCAAATAGCGCAATCGGAATGCCCATGTTGCCATTGTTACTCACGGCGCTCGTCAACACCAGCGCTGCCCGTTGGCGGCGATCTTGGCCCACGCCAGCCAGCCAACCGCAGAAACCAGTCAAAAGGGCGGCGCTAACCGCAACAATCGTCAATTGCCGGAGCGCCACGTAATCAATTTGCATCTGGTAGAGGCTGCGAAATACGAGTGACGGCGTTGCCAGATAGAATAAGAGCCGCCCGATCGAACGGCTGTCAACAGTAATAAAAGTCGCCAACACAAAGCCGGCGGCAGCTACTAGGAAAACTGGCAAAACGGTCGTTGTAAAAATCGGTAACAGCGTTCTAAAGATGAGCATAATTTACGCTTAACGCACTTTTGTTGGAGGAGCCACGTGGCTCCCGATTTTGGCGCTAGCCTCACCTTGGGGGCCACCTGGGGTCGCAGATGTACGCTCAAAAGGTGGCTCGTCTAGCTCATCGTCATCGATCGCGACATTGTGAAAGACTTCGTAGTTATCCAATTGGGGATTGAAGAATTCTATCACATACTCATTGGGAACGCCCATGGGCTGCACGACCTCGTCGAGCAACCCCCGAATAAATGCCTGCCGCTGTGCAAATGTAAGCTGGCGCGAAGCCTCATCCCACAATAAGAGCGTGCCATAAACGCCTTCTGTCGTGTAGTGTAAATCCAACTTGCCAATCGTCATTGGCTGTTGTTTATGGTCAATTTGCGCCAGATCGAAAAGTGCGTACTGCTCCGAACTGCTCGTACGCACCAACCGTTTTAGTTTAAGATTCACTGGAGATTTTCATCGTTTTTATGGCATTACGCATATGCAGGTTAGACTGTTGTTAGGATATAACTTCAATAATGAATAATAAATAACTAATAGTTAATCATTCATTCATGGTACGGCAGAAAGAAGCGTTACACAGAGGCACAGCAAATTTTTGCTGTGCTGGTTGCAATCCGGCCGGAGACCCACCCTAGCCATCCCAAGGGGAGGGGACCGATTGCACCGCGCACCCAAAGTGGGCTCCCGAGAGCGCCATCAAGGACCAACGAAATGACACCTTCTGTCCACCCAACGGCTCCCTCCCTTTGGAGGGCGGGGGTGGGGCTCCGGCCGGATTGCGCTGTGTTCATATCATCTGCGGTATATAACTCATTAATTTCCTCCACCGTCGACCGGGTAACAGGCGGATATACTTAATTAACCATTAACTGTCAATTATTCGTTATTAATGATTATCCTGAGCTATTTGTTCAGTTTGCTCACTCAAGCAACTGCGTGGCCACTATTCCTCGTACTCGCCCATGTCTTTCTCGTCGATATCATCCCGATCAATATTGTGCCAGGCTTCGACATCCCAATCATCAGAATCATCCTCGGTTTCATCATAGAGTGGGGTGGCATTCGGGTCGGTGTAGAAAGACATTTCTTCCAACGCTTCTTCGGCTGCCGCTGCTTCGGTGCCTTTGCCGCTTTCGCTGATTGCATTCAAGGCCGCGCGTGCATCGCGACCACCAATGCGCCCCAAAGCGAAAATGGCCGCCAGTCGCACCGTTTGCTCTTCGTCAATAATTAATTCCACCAGTTCGTGGATCGCCGCTTTCGTCTCTAATTCTCCGCAGGTTCGGGCCGCTTCGGCTCGCATCGCTGGTGATGGATTTAGCAATTCGGCACGGGCATAATTACGCCAATGAATGTCGGCGCTCCGACCCATCGCAATGAGCGAACTCACGCGTATCTCTTCGTCAGGCGAATAGTAGGCATCTTCGATCAATTGGCGCACGCCTGCTTCGCCAGAATAGGCGATGCTTTCTAAGGCTTGGCTCTGGACGGACAAGGGCTCGTTGGGGTTGCTCAAGATTGCTAGCAAGGCTTCTTCGACCCGCATCGCCAGCGCTGCATCGAGTTCGTCTAGCTCACCTGCCAGCACATACGCACCCAAATTCCTGGCGGCCGCCGCGCGTACACCGGTGCTCTGATCGTTGCGCATCAACTGAAGCAATGGACCGATCAGGTCATTGCTTGTGTCTTCTGCTAGCCCCTCCAGCGCAATCAGGCGCACCTCTGCGTCCTGATCTTCTAGCGCAATCCGTAAGAAGCGGCTTAGGTGCCAGTCTAGATCGTTAAAGGCCGAATCTACCATCTGCCGAGTAATGATGCGTCGTCTTTCGACTGGAATATTCAGCCAATCCTGACGCACTTTTTCGGCGATTTGCCGTGTGAGATCAGAAAAGGCAAACAGATCGTTGCCCGTAACGTCATTGGGATCATGAAGCAGCCGATGAAGCAGTTGCTCTGCGGTCAATGTCGTCCGTGTGACGGCATAGTTTTCATCATCCCAGGCTTCGGCAGGCAGTGATTCTTCCTCATCCAATGGATCATCGTCCAAATCATCATCGTCGTCTAGATTATCGATATCGAAATCGTCCGCATCGAACTCATCGTCGAAATCGTTATCTTCATTGTCAAATTTATTTGGATTTGTATCATTCATAAATAATTATACCTGTTAGTTCCAACTAAAGCCCCAATAAGGGCTTGGCAGGCTGACTGGCTGATTATCGACTCCCATCACTTCGACATACCAACGCCATTGACGACCTAAATCTTGGGGCGCCAGGGCACAGAGACCAGGATCCATGTTCCACGCTGTATTATTGGGGGGTTGAATCTGTTCTAGAACCCAAGTGATCGTTTCTTGACCAGCAGTGTCATGCCCATTGACAAATCCCAAGTGCAAAACAAAGCGGTCGCTGTCGAGCATAAAAGGCACAGACTGCCAGATCAAGGCGTTATTCCCATTGCAACTGATCGCCGCATTACTTTCTGGGCTGCGCAACTGGGGTGCATCCAGACGGAATTTGGGTTGGGCCACGACAGCTGCCTCTACGCTTGCTCTGGTTGGCGAGGGCGTGGGCTGCGCTGTGACGGTCGCCTGGGCGGTGGGCGTCGGTGAGGCTTGACTTTCCGCCGCCAGTTGGTCATCACCAGGGATAGTCAACACTTGGCCAACCCGCAAACTGCGGGCATCATCCCCACTTAGATTGTTGGCGGCCAATAGCTCTGCGGCAGAAATTCCAAACGCACTGGCAATCTGGAGCGGGGTATCACCGGCCTGAATCACATATGTACGCGTCGCTGTCGTTGTGGGGGTAACGCTGGCAAGCGAACTATCGGTGGTTGGAATAATCAAACTTTGTCCAGGTCGTAAACGATAAATATCGTCGCCCGTTAGGTTATTGGCCGCCATCAAAGCTTCATTTGTCACATCAAAACGAACCGCAATGCCGCCTAATGTGTCACCAGTTTGCACTTCATAGGTCGTGGGCGTAGGCGCCACGCTCGCGCTGGTAACCGCGGGTGAAGTGGGCGTTGTAATTGGCGTTGCCGGTGCCGTTGGGACGAGGGTCAACGATGCCTTGGCCGTTTTTGTTGTCGCTGTCAGCGTGGTGCTAGCCGCAACGGCCGATGCGATGTTCGTCTGGGTTGTTGGGCCTGAATTCGGTTGGCCATTCACGGCTGCATTAACCGGCGTAGCCGTGGCCACCAACACCAGTGACTCCCCAGGGGTTGTTTTGGCAACAGCCGTTTTAGTACCAACGGGCGTTGTGGCTGCAACAGGCGTTCTTGCGGTTGTACGTACTGCGGCCACGGTTTGTACGACGGTTGGGGTATTGACCGTGGTTGCTGTGGCAGGAACTGTGGCTGTATCAACGGGCGTGGCCGTTTCTGTTGCGGTGGGCAACGCTGTACGTGTTGGCAAAGGGGTAAAGCTGGCTGTCGGTTGGGCGGTAGGCACAACTGTTGGGGTATCAGTTAGGGTCGCCGTCGGTGGGACAGTAGCAACGATCACCGCGGCAACCGTGCTGGTGAGCGGTGCTGCGTTCGATATAGTTACACTCTGGGTAAGTACATTTTGGGTATTCTCGGCAACTTGCACCGCCGCCACCGGCAGGATCTGCTCTTCAGACTGGGCTACCAACGTTACTGGCGTGGGGGTGATTTGCATAATGGAAATGCCTGGCGCCATGCTATCGCCTAGGCGTGTGACCCATTTCACACTAGCCGCTACCTTGTTTTGGGTCCATGTGATTGGGTTGCCGTTATGTCCACGGCTGAGCAACACAGCGAAAAAGAGCGCCACTAATAAAACAGGCGCGCCCCACACCAGCAACCGAGATGGCGCGGGCACTAGATCGCGCCCACAATGGGGGCAGATCACCAAATTAGAAGAGGCCCGTTGGCCGCACCGGCGACAACGAATCTGCTTGGCTAGCGCACGCAAAAAATGACCACACTGGGGGCAGATCGATGTCCCCGGTGGCACGGATGCGTTGCAGTTTGGGCAATGACCAAGCCCAGCTGCGCGCATCGCCTGGGCACTTCTCACGGCGGGTAGCAAACCGGTTCGGTTGGCTGCCGTTTCACTTTTATAGACAAATGGCTTTTCAGACTCGCCAGGAGAATTTGTCATGAATCAGTTTTCCAAGCCTTACTGCCACAGCTAGATGGCTGTCGTTTTTCGGCGCTGTCATTAACGCCAATCGCGTAGTAGATAGCTACATTATAGAGATTGAATGCTAGCGAGCCCTACTGCCCCAGCAATGCATTCCAGTCGATGCCGATTGGTGTTGTGCGGATATCTTGAACAGTGATATAGACCAGTAACCCTAAAAGCAGCATAAAGCCAACCATATGGACAAACCCTTCGCGTTCTGGGTTGATCCGTCGGCCCCGCAATGCTTCAATCAGAATAAAGAGCAACCGCCCCCCGTCCAACGCTGGCAAGGGCAGCAAATTTGTGATCGCCAGGGCGACGCTCAGAATTCCCGATAAACGCCAAATCGGAAACCAGAGTCCTGTTTCAATGGTGGCCGTTACCGCGCCCCCCACTAGGTGGGCAATCCCAACTGGCCCTGACAGTTGAGCGTCGGCTGGCGCTAATTGGCCGCGAATCAGCATGATGGGCATTTGGAGCACAACTTTGACATATTGGCCGACAAAAGCCGCCCCCTCGCGCAAGGCTGTCAAAAAGGGCATCGTTGCCAGTTGCGTCACGGCCCCAATTTCCACCCCCAAAGCTCCTTCGCCAGCCGGTGGATTGGGGCGTGGTGTTAGTTTAAAGGTCTGCCATTGATAGTTGCGTAATACCGTCAGGCTAATTTCTTTACCCAAATTTTCGCGAACCACATCACTGAGCGGAGCCGCAAAGCTAATGGGTGTATCATTTACCCGATAAAGTACATCACCCGCCTGCAAACCCGCCTGGGCGGCTGGGCTATTGGCCGCGGTCGCCGAGATCTGGGTATCGAGCACTGGCGTATATTCAATGGCGCTGAGCAGTTGGTCAACTTGGGCCTGACCTTGAATGGGCAGCTCCATGATTTTGCCATCACGGCTCAACTTTAGCGTAGAAACAGGCGTCGTTTCTGCGGGGGCGTTTTTGTGCCATACGGTGTAATCTAAATTAGGGGCTGCACTCACCTGCGTGGGACGGTTGCCCGCTTGGAGTAGGATATCGCCCTTTTGCAGGCCAACTTGCGCCGCCACGGAGCCAGCCGCCACGTCAGTCACCTGTGGATAGGCCGCTTCGGCTGGGAAACCGGCCATAAAGCTAAACGCAAACAGAAAAACTGACAGAATCGCGTTCATCGCTGGTCCAGCAATCAAGGTGGCGGCGCGCCCCCAGCGACTGGCCGCGTTAAACGAACCCGGCGATAGATCAGAAGCATCTTCGCCTTTCATACGGGCAAAGCCACCAAACGGAATTAGATTGATCGTGAATTCCGTGCCGTCATAGGTGAAAAGTTTTGCCAGCCGCGGTGGATAACCCATCCCAAATTCCTGGACCACGATCCCATTCCGACGTGCCACCCAATAGTGGCCAAATTCATGGAAAAAGACCAGAATACCGAGGACAATGATAAACGAAAAGATCGTAATTAAAGTCGACATACCGTAAATTTTGCCTTTCGAGCCCTATTAACCCATGACGCCCTGGGAATATTTCTCGGAAATGGGCACCAGGATCAGCGTACAAGCATTATCCTAGCGCCGGTTGCGATAAACAATAGACCGCGGACTGCTGATGGTTGCCTTGAGTATGTTTCCTCACAAAGGCTTGGCTGGCTCAGAGCACGCCGTGCATTATACGTTTACCAATTATATCTTGCAAATGGATAGTTTACAGCAATTGTTACGCTGCCCCTCTGACCACGAATAATCCGAATCTCACCGGAGAAATTCATTTAATTCGTGCTATTTTCGACGAGCACCGCAACTTGTAGAGTGTAAAACGTTATGGAACAATTGTTTGTAATTAATCTCCGAAAATCCGGGTGCCAACCTTACAAATTGCCCCGTCCTCAAAATAACCCAGCGCACGCTGAACATTGCCTGGGATCAGCCCACTACAAATAATCACTTCTAACTCGGCGTTCTGCTGCACCATGTTCATGGCCTGTTGCACTTTACTCGCCATGCCACCAGTGACATCCATGCCATGACTACCGCCTAAACTTGCCGCGATCGTTTGGCGTTTGGCCGGTGTTAGCTCTGCCAGGCGTTGCGCGGTTGGGTCAAGTTGGGGATCGGCGGTATAGATGCCATCGACCTCCCCAGCCAGGACCAGCTTCGCTGGGTGCAGTTGACTGGCCAGCCATTCAAAGATCTCCTCTGTGCTGGCAATGGTGCCGCCGCGTACATCGTCTAGGGCCACATCACCATAGACCAAAGGCACCAATCCTCGAGTGAGCGCTCCTTGCACCTGCTCAATATGGCCTTCTACAATGCGACCATCGGCACAGTGCAAAGCTGCGCTTGGCTGGATCGACCAGGCTGGTACGCCAGCCGCTAACAGCGCGCTGACCACGATCCGATTAAGCTGGGCGGCGGCATCGGCGGTGGCCGCAAACCCCAGCCATTGCTCGGCGGTATGAACCCCATCGCGCGTGCCATGCCGCTTGGCGTGAACATGGCCATAGCTGCCAGAGCCATGCCCGATCAACAGCCGTAAGGCCGGAAATTGGGCGCGCACTTTGGCAATCTCACTGGCCAACTGTTGGATCACAGCCAACCGGGGCAACTCGGGTTGCCGTTTATCTGTAATGAGCGAGCCACCGAGCTTTAGAAAGACGAGCGGCGTCTGCTGCTCAACTGAATTATGTAGCATTATGAAAAAATTGCCTTAATTGCATCGAGTAATGCGCCATCTTCGCCAGCCAGAACGGTGCGCGCATCGAATATGAGATGATTCTGTTGGATGCGACAGACGACGGGCTGCGCCTGGGCGCGTAACCGGGCTGCATCGATGTTGGGCTGCGCACTGGCGATGGCTAACAAGCGTGTGGGCAAAGTTTCACCGGGCAAGCTACCACCACCAATTGCGCTTTCGCCTGGCCATACCTGACCTTCAATCCCAAAGGTATGCAAGGTGGTGATCCAACCTTGGATGCGCGCCTCTAGGGCATCCGGCGTAGCACTGATCATCTGCCACACTGGGATTTCTTGCGTGGCCGTACCGCGTTGATAGCTGCGCAGCGTGGTGTCTAGTGCGGCTAGGGTCATTTTATCCACGCGCAGGGCGCGGGCCATTGGATGCTGGCGCACTTGTTCAATTAAGCGCCGCCGTCCCAATATTAGACCGGCTTGCGGCCCGCCTAATAATTTATCACCGCTAAAAGTAATGATATCGGCGCCCGCTGTGACGCTTTGCTGCACCATCGGTTCCGGCGCCAATTGATAAAGGCTGGTATCTAGTAATGTGCCGCTACCCAGATCGTCAATGAGCTGCACAGCCGTCCCATTTTGGGCATTGGTCGTCTGCACAATTTTCGCAAGCTCGCTTAGTTCGGGCATCGCGACAAAGCCAATCTGGCGAAAATTACTGCTGTGAACGCGCATGATCGCAGCCGTGTTGGGCGTGATCGCTTCGCTAAAATCGCGGGGATGCGTGCGGTTGGTGGCGCCTACTTCCACCAGACGCGCCCCACTTTGGCGTAACACATCGGGAATCCGAAAGCCCCCGCCAATCTCGACAAGCTGGCCGCGGCTGATCAACACCTCGCGCCCCGCGCAGAGCGTGGCAAGCACTAAGTAGAGCGCTGCCGCATTGTTATTGACGGCCAGGGCATCTTCTGCGTTCGTTAATTCGCGTAGTAATGAGCTGGTATGTTGATGACGACTCCCGCGTATCCCAGCGGTTAGATCATATTCTAAGTTGCTGTAACTCCCCGCGATCATCGCCACCGCTGCGCTGGCCGCCTGACTTAAGGGTGCGCGACCTAGATTGGTATGGATAATCACACCGGTCGCATTAATCAGCGCGCGTAGCGAAGGCAGGTTAGCTTGCGCTAATGCCTCCATCAGCAAGCCGGCCCATTGCGGGCGTAGGGGGGCTGGTTGACCCGTCGCAATTGCCTGGCGCGCCTGAGCCAACAACGTGCGTAGGCTTTCCGTGGTCTGCGCTGCTCCATACTGGGCCGACAACAAGGCAATCGCTGGCTCGTGGAGCAAGGTGTCGATGGCTGGCAACTTGCGATATTCTGCCAGGGCATCCACGCCCTCGCGTGCTTCGGTGATCTTTCGGCTTACACTCATAGCGAGATTATACCATGCCCCGACCGATCTAAACAGATCAAATGGTAACCTTACTCAATGCTAAAAGTGAGCGACACACGGCGCGCCATTCTGCCTACCGTTTCTAACTGGATTTTAATTTGTCATTTATCTTAGGCTGGCAAAGTGAAGGTAACCCGAACCGCGTATCTGCTTCGGCTTTTCCGAAAAATAAGCACCCTTAAACCACAGAGTCACATTTTGCATAGGAGCTTAGACGTATATGGACGTAGGCGCACCTGAGTTATTAATCATCTTGGTAATTGTTGCTATGCTCTTTGGCGTGGGCAAATTGCCTGAAATTTTTGGCGCTGTCGGCAAGGGTGTCCGCGAATTTCGCAAAGGAATGGCCGATCCCGATGAGGCGTCCGGTGCCAAAACCGAGCCACCATCCCCACCTTCGTCTGATAAAAGTTAATCAAGCAAAATAGCCACCCGCGGTGATTGTTGCGAATTAACCAATGGATCGAGCCATCCGTAGGTGCGGTTTCTAACCGCACTCGGGTGCCCGCTGGACGCGGCAAGCGGTTAAAAATTTTTGTTTGACATCTATTATCCATAACCCCGGTTTGAAATTTAAGCATTTGCGAGCTTGGCCAGAATCGGCTAAAATCTTTTTAGCTCTAGATTGTTCTAAATTTCACAGACTGTTGAGGAGAATGTGATGGCGATCAAGATCCGCAAGGCAATTGAGGCTGATGCACCGCAAATGGCTGCGCTATCGGAGCAACGGCGCATCCAATATCAGGTCTATCAACCGGTCTTCTGGCGTAAAGCGAAAGATTCAGAGCAAGTGCAAAGGCCGTTCTTGGCCCAACAGATTGCCAACGATGAGATTATTGCGTTGGTCTGTGAGGGCGAAGGCGGGCTGCGTGGTTTTGTCATTGCCACTGTTTGGGGTGGCAAAGTGTGTAACATCGACGATTTTTGTGTCGCTCTGCCGGCGGAGTGGGCGATTGTCGGGCGGGCATTGCTAGAAGCCGCAGGAGAAGCCGCCAAAGCCCACGGGATTGAGCGTTATCTCATTGTCTGCGGCCATTTAGATCACCCAAAGCGTGCAATGCTTCAAGCCTTTGGCCTGTCGATCGATCATTATTGGTTTACCGCACCAATTGTCCAACCACCTGATCAAAATTCACCCTGTTCGATTCGCCCCGCCCAATCGGGCGATGTTGCCCAGATGGCCGTGCTCGCGAAGAATGGGCGAACCGAATATGCCGAAATTGGGCGTGACAATGCCTTGGTGTTGGTCTGCGAAAAGGCCGAGGTGCTGCTCGGTTATGCCATTGGCCGGATCGTCTCGGCCCCACCTGTTTACGATCCGGGTGGCCAAACTTGTTTGGTGAGCGAATTTGTGGTGGGAGATTCAACTGATTGGCCAGCGGTGGGCACAGCGTTATTCGAAGAGATTGTTCGTAAAGCGTTACGGCTTGGCGGCGTACAAATTGTGGCTGTTTGTGACGCTGCCGATCAGCCAAAGCAGGCCATGTTACAGGCTTCTGGGTTGACGATTGCTTCTGAGTGGTATCAGTAGACCCTAACAAAGTAACAGGCATCTGACGTTGTTCACGAAAGCAAACATAACGTCAGATGCCTGTTACTTGAGCTAGAACTCTACCAGATTTTTCTGGTCAAAGATTGGCCTTTACTTGGTCGTCTTACCGACAATCGGGAACCAATAAATGTGGTTCTTGGCTACGGTGTCCAGATAGTCAGGAATCCCATTGCCATTACTGTCATCATTGTTCAGATTGCCATCATGGTTGGTGTCCTCATCTTTGGTGAGAATCCCGTTACCGTTGTCATCATTGTCTCGATAGTTCGGGATGCCATCCCCATCGGTGTCGTCGTTCGTGGGGTCGCCATCTTTATTTACATCCTCATTCTTGGTGAGAATGCCGTCCCCATCGTCATCCGCATCTAGATAATTGGGAATGCCATCGCCATCGGTGTCGACTTTGCTGCCACCTTCTCGACCGTTAGAAACGCCATCACCATCTAGATCACCAAGCGGGCCATCATTGTCATTGGCGTCTAGATAATTGGGAATCCCATCACCGTCCATATCGCCGACGCCTTCGCTCAAGTCAGTCTTGCCATCGTTGTCACTATCGGCATCAAAGGCATCGGGGATGCCGTCGTCGTCGGTATCCGTGAGAACCGGATCGCCATTGTCGCCAATCCCGGTGGGGTTGCCATCCGCGCTATCCATAATGCCATCGCCATCCGTATCGGGGCCATCGACCATGCCATTATGGTTGGCGTCGATCAGGCCGCCAATCCCACTTTCGGTTAAGTCAAAGTTGAGATCGGCATCGCTATCCAGATCCAGATAATTGGGGGTGCCATCTCCGTCGCTGTCCACCGGATTGGTCGCCGGGGCACCGATGATGCCGTTGCCGTCGATGGTGCCATCGGCCTTGCCGTCGCCGTCGGCATCGATGAGGCCACCAGCTTCACGCACATCGTTGATGCCATCATTGTCGCTGTCCAAATCGAGGCTGTCCGGGACGCCATCGCCATCCGTGTCAACGGCGCCATTGCCTTCGACGCTATTGGGAATACCGTCACCGTCCGCGTCCTGGTCTAGGTTATCGGGGATGCCGTCACCATCGGTGTCCAGCGGTTCACGGGTGATACTCAGGGTGTAGGTTTTGGTCGTAATGCCATCCTGAGCCGTGACCGTGACTTCGATCACATTGTCGCCGACTGCCAACGGACAGTCCACCGGGTTGCCCGTACAAGTAATGGGCGAGCCACCTGGCGGGGTGACGGTGACCACGGTATTGGCGTTGCCTTCGTTCGTGCCTAGGGTCACACTCACGCTGTCGGTGGCGTTTTCGACGGTTGCTGTGTAGCTGGTCGTATTCGTGTCAAAGCTTGGTGTTAATGTACCGACGCCAATGGCCAATGCACTCAGGGTCGCATCGGTGGAAGGTCGTGTGATAATCGTGGTATAGGTCTTGATGCTGCCATCTTGGGCCGTGACCGTCACCACGACGAGGTTATCACCAATGGCCAATGGACAATCGATCGGGCTGCCTGTACAGGTGATCGGCGCACCACCCGCCGGTGTAACTGTGACAACCGTGGTGGCGTTGATTTCGTTCACGGTGGGGGTGATGTTGACACTGCTGGTGGTGCTGCTGACAATCGCCGTGTAGTTGGTCGTATTGGCAGCGAAGTTTGGGGACAGGGTGCCGACGCTGATGGTTAAACCGCTCAGCGTTGCGTCGGGCGACCCGGCCCGTGTGACGATTAGGGAATAGGTCCTGACAATCGTGCCATCTGGGCTTGTGACATGAACTTCGATCACATTGTCGCCGATGGTCAATGGACAAGTGGCTGGGTTGCCGGTGCAGGTGACTGGCGAGCCACCGGCTGGGGTGACGGTTACCACCGTGCTGGCGGTGATTTCGCTCACTGTGGGCGCGATGCTGACGCTACTGGTGGCATTACTGACCGTTGCCGTGTAGATGAGAATATTCGGGTCAAAGCTGGGGGTCAAAGGGTCAATATCGGTCACCATTGCCAGCAGCGTTGCGGCCTCAAAGGCGCCAATGTCATCGGCTGGGCCTTGTGGCCGCACCACACCCCGTTGATCCATCGCCAGGCCACTATCGGTGGCGGCGTCAATGGCCGGGCTACCCGCGACCAGGGCATGGGCGAAGCTGGGCCCTCCGTTATCGCCAATGATGGGGTTGAGGATCGACGTCAACGTTACCGTGGGAACAATATCCGTGCCCGTCGGCGTGAAGCCAAAGGAGCCCGAATCGCCGCTGTAGCCAAATAGGTTATAATTGTCGACATTGAGGGTCCCTGTATTGCGGAATTCACGCCAACTACCCGCGAAATTACCCGAAATGATCGAGCGATTCAAGGTGATGGTGCCGCCGTTATCAAAACCGCCACCCAAATTGGCCGCAATATTCCCCGTAACCGTCGTGTTGAACAAGGTCATCGTGCCAGAATTGCCGAAACCACCAGCGCCGAAGGCCGCCGTGCTATTGCCGCTAATGGTGCTGTTGGTCATGGTGGTCGTACCCGACGCGTCAATCCCACCAGCGATACCTGCGACATTGCCCATGATCGTGCTATTGTTGATCTGGAGTGTGCCTGCCGAATTGATGCCAGCGCCAGTGCCAAAGCCATTGATAAGGCCACCTTTGATTGTGGCGGCATTGAGCGTTAGGTCGCCACTGGCGTTAATCGTTAGAATACGAAAAGCCCCAGCGCTGGCGTCACGGGCAATCGTATGGCCGACGCCTTCAAGCGTGATCGCGCTGTTGATAATCGGCAAGCCGTTATCCCCATTATTCGCCACCGTCAGCGTGATGTCGTTCGTCAAGGTAATGGTATCGGCGCCACTGCCTGCAGCGCAACCACCTGTGGCGGTGTCGGTATTGGCGGCTGTAATCGCATCCACTAGCGTACAAGTGGCGCCATCCGCCGTAATCGCCGCCGCTTGGGCAGGCGAGTTAGCTAGCGCTAGTGCCAGCACTACGCCTGCCAGCGCTAGCATAAGTTGCCGCTGCCAGCGTTGAATCGGCTGCTGGCGCAGTCGGCTGCACCAGTTCACTAACCAAGCCGCTTCATTAGGCAAGGGGGGTGTTGGTTGCGGTAATAGCTTGTTCGATATTTTTTTTCTGTTCATGTAAAGATTAATCTCCTGTTTTTTGATTCCACGCAAGGTGCTTTAGAGCCAAGCAGTTGCTTGACCCTGAGGCTGTCTCCAGTTTTGCATGCCATTTAAATCGTTCGCTGTCGGCGCGTGCAGATTAGATGAAACGTATTTGAGGATGTGATACGTGCATAAGTAGACACCTTGTCTTCGATGAATTCTGAGCGTTATTTCTCTTGACGATGGGGCATAGATCGAGTTTGGTTTGACGATTAGCTCGCCATTGGTTATATGATGAGAGCGATGCGGTGGGCCCTTTCGCAGATCGAGATCTGCCATTGTTATACAAGTAAGTTATATAAATTATTTGGCCAATCCCTCCAACTAGTCTGTTATTGAGTATACTTACAATATGTTAAGTTATCAATCCGCTAAATTACTTAGAAATTATTGATAAATGACCTATTCATCCGTCGTAATGCGTAACAAAAAAGGCGTGACCGTACGTTTTATACGTACGGTCACGCCTTTTTAAACTGGCCGACTCTGCCTCACATCAGGGGAGGCAGAGTCATTACTGTAAATTTAATCTTTGCCTTTCGTCGTTATGATCCACCCAACGGCTAAAGGCGTCGCCATCCTCTTACAATGAACGGGGCTGTCTACTTGGGTAATGGTCTTTGCGCGCCCCCGATGATTCAGAGCATCTCTAGCGGCTGGGGACCTGTTGGCGGCGGAAACAGACCATCAAGTTCGGCCAGTTGCGCCGCTGTCAGCGTCTGGCTAAGCGCAGCGACATTCTCGCGCATGCGCTCGCGCTGGCCGGTCTTCGGAATGACGATGACATCCTCATTGGTGAGCAGCCAAGCCAGC
>JAPLGZ010000660.1 GCA_026389895.1 Chloroflexota bacterium | reverse complement strand
AGGCCCAAATTACCGACGATTTTCGTCAAATAGGGTCTTGGCCTTATCTTCCTTGATCACAACAAGGAAGATAAGGTCTTGTAGCTTCAGCAATTCAGGATAATGCCTTGCGTCTTCATATCACTCTCTACAAGTAGTCTTTCTCGAAATCTTATTCATGTCTATCTCTTAATTTTTTCGAGCCGTCTTTGCGCTTCGACTAGTTCTTCGGGCTCAAATAGCTGCCTATACTCTTCTTGAAGGAATAGCGTCTCCACAGTGAGGTCAAGTCTACCGCAATTGAATAGCTCGTATAGCCCGGACTGCATAGAATCCGTGGCTAACAATCGCTTTGCCGCATCGACCCCGTTCATTTCGACCACCATCGCTAGGAACCCTTTGGCTCGATAACGACACTCTTTTAAGGCTACCTTATAGACATTGAGCATTGCTTCGTGAAACTTCATTTCAAGAGATGACAAGAATCCTCCTATACGCCAACTAGCAAGAAATTATAAGAAATGTTGCAAGAATAAAATGCTGTCAGAAATGAGCCGGCAGTGTACGTACGACGCGATTGCTTCAAATGGGTGAGGAACAGTAGGCGTTTGAGAGGGTGATGACTTCGGCTATGGAAAAGACCCTGTGTTCAACCGGTGCAGTTGTTACCAAATGTTCGTTTTTTTGCGGGGGTGTTTGAATATTCAATTGTCGATTATAATTAGACTAGCATGTAACTTTATGGTTGTGTATCCGTAAAACTACGTAATTGTAGGCAGCAGATCGTGGCTATTTGGCGTCAAGCGGATTGCAAAGCCGCGCCGCTACCAATCTCACCTCAAGCGCCTTTTCTGGCTATTATGAAAGTATTAGCAGTTAGAAAAGTAGGATTTTGGGATGGGTTCACCCCGGCTCGTTGCTCCGCGTTGTTGGCGAGCGGCATTCAGACCCGTGAGCAAGTGATCCAATATAGCTCACATGATATATTCAAGGACATGGTCGAGGTAGAAAGGATCTTCCTCATCGTCAAAGCGCAGCAGGAATATGGATGATCACACAGATTGAGCTAGGCGAAATTACAGTGGACGTAGTGCTCAAGGATATTAAGAACATTCACCTAAGCGTCTATCCGCCGAATGGCCGGGTAAGGATTGCCGCACCGCGGCGCGTAGCTATCGATACCCTGCGCAGCTTCGCCATCTCCAAACTTGACTGGATCAAGCGGCAACAGAAGAAACTCCAGGACCAGGAACGCGAACCCGCACATGAGTATTTAGATCGGGAAAGCCATTACGTCTGGGGGAAACGTTATCTGCTCCAGGTGCTCGAAAGTGACGCCGCGCCGTCTGTCGAATTGCAACCTAGCCAGATGCTTCTGCGTGTACGCCCGGGCACCGATGAATTGAAGAAACGGGCGATCGTCGAGGCCTGGTATCGCGAGCAACTTAAGGAGGCTGTGCCGCCCTTGATCGCCAAGTGGGAGCCACTGATGGGCGTCAAGGTTGAGCGGTTCTTTGTTCAACGAATGAAAACCCGCTGGGGTAGCTGTAACTACGTTGCCCACCGCATCCGCCTCAATACCGATCTCGCCAAGAAGCCCCACGAGTGCCTTGAATACATCATCGTCCATGAAATGGCTCACTTGCTAGAGCCATCGCACAACGCCCGTTTCGTCGCGCTGATGGACCGCTTCCTGCCGCAATGGCGGTTCTATCGCGACCAAGTAAATCGCTTGCCAGTCAGCGATAAGAATTAAGTTTATTGACCCAAAGTGAAATAGGCCAGCCGGTGGTTTCCTGCCGGATGAGAGGGAGCATAAGTAGAGATGTCTATCTGCCTGTTTGAACGAGAAATGACCGATGCGGAATATACCCGTGAGCTTGAAGGCTTTCGGGAGCATGCACTGGAATACGGCATACCGGATCTGCCAGAAACAAGACATGGCTTTGTCGCTATGGATGGGGAAACATTTATCGGCTCGGTCAGCGGTCTTCAATATAATCAGTGGTTTTACATCACCGATCTCTGGCTAGAAAAGCCCTATCGCAAGCAAGGCTACGGTGCTGAATTGCTGCGCAAAATGGAAGAGAAAGCCAAGCAGCAAGGGGTAAAGCAGATTTGGACATGGACCACCGGCTACGAAGCCGCACCGTTTTATCAGAAACATGGCTATGCGATTTTCTGCGAATTTGAGGATTATTACCCCACCGGTCATAGCCGGATCGGACTTCGTAAGCCATTGTAAATCAATGGATTCTGAAGCTGTCTGGTAATTGAACTTTTTGGACTACCGCGGCTTAGAGATAGAAAAGCGCCGCGAAGAAGTTCGGCGCCAGGTGTATTTGAGCCTAGTTTGGGTGTTTATACCGGGCAGAGTGAATAGTTCACCTGTCAGTCGCGGATAGCTCTAACAAAAAGCGGTCCACCAACTTTTATGTTGGTGGACCGCTTTTTGTTTTTCGCCTCTTCACTCCGGCAGGGCAACCCGCCGCTTGAACGAAAAAGATCGCTTAGAAACAGATGGTGGTGTACTTCAAGCAGGGATACGGGATACGCACGAACCACACCTTCTTATAACAGGTGCCGATATAGGGGACGGTGATGCACAATTGCTCCAGGCGGGTTTCCAACTGTTCGATCGCGAAATTATTGGTGGCGAAATTTTGGTCAGACATAATCTTGCTCCTTTTTGAATGTATGCTTGATTGATTCAGACTTCGATAGCCCTAGTATAGCCGAGCTCGGGGCCTGAAAATAGGCGCACTATCTGGCAGGATCGCACAAGTAGCTATCAAATTGAGCAAAATTTTATAGAAACTATTCGCCACTCGACCTTTTTGTCAGGACTATTCAAAGGGTGGTGGCCCTTCGACGTGCTCACCTTTAGACGATCACCGGATGTTGGCCGGAGTAACCGGCGTTCTTGCCCAGGATGCCCCGTAGCTCTTCATTTCTGACAGATTGCAGGACGTAGGAAGGTACTTCGGTCCCAGGCCAATTGACATACCAATTGGGTGTAAAGCCATAGAACATGGTGTAGCGCACATGCTCACTGAGAATCGGGACGCCGCTATGAAGCAGTGTCTCGGTGAAGTGCAAAATGCTGCCGGCGGGGGCGGTCAGTTCCACAACTGGGCAGCGCTCCTTCAACGTCGCATACTTGCCCTCAAGTTTGTGCGAGCCGTCCAAGACCATCGTCCCACCATCGCCGGGGGTGACGTCCGTTAAATAGGTAATGTTGTTGAGAAAGGTGCAGTTGATCAGATTCGGGTCGGAATCGTGGGCATAGGTGCCCCATTTGGGCCGCAGACCCCGGTGCCAGCCCATTGTATCCGGATTACGTAGCTCATTGTACCGGTGCTGGCGGTCGGGATGAGGACGCTTGATCATGGCGTGGCATGTCTCATATTTGATCTCTGCGCCCATCAGCTGGCGATTGGCCTCCAACACCTGGGGGATCATAATCCACTCGCGGAAGATCGGATCACCATTCACCATGCAGTCGAGGTTGAGAATCTCATCGTCATCTTTGTGCGCCACCGGGCGGACATATTGAATCTGGCGCTCCATGGCCGCTTTGTAAGCCTCGATCTGCTCTTGATTCAGCACATCTTCCTCAAGCACCCACCCATGTTCGGCAAAATGCCGTAACTGTTCGTAGCTTAACATGCACCCTCTCCTATCAATCGATTGGTAAAAAATAGTGTGGGCATCGTGGCGGCTTGCTGATCTTGCCGCCGAGGAAGTCGAGAAAATCAACCGCCAATGGCCCACTCGCTATCATGATAAACCATTGGCTGGGGAATTGAAAAGCTCCCGTAATTTGTCCCCTAAACAGGCAGGTTACGCCCGGCAAAAAAAAGACGCAAAGGCACCCAGAGGATGCCCAAGCGTCGCAGCTTGCGTTTCGCTGGGCGTGCCGCCGCGCCTTTGCGGCAAATTTTTGCCTAGGCGCAACCTGCCTGAGTTCGTAAATTTTGCTTCGTTTTGCGCGAGTGGTTAACGAAAGAAGGTTAAGCCTGCACAGTTGCGACTAATGTACGCATGCGTGCGGCGGTGTTGGATAGTTCTGGCCAGTCGCCCAAGTAGGCATTATAGGCAAGGTGATCGAGCCCGATGTGGAGATAGCAGGCCATCACTCTTGCTCCTTTGTCCTGAGGAAGATAACCCACTTCATGCCATCTTTTCTCGATTTCCAACCGCAACGCTTGCATATCTAGTTGGGGAAACCAGGGCGCCCAAAACTCAAACCAGGCCAGATCGTAGAGGTGATCGCCAAAGCGCGAGCAACCCCAATCGAAAACGCCGGTAATGTTCGCTTCGTGCACCAAGACATTGCGATTGACCAAATCACCGTGGATCAGCGCGCGCGGCGCAGCATCGTTAACCACATGGTGGAGCAAATCTAACCCCCAGCGAAACGTTGCATCCGCTTCGGGCGCCGCGCGCAGCCGTTCTCGCCAACCGTAGGTCCGTAGATTGGGGTTCTCCTCACCCACGGCCAAAAGATGGCTGGACCAACTGCTATGTGAGGCCTTACCCTCCACGCCCCAACCGCCAACGCCGGTGGTCGCCGACAAATCTGTCGTGCGCATGGCCTCCAACGCTGAGACGACCGCCGGGACAATGGCCAACCATTCGCTTGCGCCGAGACTTTCTAGCGGAACGCCATAGGCCCGTGTCGAAATGGCATAATACCCCCCAAACGCTTCACCGATCTCCAGCACTTGCGGAATCGGCAAACCCGGCGCAGCAAATGCATAGGCCGATTGATCTTTTTGGAAGTCGTCAACGTGGTTGCCAAAGCGGATCACAAGCGCTTCGGCGCCCTGTCGAAAGCCAAAACATCGCGACCAGGCGCCCTCGCCGATCAGCGCAACATCGGCGGGCTCATGGGTAAGATGATTGGTTAGAAAGAGCCGCGCCTGTTGGACATCAACGCCGCCATCTTTAGAATTGCTCATTGGGGGCTCACTTTTCCTGGCGGTTTTTTATGTCTTGAAAGCGAATGGCGATCTGGCAGGGCGCATCTGGCAACGCGATGCTAAATTGACCCTGCTCCGTGCTAGGTGTCAGTGTAATGGGGGGCGGCTGTCCTGCCTCGGTAATCCGCACCTGGGCCGGCAGCCCGCGTGAAAGACCTTAATTTGTCATGATAATCGAAGCGTCGATAATCGCTGTCCAGCGCGTCGGCCACGCGCAGAATCGAAGCCAACAGCCCGGTGCGCACGATCTCGCCGTGGTAGTCATCGCAGCGGGTGGGGTCATACGCCTTGCGATGCCAGCGACAGAGCAGACCGACCAGCGCGGCTTCGCTTAGGCTAAAGGGGATTTGGCCGTTCGCCGCTAGTTTTTCCACCGTCTCCTGGCTAATGAGGTGGTGGCGCTCGCGCTCGACAACATTGCCTACATCATGAAAAAGCGCCGCCGCCCGCAACAAATGCTGTTCGGTCGCGGTCAATGCCGAAATGTGACCCAATTGGGTGGCAAAAAGTTTTACCCGCAGGACGTGCCCAGGGCCATGATCAGTGAATTCCCCCAACCTGGCGCGCGCAAATTGGAGAATTGGCACCACCGTGCGCAGTGTGACGATCTCTTGGGCTGAGTAGAGGCGGCTGGCGGTCTGCAACGCTGGCCAGAGGCGGGCGGGTAAGGCGCGCCGGCGCGTCCGCCCCCATTGCACCGCAACGTGGCCATCCGCAGTCAAGGTAATGGCGCCCAATGCTGTCAACTCGGTTAGTGTCGCCTGCAAAGTCGCTGGCGCTTGCGCCAGTGCATCGGCTAATGTGGCGCCGTTGGTTGACCCTTCGCGCATCAGATAGACCAACACGCGGCGCTGCTGTTGGGGGAGGGTCAACAGGTTAAATCGGCTTTTTCGTTGGCCAGTGATAGGAGAATTATGCACATCCGCCTCGCCTCTTGTCGTGGTTTACCAATAATGGCTATTGTATCACCTTGGCAATTGGCTTGTAAATGAGGCGGAGTAACCGGGAACGGCACCGAATTTGGGGATTTTGTGCGAGATTAATCCCGCGACAGCCAGGAACAAGTCACCGTTCGGCTGAGCTTATGTCGAAGCCGAACGGTGACTTGTTCCTGGCTCGATTCAATGTGTTCTGAATCACAACGGGTTCAGGAGAACTGCATCACTGCAATGGTCGCAAGGTATGGGCGATTTCTTCTACCAACGCCGAGTCGCCATCACCACTAATTTGTAGATAATCTTGCCCGATGGTGGTCAAGAGGGTGAAGGTTGGTTGTTCTGGCGTCTTCACAACAAAAATATTGGCAACGCGGCCATCGGCCAATGGCCACCGTTCTTCTCGGATTATGGCAAAGCCCGAGGCGTCCCAGGCCACTTTGCGTTGGGCGACATAAGCAGCCAGGTCGTTCTTCGGGTCCCAGTTGTAGGTAGTGATGCTGACGCGGGTGCCGCCGTTGGCCAGGGTTTCCGGCGTTGTACCGGGTGAAAGTAGCAGCGCTTGGCCCCCACGCACTCCTACTTGGCTGCTTGGATCAAGCGTCCACTCCGCTGGATAGTCTAGCTCAAAGCCGGCGCGTTCATCAGTGTATGTCTTTGGGGTGAAGGAAAGTTGTGGCGCTGCGGCGCTGGGCGCAGCGGTCGGCTCACTGGTTATTTCAGGCGTAGGTGCTTCAGGCATGGGCTCCGTTGTGGGCGCAAGCGTTGGCATCATCGTCGGCGCGATGGTTGGCTCAACACGCCCAAGTGGATTGCAAGCGACCAACACAAACATCAAAAGGGGCACGAGGATTCGATAAGCATAAGGTAAGGTCATTGAGGCTCTCCTTAGATACGAACAAAAAGGCAATGACCATTAGACGTTTACGTATCAACTTTGTTCCGATTGAATCCAACGTCTGCTGAGAAAAAGTGTGGCAAGCGTGGCGCCCATACGGACAACTTTGTATAATTATCGGCGTTTTATCGGCGCGATTATGCATCGTATCTGTTTAGTAACGGTGACGCCGAGGAACGCACGCTAATATTACCAGGATCCTCGATAGAAATTGTGCCTATCTTGCCGCGTTAGGTCTTCTATTCGATGCGCCGTCTTATCGCCAATCGGCTGAATTTGGGCCAACTTTACCGCTTTCGCACAAGGGATGGTAGGCAAATTTGGCTTGTGTAGTGCTGTATTTTAGGGTGATAAATACGACAAATTACTTACGTGATTAGCTTAAGATTCCTGCTATACTAGAGATAAGAGAAACCCTTAATTCGTTGCAAATGTAAAATTAATATTAACTTAAGTGCTCTTGTCGTTGTGAAGTGGATACAGCCAAGGCCTGGATAGATTAGATAGGCCACTTTCTTCAAACCACCTGGTTTTCAACAATTAATCTACAGCGGTTACACATACATTTGCCACTATGGCGTTATAAGCGCGCGAGCAACCAGGTAAAGTCTTTTCTGCTGACTAATGAGGTAGCTATCATGCTGAGTAATCAAATTGATATCGTTCTGGTAGAGGATGATGAAGTTGATGCCGAGCTAATCATACGGAGCTTTCGCAAGCATAAGCTTATGGCGACATTATTCCATGTCATTAATGGCCTAGAAGCCCTTGAGTTTCTGAAAGGTGATTGTAAGTATCCGTTTATGGGATTGCCTTCGATCATTCTCTTAGATATTAATATGCCACTCATTAACGGTCTAGAGTTTTTACAGGCGCTCCGGCAAGATGAGAACTTAAAGCAAAGTGTCGTCTTTATTGTAACTAGCTCCGATGCTTACGAAGACAAAACGGTTGCTTATAACAATCAGGTGGCTGGGTATATTCTAAAAAAGAATGTGGGCCGTGACCTGGTTGCCGCATTTGATCTCCTGGATTGTGCACCGGCTGTGGTCTAGCTGTCCGTTCCGCTGCTTCTTATCCGATCTGTTAAGGGTGGGATGCAACGGCTCGTAGAGAAGACCGCGAGAAACCGTCCACTCAAGCCGCGCGTCGGCGCACCCTACTACCGCATGGTAGGGTGTTTACCGCTTTATTTGCCCCATAGGCCGCTCCGCAGCCTTATGAACCAACGCGATTAAAAACAATCACTGAATATTCGCGTGTTGTCTAGACAATGGCGACGGCGCTGGCTGGCGTTTAGCCGAAGCACCGTACGGATGCCATAACAAGTCCGTGGTTTCCTGGGTGAGTTTTATTTGTCGGGTTTGTTTCGTGGTGCGCTTGTGGCTGCCAAAATAGGCGAGTGCGAGTGTACGTAAAACTATCAGCAAGGCAATAGACGAAGCAATGATCAAGATAAGGATCAAGAAGTCGAAAGGTTGCATTGGTGATAAAGGCCTTTTAAAACCGCTTTTGAGGCTATCAAATATCCGGCTAAACCCTTGCGGCAGCGCAGTGTAGCCTATACTTATCAAGATCATGCTGTCCTCTTAATTAATCGTTTGGTCAGATCAAATTCCTTCACGCCTAGGTCGAAAGTACTAGGTTCATAATTCATGAGCAATGTGCAAGTCGCCTAGGGTTAAAGCCGCGCTCATTGGGCTTCCGCAGACAAATCTCTCCCCGCGGTTGACTCCTGCCGAGAAAATCCTTCCCTAATTCTGAGACATACCTGCACGCGTTGGTTCACTTGCCAAAATCAACGACAATAAGTATTATCTACTGGTGGTTGATCCAAAAGTTAGCCGCTAGCCAGTTTCCTGTAGCGTTGCAACTGCGTCCAGCGAGCCACGCTGACAGATTCTCTGGATTTAGGCGCCGCGACCTGATCGACAGCCGTCCTTAGACGCGATTTCTGCGCCTGTCAGCCGACCATTTGAAGGGTCGCGACTAAGTGGGCTCGTAAAAAAGAGGAGGTTGAAAGATGATTCCTGCCATTGTAAAATTTGTTAATATTTTAGGGGAGACCCGTTACGGCATCGTGACAGAACAGGAGCCGAGCGGCATGTTGCACATCATCTGGGATGAATTCACCGAGTTGCTCAAGCGGATCGGTGGCTCGGGCCGCGCCAGTGATGCCGACTACCGGATGCTCGGGGTGACCCGCGGCTGGATTCGGCCAGAAGCGCAGGATGTCAATACAAAATTAGAGCTCCTACCCATAAACGCAAAGGTGACCTGGGTTGACGCCCAGATGAGTAAGTTGCATAAACAGGTTCAGTCTGGTGCAGCCCTCGAACCACTAAGCCCCGCTGCGTCC
>JAPLGZ010000823.1 GCA_026389895.1 Chloroflexota bacterium | reverse complement strand
CTCTTGATCAAGCCGCGCCTGATAAGGACCATAGGTCGGTTCAGTATTGTTGCGCACGGCATTGACCAAACTCATCAAACAACCGGCCACGCCGATCTCATCGTCGTGCCACTGCACGCCATGCCCTTTGCGCGTCGGGCAGAAAGGGTTGTCCCATTGCACGGTAGGCAAAGCAGGATCGCCTGTGTGCGCGACCAGCGCCACCAGTGCGCCGCCATCAATGCGTTCCCAACGGCGCTCCAAGGTAATAAAGTGCGGGGCTTGACCGTCCGGGGCCAGCAAGCTCAACTTTTCTTCTACCTCTAAATTCACGCCGACCGTAATGCCCATGCCTTTTTCGGCCAGAAAACGGCTACTGCGCCACCAGCGCACCGGTGCGTCATACCCAACGCTCGTCCAGTGGAAAATCCCCAGCCGGCCGCCCTCAAACTCGATAATGCCATGTTCTTGGGTTTCCGTACGCGGGCCAGTCTTATCGGCCAGGCGTGACCAGTGCGAAGCCAACTCATATTGGCGCACCGCCCCCGTCACCCACAGCGGCTTGGCGTCAAAACCCAAATAGCTGCGCATCACGCTGACCCCATGATAGCCGTGACCGGCGAAGTCGTTAAATGAGCTATAGACCTGCCCAAAGATGCCCGATTCGATCAGTTTAAGTTTAATCTGCTCCAACGGGCGCTTATGAAACTGCTCAGCGACTTCGATTTTCAGCCCCTTTTTGTTGGCAATATCGATGATCTGATCGGCCTCGCTCAATTTGTGGGCGATGGGCGTTTCCAAGAGCACATGCAGCCCATGTTCCACGGCCATAATCCCCACTTGGCCGTTGGACCCATAATTCACCGAGACGACGCCAATCTGCGGTGCAGTTTCACTGATCAATTTGTCTAGATCGGTATACCACGGCGCGCCGAGACTTTCTCCCAGCCGCTTGGCCGAATCGGCGCTGCGTCCCCAGACGGAGACCAATTCCACTTCTTCGGGCAAGGCTTGGATAATCGGACCATACAGATAATCGGATCGCTTGCCCGTGCCGATGATGGCGACGCGCAGCGGTGTTTTGGTGTTGGTCATAGAAGTTCCTTATCAGTATCAAGTTAGCCAATCTTCAAGCAACAAGTGTGGTATTCTGCTAAAATGAGAATAATTATAACTGACTAAAGGCACGCCATATTGGAGAGCAATACTGGCGATTTGAAGATCCAAGTCAGCTAACCGCAACCTTTTTTGTTCTAATTCAGCCTTTAGTTGACCAAATCGATGAGCAGATTGTTGATCAAAAGGTAAAGGTGTTAATGCGGCCATTAGAACATCCACCCGCGCTAGATTTTTAGCCGGATTGGCCGATTTATAAGCGCCATGGGTGAGTTCTCCAATGCTAATACTTGTAATGGCTAATTCTTCGTTAGGCAATATCCGACTTTGGGGGTAAGTTGTTTACGCAAAATCGCAATACAGTGATCACTATCTAAAATCCTCATAATTCAGGCGCAGGGCGGGCAGCTTGATTTTGACGATTGAGGGTGATCTCATCGGTTAGTGTAGCCAAATCTTCTTCATCTCTCCACAGACCATACGCGGCCATCACAGGATGAAGATCCCCTTGCTCGATCTGCTCGAGTATTTGGATATCTTGGCCCAAAGCCAGCGCCAGTCGCTGACCTAATTGAGCGCGCCGCTCCAACCGTTCCAAATCAGCAGCACTAATCAGGACAGCCATTGGCCGTTCACGTCGCCGAATCGTAATCCGTTCTCCACTATAAACTCGCGAAACAAGCTCGGAAAATCGACTTTTAACCTCCGCAACGCTCAAAATGTTATCCATAGACACTCCAGACAGAATTACCAGCAACTCACAGGAAGATGGTCAAGATGACTGTCTTCCTATGAGTATAACAGTCGCCCAATTTTGTGGCAAGGAGATGATCTGCGACAAATTTCATCATATTAAGATCATTTGCAAAATGACTGACGATTGCCAACTAGGGTTTACAGTACAGTACATCACAGCAATTCGAGAATAGGCCAGGAACCCGCATGTCATAGCCTGTTCATGTGGCCAATTCCTGGATTGCGACGACCGTCAGTGTAGATCCTTCATTTTTGTACTGGACTAAAACTGAATGCGCTTGAATTCCTCTGCGTACTCATAGCCATGCGGCTCACCCACTTTGCGCGTTCGTTCGCGGATGCGTTCATCCAACTTGGCGGTGTCGGTGCCAACTTGGCTGGCATGGCGGGTCAACGCCGTGATCCGTTTATCAATGGTTGTGGTGATATCTTCCCAATAATCGGCGTGATCGGTCCAGAAGAGATAAACTTCTTTGACGCGCCACGGCTCTTCATCGCCGGCCAACTGCTCGGGGAAAATGTGCCATTCACGCGCCGACCAGACGGCATCTAAGGTGGCTGTGCCAGAGGCGCGATGATCTGGGTGCAATTGATAGTGCCGCCAGGGATCAATCCCCATCACAATATTGGGTTTATATTTACGCACGATGGCTGAAAGCTGACGACGCAATTCCATGGTACCATCCAAAATGCCGTCGGGGTGGCGCAGAAAGACCACTTCCTGCACCCCCAATTCACGGGCGGCGGCGCGTTGTTCTTCTTCGCGTAAAGTCGCCAGTTGCGCGGGGCGCACCAGCGGATCACGGCTGCCCTTGTCGCCACTCGTCAACAGGACATACATGATTTCCTTGCCAGCTTCCGCCCACTTCGCAATGGTGCCACCCGCGCCAAACTCTGGATCATCCGGATGCGCCGCAATGACCATCACGCGATTGAGCGGTTCTTCTGTCTTCGTCTCTGTCATGGGTTATTTTAACGCTTTCTGTTGGGTAATTTATACAGGGGATACAGAATACGGGATACGGGATTATGGCGTCAGTAGAGCAAACCTAATCCCGTATCCCTACTCCCGCTCTACTGAGCGCCCTACTCCCTTCTCGTGTATCCTAGATCCATTAACCTTGTGGGCGGCCTGGATTTGCCCAGTGATGGTCAACATCTTGACCACTGACCACGACGCCTTCTTTGTTCCAACCAAACGTTGGATCGCTGCGTACATCGGCGGAGGCATAACGCAGGGTGAGACCACAGCGGCGGCGGTCGGAATGGTTGGGCAGCGAGCCGTGCAAACACAAATCGCTGTGCAGCGAAATTTCGCCGGCCTTTAACTCATCGTTGATCACTTCGCCAAATTGTTCAGCGCCTTCGACGGTCTGGTTGAGCACGCTTGTGCCATCGTTTTCACTCATCTTATAGGTCAGATGGCCCAGTTTATGCGAACCAGCGACAAACCGCATACACGAATTTTCGACATCGGCATCGTCAATGGCCAGCCAGACGGTGACAGTTTTGGACGGCGTCAGCGGCCAGAAGCTGGCATCCTGGTGCCAGGCGACAACCTTGCCATCATGCGGCATTTTGCAGAAATAGTGCGCGCCCCAGCCAATCAGATCCTCGCCGAGCAGATCTTTGACATAGGCCACGATGCGCGGATGATTGATTAAATCGTACACGAGGCCATATTTCATGTGCGCCGAGATGATCGAATAGCTGTTGCCGCCGTTGGCGATCACCTTGGCCAGGGTCTCGTCTAGAAAGCGGCGATGTTCGGCGATCTCGGCGTCGTTGAAAATACGAAATCCTTTGAGATAACCGTTGCGGTTATAGAAGTCAATTTGGGCGCGGGTCAGCACTTTCGGGTCTGTCGTCGTGCTAGGGTGAAACTGCAACCGGCGCTCCAGTTGGCTCAACTGTTCCTGATTGGGGATGGTTTTATATTGGGTTTCGGTCTGAAAAGTCTTTTCCATGGTATCGATTCCTTCTTTTGGCACAAAAAATTTAATAAGTAATCGGGAACAGGTAATAAGTAATGGGTAATGCAGCGTATACCCTCCATTACCCATTACTTATTACCTGTTACTTGTTATTTATCCGTCACCAGGCGTATGCCTCGGGCGCAGCACCGCCAGGCCCTGGCCAGATTTTATCTAGCTTCGCCAGCACATCGTCGGAAAGCTTGATCTCGACAGCACGCAGCGAGTCGTTAAACTGCTGCATAGTGCGCGGGCCAATGATCGGCGCAGTCACGACGGGGTTATGGAGCAACCAAGCCAATCCGACATCAGCGGGCGCTTCGCCTAACTCTTGGCAAAGGGCTTCATAGGCTTCTAGCTGCGGGCGCAATTTTTCTACACGCGCTTGTAAACCTTCTGAAGCGCGGCGACCTTGGGCGGCTTTTTGCAGCACGCCACCTAGCAGACCACCACCCAGCGGGCTCCAGGGGATCAGACCCAGACCAAATTCGCGACAGGCCGGGATCAGTTCTAGTTCGATCATGCGGGCGTTGAGGTTGTAGAGGCTTTGCTCGGAGACCAGGCCCAGGAAATTGCGTTTGGCAGCAGAAAATTGCGCCAGCGCAATATGCAGCCCCGCAAAGTTGCTGCTACCCACATAGATGATCTTGCCCTCACGCACCAGTTGTTCCATCGCCTGCCAGATCTCTTCCCACGGCGTGCTGCGCTCCACATGGTGCATCTGGTAGAGGTCAATATGATCAGTCTGCAAACGGCGCAAACTGTCTTCGCAGGCTTTGCGGATGTGATACGCCGACAAACCGCGTTCGTTGACGCCATCGCCCATTGCGCCAAAAAGTTTGGTCGCCAGCACGATTTTGTCGCGCCGGCCGTCACCTTGGGCCAGCCAGCGCCCAATGATCTCTTCGGTGAAGCCGTTGCTGATCGTGCGGCCATAGCGGTTGGCCGTGTCGAAAAAGTTAACGCCGGTTTCCAGCGCGCGGTCCATAATCGCGTGGCTGTCAGCTTCACTGGTCTCTGGGCCGAAGTTCATGGTGCCCAGGCAAAGTCGGCTGACTTTCAGGCCGGTGCGGCCAAGGTTCGTATAATTCATCGCAGGATTCTCCTTGTGGATGAGGGGATAAAATTAAGTCGTCTAATTATTGTGGGTCAGTTCGCGAGGTTATGCAAAATTCTAGAGCGGCGAAACGAGGTTGCGCGGGAGAGAGATTGGAGATTAGAACGGCACAATCTTCTAATCTCTAATCCCAATTCTTGATAACAAAACCTACACTAGTCTCAAGTCATCCTTATCCTAGCCCTTTACGGCGCCCTCGACCATTGCCTGAAAGAAAAGTCGGCGGGTAAAGAGAAAGAGTACGACAGTGGGCAGCGCGATCAAGACACAGGCGGCAGCGATCACCTGAAAGTTGATGATGTTCTGGCTGAGAAAGTCGTAGAGGCCAAACATGGCGGGCTTAAATTCGTTCTTGGCAATCAGCAGATAACCGGCGATAAATTCGTTCCAGACATTGACAAACGTCAGCAAAAAGATCGACATCAGCCCCGGCGCCGCCAACGGGATGATAATACGCCCGAGCGCATCAAGTGGGCTGCACCCATCGATAAAGGCGGCTTCTTCCAGATCGCGTGGGATGGCGTCGAAAAAACCCTTGGCCACCCAGACACTCAGCGGCAGATAAAAGCCTACGTAAACGATAATAATCAGAAGCCGGTCATCATAGAAGGGCAATTGGGCCTTGCGCAAGTCTACGCCCATCTGGTAGAGCGCTAGCAAGTTTGTCAGCAGTGGCACCCCTGTGATCGCCAGAATGCTGCTCATCAGCAGACGGTGGCCCCGAAAACGATAGCGTGAAAAGGCATACCCGGCCATGCCAGCCAGCGTCACCACCAACAGTGAGGAGGTCGTGGCATAGAGCAGCGTATTTGGAATATAGACGCGGAACATGTTGCCGGTCAACACGAAACCGAGCGGCCAGCCGCCGGTCGGCTTGGGGGCTAACACCCGTTCATAGCCTTCGAGTGACCAGCGACAGGCGGTCGGATCAAAGGCACGGGTGGGGGTGTCACAGGGGAAAAGCACAGGCGGTTTGCGGACGACATCTTCTTCGCGCTTAAACGAGATCAGTAAAGTTGTCGCTACGGGCAGCAGCACGACCATGCAGATTAAGATGAGCAGTGCGTTGAGCAGCCAGCGTTCCCAGTGGCGGCGCATTATGAGGAATTGATGCATATCAAGCGCCTCTTTCTTCCACGCGCGATACACGCAGCGTCCCCAGGATCAGCAACCAATTGACCACGGCAATTAACATCGCCAGCGCGGCCGCGCGCCCAAATTCGCGCTGTGTCCAGCCAATCGAATAGAGTAGATAACTTAAGACTTCGGTCGAGGTGCCAGGGCCGCCATTCGTGAGGCTGAAGATCATGCCGACGCCATTCATGCCGCTAAGGGTGAGACTAAAGAGCGCCACGACCAACGTTGGCAACATCAAGGGCAACAAAATAAACCGCACGACCTGCCAACCGCGCGCCCCGTCGATCCGGCTGCTTTCAACAATTTCCGAAGGCACCGTCTGCATGGCGGCCAGCAACAAGAGCGTAATAAAAGGGAGGGCGCGCCAGGCTGAGGCCATAATCAGGTAGATCATGGCCGGCGCGGGCGGGAAGGGGAAAGCGCCCAACCAGGGTCGCGGTGGCACGGCGGTCAAAATCGACAGACCATTGGGTGGGAAGAAGAGAGGATTTTGTGTAATACCCGAGAGCAGACCGTAGTCTGGCACCACCAGCAAACGCCAGACCAAGCCAGCGATAATGTCTGCAATGACCCAAGGGATGTAGAGCAACGTGATATAGAGGCCAGAGAAGTACAATTTGCGGTTTAACAACAGCGCAAACAGGAAACCTACCACCAAGGTGACAACGACAAAACCGACTAGAAAGACAACGGTGTGGCCAACACTCTCGCCAAACTGGCCCATATCGAAGAGTCGTTTGTAATTGTTGCCGCCAACAAATGTCCAACCAGTGGGTTGACGAGCCTGCAAGCTCAGCCAGATTGTATAGATGCCGGGGTAGACCTGCGTAACGAGTAAGACAAGAATGGTCGGCAAGATCAACCAGAAAGGCAAAGAACGGTTGAACCAGCCGCCCACTTTGCGGCGCGACATGGAGAGCATAGGTTATACGGCCTTTTGTAAAAAGAGGAATGCGGGCAGCAAGTAGACAGGTAGACAAGGAAACACACCTTGTCTACCTGTCTACTTGCTGCCCCTGTCTACCAACCCGCGTTCAGTGATCCTAAACCTATCAGATCAAATGCCGATCAGTTACCTTTGTTATACTCGGCTTCGGCAGCCGTCAGGGTGGTGGCAATGTCGGCGCTGGGATCTTCTTTGATCAACTTGTAGATGGTTGTAACGATCAGTTTCTGCGCTTCTTGGCGACGTTCCAACGAACCATACCAAGGATGGCAGTTACTGGCGGCTACGACCTTCGCCGCTTCTTTATAAAAAGGCGTTTGGAAAGATTCGGCCGATTGGATGGACTTGAGGGCCGGGAAACCGCCACCTGGCCCAAGCACCCAAGCCGGATTCTGCTCCGCGCCCATGATCCAGTTGATATAATCCTTGGCAGCATCAACATTTTTGGCGCCGGTGGGGATGGTAAAGGCGGATACAGCATTGTTGCAGCCCGGCTTCTGACCTTCGGCGGCGAGGAAAGGTGCGAGCGTGACATCACCGGCGGCAATGGCGTCAAGCATATCTTCCTCGTTCTTTTTCTCATATTTTTTGCCACTGGGCGCCGTGAGGGGATTCACATAGCGATAACCAAAGATGCCGGTGGGGAAAGAACCAGCCGAAGCGTCTTTGAACGCTTCTTCTTCTTGGAATTTACCTGCAAAGACGATCTCCGGGGCATAACCTTTGGTCACAATCTCGCGGATAAATTCGATGGCCGCCACATTCGCGGGGGTATTCAACGTCATGACACCCTTGCCATCATCGAGCTTGCCACCAAACGAGCTAATGGCGGTCCAGAAAAACCGCGACATCCCTTCGCCGTCATAATCGGTTGAACCAAAGAAGGTGATGGCATACAATCCTTTGGCCTTGAGCGCCTCGGCTTGTTTCATAAAATCAGCAGGCGTGGTGGGATAGCCATCGGGGAAACGATCCTTCCAAACAAAGACCAACTGAGGCGCTTCGGCCACCGGAATGCAATAGAGTTTGCCATCCGGTCCCTGGCAGGCCGTCACCGAGTTGGGATCCAGATCCTTGAACCAGGGTTGCGCTTGCGCCCATTCGGTCAGATCTTGGACAGTGCCGTTTTGATAGAAGGCGAGCAGATCGCTATTCCCAATATGCATCAGATCTGGCACATCGCCGCCAGCTTGCACCGCAGTGATCAGTTCAGTGCCCATCTTGTCAAAGGCCTTGGGTTGATTCACCCAATTCCATTTGCCCTTAAATGCTTCATTAAAAAGTGGAATAGTCTTGCGGATATACTCATTGCCCACACGCTCATCGCTCTTGGTATCCTCGTTATTCTGGTCATATTGATACCAAGTGACAAAATCCTTTACGCCAGCACCGGCGTCTGCGCCAGCCTGGGGGGTGCTACCAGCCGGCGCGGGTGCGACACAGCCAGTCAGGACCAGCGCGATCAACACAATAAACGTACTTAGAGACCACAGACGTTTCATAAGTCAAGTTTCCCTTTGTTGGTGCATAAATTGGTGAATAAAATTGGTGAATTGATCAGCGCTGAAAGCCGCACGGCGTTGTGCATGAGTACGCAAAGCATAGGCGATGGTAGTGGTATTTGTCAAGCGAGTTGGCGACTAAGCAAGCGTTCTGAATTGCCATTATATAGACGCGCAACCAAGCGACTCAGGTCTGAATAGGAACGCCTAAAATCTTCACAAAATACGCATTATATCGGCGCCATGCCATTTACCTTCGCCATATTTGCCCCAGGCGATCAATTTCGTTGGCGTAATTTCAAGCACCACATGCGTTTGAGTGTCGTTGGCGATGTCCCAATCATATTTTGCTAGAAACAGATCACGCAGTTGCGCCGGCGTCGGCTCTGCTTGGGTGGCCCACCCCTCGATGATCACCGGATCAAGCGGATCGGGATGCGTGATCACGACGCCTGGATTGATGGCGATATTTTTCACTTTGACTGCGTTTTTCATGGTGACCACATAAATTCGCCCTTGATGCCACACATGCCAGACGGGTGCGCCGTGCGCTCGAGCATCGGGACGGACGGTGCTGAGCCAAGAGCAATCTGCTTCGGCAAAACGCTCAATCAGAATCCGCAACAGTGGATCGGCCGCATCTGCAACGGGGGCTGCGGTGGCCGTAGCGCCAGAACTGGTTTCATCGGGCGTTTGGTGACGCTGAAACCAATTGCCATTTTGAACGCGCCTTTTCCCAGCAACCAGTGTGGAGGGCGCCCAATAGATCCAAGCTGCGATATTTGCGCCATCCTTTGTCTGCGCAGTGATACGAGCGCGTCGGTAAAAAGTTGGATGCCCTTCGATTCGATCAGCAATGGGGATAGCCGCCGGTTCCACCTGCAAGAGATCACCGATGAGGGCACCCTCGCCAGGGAGCGCGGCCGGGTACGAGCCCAAGTCATAGAGTTCCGCGTTGTTCACAGTCGCCGGTTGGTGCGCCAACACATGCTCGGCAATGGCGGGAAAGTAGCGGCTATCTTCTGCAGCGGTATCGGCTTGGGGTGGGCGTAAGGTGCCATAGACAAAAAGAGTTTCAGATTCGCTCATTTTCTCAATTCCAGTCATGATTACCGTTCGATTTGTACGATGCGGACCAACGAGCCAAATTGCCAGTTAAAATTTTACCCACACTGGATTTGATCCTCGTCTTAGGCCATTGTACTACAATCAGCTTGAATGGTATGACGTTGCTTGAGGCAAAACTTGCGATTGTTCAAGAAAATTCGTTACCCTAGCGGGGAGGAATGACAGGGGAGGCAGAGTTGCGTGCGAACGAGCAAACGGAGCAGTACGAACAGCGCGAAAAGCGTAGCTTCGGTGGGCGTTTTATGGTTGGGGCACAAATTGATAGCCGACTTTGGGGATGGTGCGTATATATTGTGGATGGGCGGGGTCGACTTCAATTTTTTCGCGCAGCCGGCGAACACTCACTTCGATAAAATTTGTCTTATGCGGCAAAGTATACCCCCAAACGACTTGCGATAATTCGACTTTGCTGCTGGGCTTATAGGGCTGGTTCATCAGGTGGCGCAGCAATTGATACTCGGTCATCGTCAGGTTTACTAAGGCCCCGCGCACCCGCACTTCATGATAGGCATCATCCAGCGCAATATCAACATTGGCCAACGTGGTGCGCGGCCGTCTTGCCGCGCACCGAACCGAGCGCCGCAAGACGGCCTGCAGGCGGACGGCCACCTCAGGCCAATAGCAAGGTTTAACGATGTAATCATCCACGCCTATTTCCAGCCCCTGGACAATATGCTCCGCGCTATTCAGTGCCGTGATCATAACAACGGGCACATCACTGCGCTTGCGTAGCTCGTGGCAGACGGTAAACCCATCCATATCGGGCAACAGTGCGTCTAGCAACACAAGGTCGATCGCGTCTGATGTACAGAGATCTAGGGCGGCGCGCCCTGTGTCCGCAACCCGTACGGTATAACCAGCTTGTTGTAACGCCATCCGCAACAAGTTGCGAAAATCGAGATTATCATCAACCACCAGCATCTGAATTTTTGTCGGCATACAGTTCCTTTACGTCAACGCGCAACGGCGCAAAGCAGCGGCCAGCCATGTTCAAGCTGGCCAAACCAGCTAGCGCCTCATCGGACGAAAAGCGCCAGAGATCAAATTTGTGTACTACGTTCTGCTATCTGGTCATCGGCATTAGAAAAAGCGCTTGTCAAAGGATCCAAGCGCTTTTTCTAATGCCGTATCACACATAATCAACTATAACAGACAAAGCGGCGCGGCACGACGATCCTCTGTATCCTCGCAGGATATAGGCAAAGATATGTTGCAACAGGCATACAGAGGATCACTAACGGCTACGGAGAAGCCTGGAAAGCGGAAAAACGAGGGATAACAGTGAATTCCCAAATAAAGAAAAGCGTCTGAGCCTAAGGCTCAGACGCTTTTCCTCTCTTCAAGGAGCTAACCGCCCCTACGATAACACAGTGAGCGGTGGTGCGCCTGTATCTTTTGTAGATAATCGGTAGAGAGAAAGATACATACCGTATGTGACATCGTCCAGCCAGCGAAGTGGCGAATTGCGCGGTAAATTAGCTCCACAAACGGTCATGCGAACGCTCTTTATCCCACATCTCGGTTGGCTCAAAGCACATTGGATCCGTAGCGTCTAAATATTGGCGGAATAGATCTTCGTTGATATCGGTAAAACCAAGCCCCGGCGTCTCTGGCACCTGGATAAAACCATCTTGGATCAGCGGGCGTGGCAGCCCTTCGACGAGTTCACTCCACCAGGGCAGATCGACCGAATGATTTTCCAGCACCAAGAAATTTTCGGTCGCCGCCGCGCAATGGACGTTTGCCAGCGCGCAAATGGGAGAAGCAGCCATGTGCATGGCCATTGCCACGCCATAATCCTGCGCCATGTCGCCAATCTTTTTCGTCTCCAAGATGCCGCCAGACGAGGCCAAATCAGGATGAATCACACCGACCGCGCGCTTTTCCAACAAGGGCTTGAAACCTTCTTTGAGATAGATATCCTCACCGGTGCAGACCGGTGTATCCACCGAACGAGCCAACTGCGCCCACTGGTCGGTAAACTGCCAAGGGATCATATCCTCATACCAGGCCAGGGTATATTTATCCAACGCCTTACCCAGACGAATGCAACTTTCTAGCCCAATATGCCCAAAATGATCGACGGCCAGCGGCACTTCATAGCCGATCTCATTGCGCACGGCTTCGACATATTCACACAGAATCTGGATGCCCTTGTCGGTGATCTGAATCCCGGTGAAAGGGTGCATGATATGGCGGCTCTCGACCATGCCCGGCGGCGCGATGATCGTATTGGGAATGCCCTGCAAAATGCCAACCCCCACATCCATCTTCAGATACTTAAAGCCCTGATCCATGCGATTCTTGAGGCGTTTGCCCATCTCTGTACCATTGGGCACCGAGTCGGTGTCACAATAACACAAAATTTTGTCACGGAATTTGCCACCAGCCAATTGATAGGCTGGCACGTGATAGGCCTTGCCTGCCAAATCCATCAGCGCCATTTCAATACCGCAGACGCCACCCGCCTGCCGACCGTGAAAGCCAAATTGTTTGATCTGGCGGAAAATCTTATCGACATTACAGGGATTTTCACCGATCAGGCGGCTTTTCAGAAATAGGGCATAGGTCTTGCTGGCGCCATCGCGCACTTCGCCATACCCAGAAATCCCCTGATTGGTATCAAGGCGGATGATCGAGCAGCGCATGGGCAGCCCGGCAAGATTGGCAACGCGCACATCGGTGATCTTCAAATCACTGGGGCGCGAGTGGATATTGACATTATCTTCAACACGGGTCATTAGTTTTGGTTCTCCTGTTGGCACTACCCATTGGATAGTTGGGTTGTTTGGACCGCCTGCGACGGTCGTCTGTTGGCGAGTGTAACAAGCAGTTGCTGGAATGACAAATTGATGGGGTTTGCGTTCTTTGCGCACCTAATTTTTAGGGAGCACTTTTCTGTACCGCCATCATACCAATAGCCAATCACGGCCATCAAATTCCTATACGTCACTATCGCAAACACGACAAACCCCCAGGCATAGACCTCAGGGGTTTGTCGTGTTTGATCTGCTGTATGGGGAGAGCCAGAGGGTCAAGTGAGCGCCGTGAACTACTTCAAACCCGTCGTCACTACGCCTTCCATGATATTTCTCTGGGCGATGAAGAACATAATCACCGGGGGAATGGTATAAATCACCGCCGCCGCCAAGGTTAAGGTGACCAAAATATGACCACTGGGATCACCAGGGTTGACGTAAGTCGGCGTTGCCAGTTTAACGGCCAGCGTCGTCTTTACATCGTCCAGATAAATAACGGGGGCAAGCCAGTCGCCCCACACGCCGACAAAATTGAGAATAAAAGAGGTGGCCAATGCGGGTTTTGCATTGGGTAGAAAGATCTGCCAAAAAATGCGAAAAGGTGTAGCTCCATCAACTTCCGCCGCATCTTCTAGTTCTTTGGGAATGGAAGTAAAAAATTGGCGGAACAGGAAAACATGAAAGGGAGAGGCGGCAATCCCCCAGAGAAACCAGGGCCAATAGGTATTGGTCAGCCCGATTTTGGCAAATATCACAAACTGGGGAATGATCGTCACAATCCCTGGCACCATCAACAGAGAAACGACAATGCCAAACAACTTTCCCTTACCAGGTGCATCCAGCCGCGCAAAGGCAAAACCCACCATTGAACTGGTGAACACCGTAAACAGAGAAAAAATCGTCGCCAGAAAGGTGGAATTCCAAGTATATTTAAAATACGGAATCCAGGTGAGGGCATGGAAATAATTATCCCAGCGTACCGGATTAGGAATGACAATGGGCGGGTACTGAATGAATTCTGGTTCAGCCTTGAGCGAGGATAGGATCATCCAGATCACAGGGACCGAAATCACTAAGGCTGTTCCATAAAGAATTAAATAAGAGATAGAAGTGCGCAGCCGCTTCGATGTTCGATCGCGCTGGGCCTGCGGGGTACGCACGGTTGGTGTCAGTGCAGCCATTATTTATCTCCTGCAATATCAACTTCGTAATGCACCCAAAACCGGCTAGACCCAAAGACGATGATCGTGAGCACCACGACGACGACAAAGAGCATCCACAACAGCGCCAGCCCGTAGCCAAAGCGCGAAAAGGTAAAAATCTGGCGCATTACATGGACAACGAAAAAGTAGGCGGCGCGCGGCGGCACCGAACCCATGCGTCCACCAGCCAACAGCATCGGTAAGGCAAACTGTTGCAACGAGCCGATAATCGCCAACACCAATTGAAAAAAGATTACCGGCGTCATCAGTGGGATCGTAATATGCCGGAAAGATTGCAAGGTGGTTGCGCCATCCAGAAACGCAGCTTCTTCCAGTTCGCGTGGAATGCCTTGCAGGCCAGCCAAAAAGATGACCATGCCCACGCCGGCCCCCTGCCAGACCGCGATCATCGTGAGCGACTGAAGGGCATAATCTGTCGTCCACATCACCGCAGTGCCGGGGCGAAAAATACTGATAATGGCGTTCACTACGCCATTGTTGGGGTCGAGCAGCAGCCGCCAGGCCCAAACTGCACCAACCGCCGGAATGATGCTGGGCAAGTAGAAGAGTGTACGGAAAAAGCCGCGCGCCCGGATGCCTTGGTTCAAAATCAGCGCCAAGGTGAAGGAGAGAATCAGCCAGATCGGCACGTTCAGCGCGCTCCACAACATTGTGCGCTGAAAGGCATAAAGCGCCTCTGAATCTTGGAAGACGCGGCTATAGTTGCGCATTCCAAGCCATTTGAAGGCATCTACATTAAGGCCATCATAATTGGTAAATGAGGCCAACAGGCCGACGATGAGCGGAATGACGCCAAGCAGCAGAAAACCGATCAACCACGGGCTGATCATGGCGTAAAACGCGAGCTGGCGCGAGGAACGGCGCGAGCGAAGTCGTAATCCGAATTGTTTATTGGTTTTGGGGGCGTACGTTGGTGAAGTTGTTTGGAGTGTATTGGCCATCGTTAATTTTCTAGATCCAAAAGGTGACTCGGTCTTCAATGTAACCGGCCTGCTGATTTGTCGCGGCCGGTTACATTGAAGACCGATTATTCTACAAAAAATTCGTTATGCACCAATCCGATCGATGCCATCCTGAATTGCGACATTGGTCTCCGACTCAAGCTTCTGCAACAATTCGTCGAAGGTCATTTCGCCTTTCAAGGCCTGTTCGTAGAATTGGATAAAGAGACTGGCAACCACACCGGGTTCACCACCCTGGAGATACGGATTAAATTTGACGGTGGTGTCGGCAAAGGTCATCTCTTTTTCCAACACGCTCCATACCTGCGAACGATAGGTCCCTTCTTTCGGGATCTTGTCAAACATCGATTTGAGCCCAGGCACGCCCCACCCACTGGCGGCGCGATTGAGCGCCGGTTCCTTGGCGTTGTACCACTCAAAGACCTTGTACGCTTCGTTCGGGTGTTTGGTGACGCCGGTGACAATCGAGCCGGTGGCCGTGATGGTAGGGCCGCGGCGGACACCTTGCCAGGTCGGCGAAGGCAACATCACAATCCGGCCGGCGTCGATCTTTGGTTTGATCTTGTCGTTGGCCCACAGTGTGACGCCGCCACTGAACCAGAAACCATATTGCACAATGGCTAGTTCGCCATTGGCAAAGTCTTGGCCAGGCCAAGATGGGCTGGGGCTGATGGGGCTGGAGCTCACTTTAGAAGCAGCCAGATCGTAATGATATTTAACCGCAGCCTTTGCTTTTTCATTTTCGACAAGATCCATCTTTTTGAAATCTTTGGTGAAGAGCGAGCTATCCTGCCCTTCCAGCCAAACCGTCCAAAAACGTTCCACCCACGGCATGTTGGTATCAAAACCACGCTGAGCAACGCGATCACCGTTCATCTTGAGCAATTTTTCGCCGTACGCTTTGACATCTTCATACGTCATGGGCTCGGTGAGACTCGGGGCGGGCAATCCTGCTTCCTCAATCGCATCCAGATTCGCCCAAATTGTCTCATCAGGCGACCAATCTTTGACCATACCATAGACATCACCGGCGCCAATATCCAATGCACCGCCGCTGGAACGGTAATAGTTGTTGGCCGAGGCCAGATCGTCCACCTTGATCACGGAACTAGTGTCAATAAACGATTGCAGATTCAGCGGGATCTTACGCGCCAGCAAAAGTGGGAATTCAGGCGCTTGTAAGCGGAGAATGTCCGGCGGTGTACCGGCCGCTAAGGCAGCAAAATATTTCGTGGCATCCGGCACGATGCGCGTAATCTTAATACCAGCATTTTCCCCTTGGAATTGCTCAATTTCCTTGTCGGTAAGTTCGGCGTCATTCATCATATAGTCAATGTTGACACCAGCGGCTGCGGGCGCGGCCGCACCGGCATTGGCGGCTGGGGCAGGTTGAGCAGGGGCGGCGGGCGCAGCACAGGCCACCAACACGCTGCCTGCCGCAGAGATACCCGCCAGACGCATGAATGCTCGGCGACTCAAATGATCGCGATTGGGCAACTTTTCTTTCACTTTAGTTCTCCTCTTGGTTTAACTTGGTGGGAAATCCAATACGGTATAAGTACACAAAATAGACTTTTCCCAAAATCGTAGATAGATAGAGAGCCGATTGGGAAATTTGCGCGTATGAATCGGGTAGGAGCTGACCTTAGAAACTTAAGGTAGGCAAGAGTATAGCAGCGTTTGCATGGCTCGTCAAACATTCAGAAATAGAGCAAGCAAGCGCGTTTTAAAATAGCCGAGCGGTCTAAGGCCTATAATTTCGCGACTTTGTGTCCTTGATAGCTTTGTGGTAAGTTATTTCTCGCCCAATTGAGCGCTCCTGCCTGTTATCTGCTCAATTTGCTATCACAAACCCTTTGTCAACATTTATTCAAAACGTTATCTGGAGAAAAGAAATGAAAATCACCAATATCGAATGCTATCCCGTTTGGGGTGGCTTTCGGAACTTTCTCTTTGTCGTAGTCGATACCGATGAAGGTATTTCTGGCGTCGGCGAAGCGGGCATCACCGGTCGCGAGCTAGCCGTCATTGGCGTGATCGAGCACTTCAAGCCGTTGCTGATCGGCCAAGATCCGGCGCGCATCGAACACATCTGGCAGATGCTCTTTCGGGGTGGCTTCTTCCCGGCCCAACGCATCGTCACCTCGGCCATCGCCGCGATTGATATTGCCTTGTGGGACATCAAAGGTAAGACGCTGAACGTGCCGATCTATGAGCTATTGGGCGGACGCGTGCGCGATAAAGTGGTCTGTTATCCGCACAATGTCGGCCACGGCATGGAGGTTCAATCGTTGGTCGAATCTTGTCTGCAAACCAAGGAAGAGGGCTGGAAATTTGTGCGCTGGGGCTTGCCCCAGGACGGTGACATTTTGGAGCCGCGCCAATCGGTGTTGGCCTCGATCAAACAATTCCATGCCGTGCGTGAGGCCGTCGGCGATGAGATCGAACTAACCTTTGACGTCCACACCCGCCTGGATCTGCCCGATGTCGTCTGGCTCTGCCGCGAAATTGAGTCAACGCGCCCCTATTTTATCGAAGATCCACTGCGCTGCGAAAATCCCAATTCGTTCAAAACTTTGCGCCCGCGCGTCCATGTGCCAATTGCGGCGGGTGAGCAGTTCAACTCTAAGTGGGAATTCCGCGAAATGATTGAAGAGGAGTGGATCGACTACGCGCGCGTCGATCTCTGTATTGCCGGTGGCATTACCGAAGCAAAAAAGATTATGGGCTGGTGCGAAACACATTACATCAAAATGGTCGTCCACAATCCGCTTGGGCCAATTTCATCCGCCGCCTGTTTGCAGTTGAATCTGGCCTGTCCAAACTTCGGCGTGCAAGAGCAGCCGCGTAAGACCGGCACCGTGCTCACCGATGTGGTGCCGGTGCAACCCGAGTGGAAAGATGGCTATCTGTTGCCGCCAACCCGCCCCGGCTTGGGCATCGAGTTTGATCGCGAAGCGGCCAAGAAACACCCCTTCCAGATGGCCGAGTTGCCCCATCTGCGCCGGTTAGATGGCTCAGTGACGAACTGGTAATTTTGTCACTGATGACGCGAATTAACACGAAGTTTTAAGTGGTTAATTCGCGTCATCAGTGTCATCCGTGACAAATTGTAAGGAGAAGATTGTATGAAAATCACGAACATCGAAACCTACCCGGTCTGGGGTGGTCACCGAAATTTTATCTTTGTGGTGGTCGATACGGATGAAGGCATCTATGGCGTCGGCGAGGCGGGCATCGTCCGCCCAGAGCAGGCGATCATCGGCGCGATTGACCACTTTAAAGATCTACTGATCGGTCAAGATCCTTTCCGCATCGAGCATCTCTGGCAGGTGATGACGCGCGGCGGCTTCTTTCCGGCCCAACGCATCCTGATGTCGGCCATTGCCGCGATCGACATTGCCTTGTGGGATATCAAAGGCAAAGCGCTGAATGTGCCAATCTATGAGTTGTTGGGTGGCCGCGTGCGCGATAAGGTGGCCTGTTATCCGCACAACGTGGGGCATGGCATGGAGATCGAGCCGCTGGTCGAATCGTGTTTGCAGACCAAAGAGGAAGGCTGGAAATTTGTACGCTGGGGTTTGGCGCAAGACGGCCAAAACTTCGAGCCACGCCAGTCAGTTTTGACGGCGATCAAGCAATTTCAAGCGGTGCGCGAAGCTGTGGGCGATGAGATCGAGCTGACCTTTGATATCCATACGCGCCTTGATCTACCCGACGCCGTCTGGCTTTGCCGCGAGGTGGAGCAATTCCGCCCTTTCTTTATCGAAGATCCGTTGCGCTGCGAAAACCCAGATTCATTCAAAACCCTGCGCCCGCGCATCCACGTGCCCATTGCCGCGGGCGAACAGTTTTGCTCCAAGTGGGAATTCCGCCAGATGGTGGAAGAAGAGTGGATTGATTACGCCCGCATTGACTTGTGCATCGCCGGCGGCATCACTGAATCGCACAAGATTGCAGGCTGGTGTGAGACCCATTATATCAAAATCGCCACGCACAATCCGTTGGGGCCGATCTCGTCCGCCGCTTGTCTGCAACTCAACTTGGCCACGCCCAATTTCGGCGTCCAGGAACAACCGCGCAAGACCGGCACCGTGCTGACTGATGTCATTCCCGTGCAGCCCGAATGGCAAGATGGCTATCTTTTGCCGCCCACGCGCCCTGGCCTGGGCGTCGAGTTTGACCGAGTCGCGGCCAGGAAAAATCCGGCGCAGTCGCCCGCAAGACAACCGGGCAGTTTGCCAGGGTTACGTCGATTGGATGGGTCGTTTACGAATTGGTAGGTGGATATAACCATTAAGTATTTTCATAACACGCTAGAATCAGCATAAATAGCGAATAAGCAGGACAGCCAATCTGACATTTTGACATTTTTTGTATTTACAAAAATAATACTCACAAATGTCAGATCATCTGTTATTATAGATAGCGTTCGTTGGGGATCCGAAGCTCCTTGGCAAAGTTTGCTTAAACATTACTCAAAGCTACGCCCGCTGGTCAAGCAATTGTCGCAAGATCAAGAAATTGCACGCTCTGTGATTGAAAGTCAATTGTTAGAACTTTATCGTTGTCACGTCAAAGAATGGCTTTATGCCCAAAATACACTTGAACAATCATTTGCCAATTGAATTTAGCCCCCACAATGCTAAAGTCTTGCCCATGTGGAGGAAAACATGCTTGAAAACATTTTAGATACGCTTGACCTACCACAGCTGGGTCAACGCTTGCAGCAAGCGCGCAAAAAACAAGGTTTGACGCAAGAAGCAGCCGCAAAGATTATTAACGTGGCACGTACGACACTGACGGCGATCGAAAATGGGGAGCGGCGCGTCAAAGCTTCGGAATTGATGAAATTGGCCGACGCGTACAATCGCGAGATCAGCGATTTTGTCCGTGATAAACCAGAAGTTGGCGAATTTCAAGTGCAGTTTCGCAGTGCGTTATCGAAAACGCCAGAAGATGAGGCACGCATTGGCGAATCTATCGACCTGCTACAAGAACTTTGCCAAAATTATCTTGAGCTTGAACAGTTGACGAATAAGCCATTTGTCCAGAACTATCCACCACTCTATCGTTACGCTGGCCGACCTACTGAGCAGGCAGCGGAAGGGCTGGCGATGGCGGAACGGAACCGTCTTGGGCTGGGTGATGCACCCATCCCGGTTCTGCGTGAAATTTTAGAGCAAAATGTCGGTTTGCGGATCTTTTATTTTCCAATTCAACCCTCATCCAAATTTTCTGAGATCTATATCTACGAGCCAACGTTGGGTGGTTGCATCGCAATCAACAAACTTCACACGAAAGGACGATGTCGCCTGTCATTGGCCCATGCGTATGCGCACTTTTTGGCACATCGGAGCAAGCCGACGGTCTCATTGGCCGATCAATATCAGCGCAAACCGGAAAGCGAACGCTTTGCCGATAGTTTTGCGCAATATTTCTTAATGCCCACAAATGGGATTACGCAACGCTTTAATGCGCTTTACCAAGCCCAAGGCAAGGTTACGCCAGCCGATTTAGTGAAATTTGCACATTATTATGGTGTTGCTTTTGAGGCCATATTACGCCGCCTAGAGGGAATGCAATTGGTTCCTAGTGGGCTTTGGGAGCGGTTAAAAGCCCGCGGTTTTAAGGTACAGGAAGCCCAGCAACAGTTAGGGCTTGAATCTATTCCAGAATGGACTGAACAATTCCCAAAACGTTATATAGAGCTTGCCGTTGAGGCTTATGATGAGGGTGAACTTAGTGAAGGGGAATTAGCAAAATATCTCAAGACTGATCGCTTAACGGCGCGCACGATGGCGGACAATCAGCGACAACAAGCACAGGCGATTGAGGCGTTTGATCAAGACATCATGGCATTGGTAGACGCATAGGAGACATAGGATACGGATGCCGCTCCACTTTAGCCATGATACCTGAATCATTGATGCCAGTTGTCTGATCAACCTTTATGCATCAAACCAGCTAGCCAATATCTTGCGGTCGATCCCCAAAAACGTTGCCGTGGCCGCTTATGTGGCAGATCGCGAGACACTCTTTATTCACGGCGAATTAAACGAATCCGGTGAACGTACGAAAGAGCCGATCAGCTTGCAACCCTTGATCGATGCTGGTCTGCTCTGCATTGTAGATCTTGCATCGGAAACCGAAGCTGAGACGCTTGCTACATTTTCTGCACTGATTACTGATCGTGGGGAAGCAATTACCGGCGCCATCGCTTTGCATCGCAACTGGGCCATTATCGTTGATGACAAAAAAGCGCGCCGATTATTTCAACAAAATGCGAGTCATCTTCAACTCATCTACACGCTTGAATTGGTTAAGCATTGGGTAGACTTGGATTCGCCACCTGTAGATGTGATCACAGCAACGCTGCAAAATATTCGGCGACGAGCCACGTATACGCCGCGCAGACAGGAGCCTTTGTACGATTGGTGGCACCAACATAATGGCGGCTAAAATTTAATTCAATTGTCTTTATAATTCCAAACAAGCCTCAATCGCTAATTCGATCAGCTTCTCGCGCACCGTCCAGTTCTTCGTCCACTCGCGACCATCCCACTTTTCGCTGTCCAAATTATCGCCGCCATAGAGGATCTGGCCGATCTGCACGTGGCGAAATTGCGCGACGGCAAACATGGCGGCGGCTTCCATTTCTACGGCCAGGCAACCTTCGGCGCGCCGCATGGCGACTTTGCCGCGTGTCTCGCGAAAGAAAGCATCCGTCGTCCAGGTTTTGGTCAGCAGATAATCTACATTGTGGCGTTTGAGGACACGTTCAATCGCTTGGAGGGCCGCGGGTGTTGGCGCGACCTCGCGCGCTGGGGGCAAGTAATGATAAGAAGTGCCTTCATCGCGGATCGCCGCGGTGGGCACGAGTAGATGCCCCATCGCAATGTTGCGATCCAGCACACCCGCGCCACCACAAGCGATAAATTTGCGGGCGCCGAGCGAAATGGTCTCTTCCATTAAGCCTGCGGCGAGCGGCGCACCGACCGCTTGTTGCAACAACGCCACGCGCCGGTCGCCATATTGGCGCACGTAGACCGGATGCTCACCCATTTCGCTGGTCAATGCGATCACGCGTGTGAGCACGCCACGATCGACAAAGTGGTCAACGACATCCCGAAAAAAACAGATGACACAATGTTCGGGCATATCCACATCGGGATAGCCCCCCGGCGTAATCATCGCGTCTAAATCGTCGTCATATTTCACCTACTTCGTCACTTCGGCAATCGACTCGCCCATAATCTGCAAAATCTGATCGACTTCGTCCTCGCTGATCACCAGCGGTGGTGCAAAGGCAATCGTGTCACCGATTGCGCGCGTGAACAGGCCGCGCTCAATGGCCGCTTTGCGCACTTTTTCGCCGATGTTAGCCGGCGCTTTGGTGGCCCGATCCGCCACAAATTCCACGGCGCACATCAAGCCCTGGCCGCGCACATTGCCGATCGCCTCGAACTCAACTTCTAGGGCCTTGAGGCCATCGAGCAGACGTTGACCCATCTGGCCGGCGCGGGCGACGAGACCTTCGTTCTCAATCACTTCCAGATTGGTTAATGCCACTGCGCAACAGGTCGGGTGGCCGGAGTAGGTATAAGCGTGCATCCACCGTTCGGCGGGCGGCGCGCTCATGATCACATCGCGGATTTCGTCGGAGATTTGAATGCCACCCAAGGGCAGATAACCGCTCGTAATCCCTTTGGCGAATGACATGATATCGGGCTGCACGCCATAGCGGTTGAGGCCGAACCATTCACCTGTACGCCCAAAGCCAGTGATCACTTCGTCAGCAATAAAGAGTACTTCATACTTGTCACAGATTTGGCGGATCAGCGGGTAATAATCGTCGGGTGGGACAACG
>JAPLGZ010000679.1 GCA_026389895.1 Chloroflexota bacterium | reverse complement strand
AAGGCAGATTTGATAGTTGCTGGCGACCAGTTCGGATGCACCTGTTTCACCAAGGCCGCAGCGCCCGCCACATGCGGGGCGGCCATCGATGTACCAGAGACCTGACCATACCCCAAGTGCCGAGCTTCCCCCGTAACACCTTCGGTGTAGCCCTGGGCGAGGATATTCACACCGGGAGCAGCAATATCGGGCTTCAGCACATTGCCAACACCAGGGCCGCGACTGCTAAAGCTGGCGATCACATCAGGCGTATTGCCTAGTTGGAACGCAATCGTGCTAACGCGCAGAATTGCGGCTGCGGCGTTGGTATTGTACAGATTGAGCAAAGCGGTGCCATTCGTATTGCCGATGAAGATTGACGGAATGGTCACCTGATCGCCGACTGCGCCAGGCCCCATATTGATCAGCGTATCGCCGCCCGTCGCGTTATTATAGACGACGACAAACGTTGCGCCGGCTTGTTCTGCATTCAAAACTTTGACGCCAAATTCGCAAACCCCGCGTTGGATCAGCGCGGCTTTGCCGGCAAAGGTGCCTGCTGGCCAAGGATCGCAGCCATTGATATTGGCTGGGTTGGCCACAGCAGAGGGTAGATACGGGAAATCGAAAACCTGCGCAATTGGCAAAGAGCTACCAAAATCAGCGGTGGCAAAGGCGAAGTCTTGCAAAGTTGGCTCGTCTTTCACCCCTACCCGCCCCGAAGCTAACGTGCCGCTAGTGCTACTGGCGGCCACGTTCATATAGTCGGGCGACGAATGATCACCTGTCCCCAAGCCTGGGCCCGCATTCCCGTTTGACATAGCGACAAAGATGCCAGCTTTAGTGGCATTAACCAAGGCTGTGTCCAGCGCGTCAAATTCACCACCACTGCTGATTGGAATGTCGCCCCACGAATTGTTGAGCACGTCGGCGCGGTCTTTTACAATGTCTTCCAGCGCAGCGATACCCTCTGTGTCATAGAAACTTTCAACGCCATTCACGCTGGCATAAAAGACCCGATAACTCATGACATAAGCTTTGGGCGCCACACCGCTGATCGTGCCAACGTTCAAGCCGTTATAGGTGGCAGTGACAATTTCGCCAGCCGCGGTTGAAGAGGTGTGCATGCCGTGTGAAGTGCCATTGACGCCGGGCCACGGATTTTCATCACCAACCGCAGGTGGATCATAAGGTCGAAAATATGAACGCGAGACAATGATCTTGCCATTGTTATTCGCCGTCAAACCCAACCCATTCGGGCCGTATCCAGGAGGATAGCTATAGCCAGCGCCATTCATCATCGGCGCACTGTGATGGACGCCACCATCCATGGAAGCCACCTTGATCCCTGCGCCGCCATTGGCGCGACCACCAATCGCGGCGTTATTCCAAAGCGCAGGCGCATTGATCAGCGTGGTGCTGGTATATAAATCAGTCTGGTGCGGCAGATCCAAATAGACCGCTTTAACACCAGGCAATTTGGACAATGTTTGGCGCGCCAGATTGCGATCTATGCCAGGGTTGACCGAGAGGCCGTTAAATACGACTTGATAGGTGGCCTGTCGATTCGCCCCCGCTTCGTTGACGAAGCTACTAACCTGGGCACTGGGGACGGCGGCCTGCATTGCGCTGATAAAGGCCGCTTGTTCCGCCTGCAACTGGCTGATATATGCTTGAGCAGCCGGTGCATTGGTGTCCAACTTGCCATCAACCGCAGCCGCTTGCACACCTGTTGCATAGATAGCAGCTAAAGGCGGCGAAGCCAATTCAACAATTAAACGCGCCGAGGCTTGCGGCGCCAGTGCGGCATCGGCCGGGCCATCGGTGAGTGTCGGCGGACGCACTTCCGCCTGGGCCACCGGCGCCAATAGCAGACTGAACAACATGACAAATCCAACGATTCTTGTAATTTTTCTTCGGAGCATGATCGATCCTTTTCGTTCCTTGAAATGACAAAACAGATACGGTAGAGGATTAGAGTAGGGCTTTCGGGGTTGGTCCATACCATAACCCGATTATACCATTTCCTCAGGAACCCGTAATCCTATTCAGTACTTTTGTATGATATACGCCTTACAAAAAGCGGTCACGGGCGCTACTGTTGCGATGGAGCCAGCGCATACTTCAGCAATCGCGAACTGAATGCCCAGGCGTTAAACCGGTAATGCGAGCTTTTGGGTGCATCCCAGAATGAGGGGAAAGGTTCGCGGGGATAAATCCCGCGACTTGCTACTGTCAGAGGCCAAATTCAATTTGCACCTTAAATTAAGGATGCACCCCAAGCTTTTTGTCATCATTAACAATTTCAGGGTAAACGCATCTAAATTTTGAGAACCGAGAAAAGGAGAGATAATAGCAGATAACTGGCCCGGAGGAGGAGAAATGAAAACAACCATTAGTGAGCATTTTGAGAGCTTAGTTGACCCGAGAGTGGAGCGGACAAAAT
>JAPLGZ010000280.1 GCA_026389895.1 Chloroflexota bacterium | reverse complement strand
CAGCCAGTTCAAGTTCCCAGGCCGGCTGAGCCGAGTGACTCAGGCTTTAGAACCACTGACTCAGGACGAGTGACTCCGGTGGTTGGCCACAACTTGCCGCCCCGGACAAAGCTCTATGGTCGGCAACCCGAGTTGGCGCGCCTCCACAAATGGGTGGTCGAAGACGGCTGCCATTTGGTCGGCCTCTTCGGCATCGGTGGTCAAGGCAAAACAGCGCTGGTCGCGACGCTGGTGCGCGACATGGCGGAACCTACGCCGCCATTGGGGGCGGCGGTGAAGTTCCAGCGGATCCTCTGGCAGTCCCTGTTGAATGCGCCACCCCTAGCCGAGGTCATGCAAGAATGGTTTTATGTGCTCTCTGACCAAGCGGTGACCACCTTGCCCACGAGCCTGGATCAACAGTTCAGCCAATTGCTCGACTATCTACGCCGTCAGCGCTGTCTATTGGTGCTCGACAATCTGGAGAGCATTTTGCAAGGGGACGAACGCGGCGGCTATTATCGTCCGGGGTATGAAGTGTATGGGCAACTCTTACGCCGCCTGGTGGAGGGTGATCATCACAGTTGCCTGCTGCTCACCAGCCGGGAGCGGCCCCAGGACTTGACCCACCTGGAAGAGGACACAGCGACGGTGCGCTTTTTGACTTTGGCTGGTCTGTCCATCAATGCCGGCCAAGCGAAGCTCCAGGCCCGTGGGGTCGTGGGTGCGCCTGCCGACTTGGCCGCTTTGGTGCAGCACTATTCCGGCAATCCCCTGGCGCTCAAGTTGGTCGCCGAGACCATCCAGAATATTTTTGCAGGGAACATTGCTGCTTTTTTGCAGGCCGAGACGCTGGTCTTTGACGATATCCGCGATGTGTTGGATCAGCAGTTCGCCCGCCTTGCGCCCCTGGAACACGAACTGCTGGTCTGGCTGGCCATTGTGCGCGAACCGACCTCCTTTGACGCCTTGCGCGCGTTGTTGGCCCAGCCGCCCGCCACGCGCTTGGTGCTAGAGGCGATGCGCTCGCTCCAGCGTCGCTCGTTGGTAGAAAACTATGCCGAAGGCTTCGGGCTGCAAAACGTCGTGCTGGAATACACCACCGCGTGGCTCGTTGATGGCATCTGTGCCGAACTCGTGAATGGGGGCGAGAGGACAGGGGGACAGGGAGACAAGAGACAGGGAGATAACGCTGACGAAGCTCTCCTTGTCCCCTTGTCTCCCTTTGTCTCCGAATCTCTCCTCAACCGCTATGCCCTGATCCTGGCCCAAGCCAAAGAATATGTGCGCGCCAGTCAAACACGGCTGCTCCTCCAGGCTGTGGTCGACCGGCTGGTGACCCAATTCGGTGGCCCAGGCGCCGAACAACCATTGCAACAGCAACTGGCGCTTTTACAGACGCGCGCCCGCTTGCGCACCGCGCCATCCGCACGCGGGTACGCCGCCGCGAATCTGTTGCATCTCTTATTGCAGTTGGGCGTAGACCTATCCGGTTACGATTTTTCGCAACTCTCGCTGCGCCAGCTTTACCTGCGCGGGATCAGCCTGCCCCAGACCAATTTTGCTCAGGCGGCGATCATCGACACAGTTTTTACCGAACCTTTTGGTCTTGTGCGCACGGTGGCCTTTAGTCCCGATGGTCAATATGTGGCCGCTGGCACCAGCGAGGGTGCCATTTATCTCTGGCGCTCGGACGATCAACAACTGGTGCAAGTCCTCCAGTTGCATGACCAGTTCATCACGGAGTTAGCCTTTGGGCTGCGTGCCACCCCCGGGGGAGGATCAGAGTTGGTCATCGCCAGTGCCAGTGACAACAAGCGGATCGGTGTTTGGTCGTTGGCCGCACATGCGCCAGAACGCTGGCACATTCCATTGGTGCATGAGCAGCAAGGGGCGTTGCGTGCGGTGAACATTAGCCCAGACGGTGAGCATGTGACGGGCGTTGACAGTGACGGCCATGTCTTTGTGTGGGCGGTGAATGTTCACGCCGTCGCTCAGCTTGTTCACCACTTTGCCACCCAGCCCACCCGTTTGCGCCTGGTGGCCTTTAGCCGCGATGGTCAAACCGTGGTCGTCGGCCATCGTGAGGGTAGAGTACAGTTCTGGCAAACGGCCACCGGTGAAGCCGGCTTGGTTTTGACCGCGACAACGGGTTCGCTTGGTGCGCTGGCGTTAAGCCCGGATGGGCAGACGCTGGTTACAGGTAGCAACGATGGGCAACTTTGCCTGTGGACGCTGCCGGCGGGGCAACGGCAACAGGTGATCGAAACCAAAGCTGGGATCATCGATGCCCTGGCCTTTAGCCCGGATGGCACAACCCTGGCGAGCACGCATGGGGATCGTGCCGTACGCGTGTGGTGCATCGATTCGCATGGACGACCGCAACTGCGCCACACCCTGATTGGGCACACCCACAGCATCTGGTCGGTTGCCTTTGGCCCAAGCCCAAAGCCGACCCCGGCGCTGAACTTGGCGGGTACGCGCGCCGCGCCGCGGCAACTTCTTGTCACGGGTAGCAACGATCAAACTGTGCGCGTGTGGGATGCCGAGCACGGCCAAGCGCTCTATACGTTGGCTGGTCAGCCGCGTGCGTTGACCTCGCTTGCCATTGCCCAATTGCCCCAAACCCACCCAATCGCAGCCCAGGATGGCGCACAACTGGATGCCGAATGGGTGTTGGCTGCCGTTGGCTACGATCAACTGGTCCATGTGTGGCAGGGGCGCGGCGTACAGCCCCACGGTACACCCCGGCGCTTGCGCGGTCAGAGCGGCCCGCTTTACGCTGTGGCCATGAGCCTAGATGGCCGCTTTGTCGCCAGTGCTGGCCGCGACCAGACCATCGACTTGTGGGATGTTGGCAACGGCAAGCTACGCCAAACGTTTCACGGCCACGTCGGCAGCATCTACTGCCTCGCCTTTCAGCCTGGGGGCGCGTTGCTGGCCAGTGGCGGCATGGATGGCGCGCTGCGGCTTTGGTCGCTGCCCAACATAGAACCCGTTGCCGGACGCGCGGTTGGCGCCGCTTTGTCCAGCCAACCGCTTGCTGTGCTGCAAGCCACGCCTCATTATATCTATCAGGTTGCCTTTAGCCCAGATGGTCGTCTGCTGGCGAGTGTCGTTAACAATGAGCGTTCGCTTCATCTTTGGGATGTGACAGTTCCGCAGCGCCCCGAGCTGGTTATCACCCCGGAGACCCTCCAAAAAGCGGGCGAAGAGGCGTTGTATTCGCTTGCCTTTAGCCCGGATAGCACAAAATTGGCCTGTGGCGGCAACGAACTGGTCCAGCTTTGGGATATTCATAACAGTGCAGCGCCGCTGAGCTTGCAGCACCATACCTCATGGATCGTTTCAGTCGCCTTTAGCCCGGATGGCACAACGCTGGCCAGTGCCAGCGTCGATGGCGTCATCTGTCTGTGGGCCGTGGCCGGTGGCGCCCTACGCGCCAGCCTGCTTGGTCACAGTGAGCAGATCTACAGCGTTGCCTTTAGCCCAGACAGCGCCGCGGGGTTGAGTGGTAGCGCCGATGGCACGAGCCAAGTCTGGGACAGCCAGACGGGTGAATGTGTCAACACGTTGCGCGTAGAAGGACCTTATGCCGGGATGAATATCACGGGTGTGACAGGGATTACGGAGGCACAGAAGGCGGGTTTGAAAGTGCTAGGTGCCATCGAAAAAGTGTAAAATTGGGTGGTGGTTAAGGGGCATTGAAGCCCAACGGGTCGAAAACGCACGCTAAGCAGCCATAACGTTCTCCGCAGACGGGTTTAGTCAGGCTAACATGGACGTTCACCCGCGAGCACTCGCCCATCCTCACTCGACCCTTCGCGTGGGATGTGCCGGCGCGTAGCTGGATGCGTTGGGTTGCGACGGATCTGGCTCGGCGTCGGGAAGGCTTAGCGCGGGCGCTGGTTATCGGTGTGCTTGCGATGGCGCAGCAAGCGGGATGTCAGGAAGCTCGTCTCCGTACGCAGACCTATCCGTACGCAGACCTATCCGTTGGCGGCGATACCGTTGTATTTGCAGTTGGGTTTCGATCCACTAGTGACGGGCGATCGGGAACGTGAGGTGTGGAGCGAGTGACCATGCTTCTGAGCGACCATGAAGCATCAATCGGTGATGATTTGCCCACCTTGCGACAACCGGTCATCGCCTTTCTTGACCAATTTGCCCCTCCTGCCCACCCACCCATCCACTATGTCGGCTTATTGTCTGTTTGATTTTTTAATCTGCAAAAATGCTCTGCACCAACGGGTCGGGTCGTTAGATTCTCCTTGTCTCCCTATCTTTTCAACGGCGTACGAAGGGGAGATAGGCGCAATTACCGTCTAGGTAGTCAGGAATGCCGTTGCCATCACTATCGCCAGCCCCTTCCAATTGGTCTGAAAGTGGATCGCAATCACTGTTAAAGGTGGGGGAGGCGGTATAACCCAAGCTGACGAATGATTGGTTCCATTGCATCGTTTGTGTATACGGAACGTTGCCTGTGGTGACCTTAAAGCCATCGGGCAGTGAACGCATGTCTACGTTCAGCGTATATGGCCCAACATGCACCCCGGAAAAAACTGCATTCCCATGCAAGTCCGTCGTTGCCGTCAGCGTGGAACCAGAGGTCTGTTTTAAGTTGAGTAGGACATTGGGCCACCCGCGTTCTAAATGATCTAGATGACCACTGCCATCCACATCATAAAACACAAAGGCGTTCAGTGTATAGACAACGGTTACGGTGACCGGGCTGCTATCGTGGGCGACGAGCGGCGGATTACCTGTCGCGGTGTTATCACTATAGGCTGACCAGTTGCCCATGTTCTCACGCGTCTCCGTGATGGGCGTCGCGATAACAATCGCGTAACGCTGGCCCGGCGCCAGTGGCTGGGTGCGCGAATAATGGGTCATCGAGGTATTATCGGTGATTTCATGCCGGCTGAACAGTACGCCACCATCATTATAGACCGAGTAACAGTACGCCACGACTGTTCCTGCCGTGACGGTAATCGCCGTGGTCGTGGCACAGGTATCTAGATCTGTACCCACGGTCGCTTGCAACTTGATCGCCGGTGTATGCACAGTTGCCGTGGCGACAGCAACAGCAGAGATGCCACTTACATTGGTAATATAGCCTGTCCAGGTAAAGACGTTGGTGGTGGTCTGCGTAACCGGCGCGGTACTGGTAAAATGAGCGGTAGCGCCAGGGTCTAAGCGTAGCGATACACCATCTCTAATCACCCCGCCTTGGCTATCCATTACCTGGTGGACGCGCAAAGGGATCTGCCCGTCATTATAGGCCGTGTAACAATAGGTGACTTGCGTGCCAACGGGGGTATTCAGTTGATTGGTCGTGGCGCATTGATGCGGGTCTAGCCCGACTGTCTCGGTGACGCGCAGCGAAGGGACCAGGACCATCGTTGTATCGCTGGCCGTGGCTGTCAACCCATTGGTTGTGGTGGGGCTCCAAGAGCTGGCGATCCAGGTGCCAGTGCTAACCGTGGTCTGGCGCACACCAGTCGTCGACGACACAATCAGAACGGCGATCGAATCGGGGGGCGGGCCTGGTTTTAAGATGTATGGGACATGGTTGGTGAGGGTGCCCTCATACTGGCTATCGGTAATTGTATGGGTCGTGAAGGTGATTGTCCCGACATTCTGCACTGTATAACAGTAGTAGAGTGGTGTGCCAGCCGCTACGGTGATCACTTTGGTCGGGGCGCAGATGGTTGGATTGGTGCCGACGGTTTTGGTTAAGACAAGCGCGGCCAGGGCTGTTTCTTCGTGCTGCTCTGCTTGTTCGATGTGCCCAGCCGTGGGCACGTTGCTCGCCGCCAGGGCGATCGGTGGGGTCTTTGCGCACACCAGCCATAATAGGAATAATAGCGCGCTGGCTAAAAACGGAACAAGTAATATTCGCATAGATAATCGATACATCGTCATGTGCTCCTTGCAAATTCAGCTGGGGGCCAAAGAACTTGATCATAGAGTCTTAAGACGCTAATCAGTTCAGCTTTGTCGAGTACTGTGATACAATGGCAACCGCTTATCTGCGTTGTAGATCAGCAATGAGAGACTGGACGAGTATTTAATTGCTGCTAGCACGCGGCATGGCGGCTTAAATGTATTTGTTAGTTGATTATTGAAGTAATTTGTTAAACAGAAGATTAATAAACGATTAAATCAAATATATTTTACTGCGAATATCGGCGAACTGAAAAAAGTCAGGTCGATCAATTGACCATTTTGTCCTCTTGTTAGCTATGAATCCGATTACCATCTCTGCCCTCAACACCCATATTCTTGCTCTCTTTGAACGTGACGATCTGCTGCGCGATGTCTGGGTCATCGGTGAAGTCAGCAATTGGAAAAGGGCAACCAGCGGCCATATTTATTTCACCTTAAAAGATGATGGCGCTAATATCAGCACGGTGATGTGGAAAGGGAACGCACTGGCGCATACCTGGTTGCCCCGCGAAGGGGATCAGGTGTTGGCGCATGGTTATGTGGGCGTCTATCCCGAGCGCGGTGTCTATCAACTATATGCCAACCGGCTCCAGCCGGTTGGCCGTGGCCAGTTGTACGCCGAATTCGAGGCCCTAAAAGCGCGCCTGGCGGCGGCGGGCCTTTTTGATGCCGCGCGCAAACGCCCGTTGCCCGTTGCCCCCCGCTTCATCGGCGTGATCACCAGCCCCGACGGCGCTGCACTCCGGGATATCTTGCGCGTGCTGACGTTGCGTTGGCCATTGGTCGAAGTAATCGTCTTTCCGACGCTGGTCCAGGGCAGCGAAGCGCCCGCGCAAATTGCCAATGCGATTGTGGCGGCCAATCAATACGCCGCTTCCGGCGCAGCTTTGGATACCTTGATTTTGGCGCGCGGCGGTGGCAGCATTGAGGACTTATGGGCCTTCAATGATGAACGGGTCGCCTATGCACTCATTGATAGCCAGATCCCGGTGATCACCGGTGTGGGCCATGAGACAGACTTTACCATTGTCGATTTCGTGGCCGATTTACGCGCGCCAACGCCATCAGCGGCAGCGGCGGCGGCGGTGCCGGATCGGACTGACTTGCTCGAACAATTGGCCAGTGTCCAACGGCAGCTTAGCGAACAGGCGTTGACGGTTGTCGATCTGGAAGCGCGCCGTCTGCACGAACTGCGCTTGCGTTTGCGCCGGGTCGATCCTAAGCGCCAATTAGATTTACGCCGCCAAAGCCTGGATGACCGTGAACGTTATTTGCGCAGCGAACTGCGGCGGCGTTTGGAGCGGCTGCGCGAGCGTAATGCGGCGGCGCGCCTGCGCCTAGACGCCCTTAACCCTGCCAATGTACTGCGCCGCGGCTATAGCATTGTCCAGGCGGCGGATGGAACAATTGTGACCTCGCCTGCCATGACGGCCATTGATGATGAATTGCGCGTGCGTGGCGCAGGTGGCGAATATCGGGTAAAACGGATAAAATAAGCGATCTTGGAATGAGGACTGCATGTCCAACTTTGTTTGCCAAAGAAATCTTTTAGAGGAGTAACTCATGCATTTGAAACGTTCAATTCCATCTGTTTTTGTCATGACGTACGTGCTCTTGGCGGCATTTACTTTGAGTGGCTGCGGTCTGCTGTTTGGCAGTAGTGGCACATCCGAGGTGACACCCACCGCAGACGGGGCGCGGGCATTGGTGCCCACTTTTACGTCAACGCCTGAACAAGCGGCCCCCCCAACCGCCGCGCCGGTGGAAAATACGCCCGCGGTTGCGGTCGTCACTGTCTCGGTGACAACGACGAATCCAGTGACAGGGTCAACGGCCATCACGGCCACTCAGGGAACTACCGCTGCTGTTGGCACAACCACGACCATCACGACCACGGTAGCGACTACAACAACAACGACGACGACTAAAAAGGCCACCCTGACGATCACCGATGATCTGGTGAATGCCCGCACAGGCCCAGGTACTGACTATGGTCTCGCTGGTTCGGCGAACAATGGGCAGCAATTCGACCTGATCGGCAAAAGCCCAGCCGGCGATTGGTGGCAGGTCTGCTGTGTGAATGGTCAACAGGTCTGGATCTTCGGTCAATTGGCACGTGCCGAAAATGCGGACAATGTGCCCGTGGCCGCGCAAATCCCCCCCAAGCCGGTCGTTCAAGAAGCGCCCACCGCTGCCCCCGTGGCCGCCCAACCCACCCCTGCGCCGGCTGCGCCACCCACGGCAACGCCTCAGCCAGCGGTGCAAGCCCCGCCACCCTCCGCCGATCCCTGCGCTGGCATTGGCGGGGATGGTTGTAAGTGGAAGCTGCGTGGTGGTCCCAAATTTGCGGCCAATGGCGGCGGCGAACTTAAATTGGAATTTGCCTTCATCCACAGCGGCAATGGCAATGAGGCCCAGGGCAGCTACTTTGTCGTCATGTTGAAAGATGGCGTCAAATTGCCGATCAGTGATAGTATCCGCAGTATTGCTATCACCAAAAGCCAGGGGCCATTAGGCGAATATAATTACGAGTATAAGGTTAACAGCAGCAGTATCCCTGGTAATAATATCGCTGGCACCTATGTGGTCTACGTCTTAGACGGCAATGGCGAGCGTGATAGTGAAGATTTTACGATCAATGTGCCCGATGGTCAGGGTGAAATCTGGATCCAGTTTGACCAGGCATAACTGAGCGTGACTCTGAGTCGAAGGACGATGAATTGATCAAGTGAACTGATCGCCGAATTCACTTGGTCAACTGATCGTCCTTCATTTTTTGATAGTTTGATTTTGCCTAAGACAATGAGTAAGGAAAGGTCCATGAAACAAAGACAGTTTTTCGGCGTCATTTTTGCCAGTATACTAATTCTGCTGTTTGCTGCCGCTTGTGGCCCCGAGACGGGGCCAACCAGCGAAGCGACTTTATCAACGACGACAACTGGCGCTACATCGGCTATTACCACTTCACAAACCCAGAAAGGGAGTACCATGAACACAGCAAGCGGGCTACAATATACCGAGATCGTGGCCGGCACAGGCGCGGCCGCGCAGCCTGGCGATATTGTTTCTGTCCATTACACAGGCACGTTGACCAATGGGGTTGTCTTTGACAGCTCGTATAAGCGTGGTCAGCCGATTCAATTCCCGTTGGGCCAGGGGCGTGTGATCAAAGGGTGGGACGAGGGGATCGGTTTGATGAAAGTGGGCGGCAAAGCGCGCTTGACGATTCCACCCAATCTTGGCTATGGCGCACAAGGGGCAGGTAACGGTGTGATTCCGGGCAATGCCACCTTGATCTTTGATGTAGAACTGGTCGGCGTCAGCGCCGGCGCGCCAGGCGCCCCCACCAAGGTGAACGACGCCGATTATACGACTACCGCCAGTGGTTTAAAATACCATGACTTTACTGTGGGCAGCGGCGCATCCCCAAAGAAGGGGCAACAAGTGGTTGTCCACTATACCGGCTGGCTGGTGAATGGCACAAAGTTCGACAGTTCGCTTGACCGGGGTGAACCTTTCGCCTTTAACATTGGCGTTGGTCAGGTCATTGCGGGCTGGGATGAAGGGGTGCTCTCCATGAAGATCGGCGGCAAGCGCCAGTTGCTTGTCCCACCCAACTTAGGCTATGGCGCACAAGGGGCGGGCAACGGTGTGATTCCGGGCAATGCCACCTTGATCTTTGAAGTAGAATTGCTAGAAATTCACTAGTTCGCTTTGACCGCCGATGTTAGATTGACGCTTGACCAAGTTACAGGATCGACGAAGTTGTTTCGTCAATCTAACGCAATCGTCAATCTAACATCGTAAATTCCACTTATAACACTGCTTTTGCCAGCGCCTCTAACCCCGCAATGTCGTCCAAATCCGTCCATTGTAACATAACCCGCTGGATGCCTACACCAGCCAATTTCCCCAGCTGATCCGCTAACGCGTTGGCCGTGCCGACGACCATGCCGCGACCGCGCATGGCTTCGGCTGATTGGCCCGCTTTTTGCAATTTCTGCTGGAGTTAGGCATCGGTGCGTCCGAAGAGTAAACCAGTCATTAGCGAACGGCGCACGTCGCCTGGCGTGCGCTTTTGGTCGGCCAACAATTCATCCAGCCGCCGGCTCAGTTGCTCATAGCGATCCGCGGTCAGGAATACGCCATTCCACTCATTCGCATAGCGAGCGGCTAAAGGTAAGGTCTGTTTTTCGCCATTGCCACCGATCAGAATCGGCGGGCCACCAGGTCGCTGGGCATGCGGCAAGAGGGCGGCGTCCTGCAATTGATAATATTGGCCCGTAAAATTGACCGGCTCTTCGCTTTGCAATAGGCGCGTGATCACCGCTAATCCTTCTTGAAAGCGGGCAAACCGTTCGGGCAGCTCCAATAAATTGAAACCGAAATTGGTGTGTTCGCGCTCCTGCCAACCGGCCCCTACGCCTAAGGTCAAGCGACCGCCCGACAAATCATCGACATCCTTGGCGATGCGGGCGGTGAAAACAGGGTTGCGAAATGAGACGGGTGAGACCATGGGGCCGAATTCAATGCGTTTTGTATGGCTCGCCAACCAGGTCAACGAGACCCACAATTCAAGTGAGTCACTGTCGGGCGGTTGTGGATTGGTAAAGTGATCAGAGCGATAGAGGCCGGCAAACCCTAGATCCTCGATCGCGTGGGCGATCCGCTGAAAACGGGGCCAAGTAAGACCCTGTTGGCCTTCTAGCATGATGGCGATATCCATGGATCAGTTCCTTTCTTGCCTAAATTCTAATCGTTTGTGGCACACCTGCGCCACTGCTGTTGGGTGCGGTTGTTTATTTCACCATCAACGACTGCACAAAGATGCTGTAGTCGCTGGACGTTTATCACCAGACGTTTATCACCAGACGTTCGACCTGAACAGATACCGGCCAAACTTGTGTTCATTGTAACACATGCCTGGCCGGATGAACGGTTGAGGTTGGGCCAATAGAAAACTGCTGATTGCGGAGGATTCCTCAGGCCGCCATCAGCAGTTTATGTAAGTTGGAAAAATTCGTTGTTTTTACTCAGCTGCTCCGCCGGGCGTCACCTGTTCTACAGGTATGGTCGCGGCGGCGGGCGGATTGTTGACCAGCCGGGTCGAAATCCAGCCGCCATTGTTCAGCTTGAGCCAAGAATTATCGGCGTTGCGCGCCACAATGGTCAGCTCTTCGCCCGTAGTCGTACCGCCGAGAATGGGGAATTCGGTGCCTGGGCCAGAGCGCAAATTGGCATTGGTAATCGCTGTTGGTTTGATCGTGCTAGCGGTTGCCACCGGTGTCGGTGTCATTGTCGGCACTAGAATCAGGTTACTGGTTGTAACGGTCGGTGTCGCGGTAATGGCCGGCGTAGCGGTTGCTAATATGATCGAAGGCGTCGGCGTCGCGGCGATTGCCACGGGTGTGGTGACCGGGATGGTGGCTGTCAACGCGACCGGCGTTGTCACGGCTACTGTCGCCGTAATCGGGGTGGGCGTCACCAGTGATGCGATCAAGGCGTCCGTCGCAACGGGCAGATTGGCCGGCGCATTTTCCACCAAGAAATTGG
>JAPLGZ010000319.1 GCA_026389895.1 Chloroflexota bacterium | reverse complement strand
AATCTAGCGCCGGATTTGGTTGCACCAACGCCAGGTTCGTCGACCAATACGAGTCAATGGTCCCCACATCCACCCAATAGCCTTCAAATTTATAGGCAAAGACCCGATCGCCAGCATTGATCATGGCCGGAATGACATGGCTGCCGAAATCCGAGCGTGGCTGATCCGAGCCACCCTCACTCAGGCGTTTTTCCAACATATGTGCGCTAAAGACATAGATACCCATTGACGCCAGATTGCCCTTGTCGCGGTCTTTGGGCTTCTCATAAAACTGGACAATCCGCATATCGCTGTCCACCTGCATAATCCCAAAACGATCAGTCTCTTCAAGCGGCACCGGCATGACGCCAATCGTGAGATCGGCGCCTTGGGCCAGATGGTAATCGATCATCGGACCATAATCCATCTTGTAAATGTGATCGCCAGAGAGAATGACCACCGTATCGGCGCGATTTTCTTGGATGAAGTTCAAATTTTGATAGATCGCGTCGGCTGTTCCCGCATACCATTGAGGCGTATTGCGGCCTTGATAGGGATGCAATAGCCGCACGCCGCCGCGGCTCCGGTCCAAATCCCAGGGTTTACCAATCCCAATATGCTCGTTCAAACTATGCGGCCGATATTGGGTCAACACCCCAACCGTGTAGATCCCGCTGTTTACACAGTTACTAATCGTAAAATCAATGATACGAAATTTCCCGGCAAAGGGGACGGCCGGTTTGGCGCGCTCTTCAGACAAAACAGTAAGCCGAGTACCTGCGCCACCGGCTAGAATCATTGCGACGGTTTTATTAGAGTTCATGGCTGTTCTCGTGTAGTGGTTAAGTGACAAGGGATAGGCGGCCACAAACAATTGGACACGCTACTGGGGTTTTTGTCTGTGTGTCGCTGTCAATAGCGTAATAGTAAACTAAAATTGCAAAATCTTCAACCAGCCAGGGAGGGCAAAGCAAAATGATTTAATGCGTATTACATAAGAAGAGTTTTTGAGCCTGACCTCTCAACTGCTATAATCAGAGATTGCCGTCTCCATTAATGAACGCTATTAATGAACGTATGCTTGACAAATTATTGGTAAAAGTCTATTGGTAGACTTTTTTTAGTGAATTTTTATTCATGAGGAGGAAAGTGTGCTGCAACGCCCAACCCAAACAGCAGCTTTCTGGCGTGATCAATTTGAGATCACAAGCGATGATCTTGAGTTTCTCTACAATTTATTGTTAGATGCTCAAACCCCAAAAAAGCTGTCTGCGTTAGCCCTGGCATTAGTCCAGGAATACATCCGTCGCGAAAATGCCAAAATTGCCAGCGAACTCTCCAAAGGCACGGTTTATCTGCCCAAAGAACGCTATCAACTTGGGCAACAGGTGGTCTTTCCCGCCTTGGAATTTGCGGTGGGTGAAGTGATCGACATTCGAAGTGGCCAAAATCCTGAATATGGTCAGTTCGATGTGATTAAAATTAAATTTGAGGATCGCCAACGCGAATTTGCCGCCAATCTCCAACAGCCCCATCGGCTCAATCAAAGCAATGGCAGCAACAACGCGAATGAGGAAGTGTTGTTATCGGCGTCTGAAATTTATTCACTCTACCGCCTTGAAATTGAGGAGAGTTTGCTCTACGCTTTGGAAGAAGGCGAGCGCAGTAAAGACTTTGTCGAGGTAGACGGCTATTGGCTTTTGTCTGACATGCTGGCGCAGATCCATGTTGGCTTCTTAAATATCGCCGAAGCCTTGATCGAAATGCAGACCAAGGCGCTCAAGACCGAACAATTGCTGGCCGAAATTGAGCTGGACGAAAACGTCAGCGCCCCCATGCGCATTATCAGCCTGAATCATGCGCTAGGCAAAGACCCGCGTTTTGATCGCATTGGCAGTGGCGCCGACACTTCCTGGTTTTTGAAAAGACTAGAACCCGCCGAAGTGATCAGTACACCACCCCTTTTGCGATATACACCGATTGCCTACAATCGGGCCTTGCTCAGCGTCGAGTTGCTCCAAATCGAATGGGAATTGGATGACGAGTGGGGCGAAAGTGGGTTAAGCAGCGAAATTCCACGCGTTGTGCCGACAACTTCACTGATTCTCATTTATCCACACCGCCGGCATGGCACGCTGCCCCTCAATGGTCGCACGATCAATTTCTTTCCCACCGGCCAAAAAGGCAAATCAACCGTCACCTTGATTGATGGCCGCTGGGGCACCCATTACACTGGTTGGGTGGTGCATGAAGGCCGCTATGTCTCGGGCTTGAGCAAATGGATGGAAGATCATGCGGTGCCCGTAGGCGCGCAGATTACATTAGAGCGCACCCCCAAACCCAATGAAGTGATCATGGATTATCGTACGCGCCGGCCGAAGCGCGAATGGGCGCGCATTGCCACGCCCGATCTGCCGACAAAACAGTTACGCTTTGAAATGAATAAAATTCAAGTGGCCTGCGAATATGACGAGTATCTGATTGTAGCCGAGAGTGACACCGCCGCCCTCGACGAATTGCGCGACCAACTCATCCGCGATGGCGTGAATATCTTCCAGCTTGTCGAACAAGTGGTGCCAGAGTTGACGAAGTTAAACCCCAATGGCACGGTGCATGCAAAAAGTGTCTATAGCGCCGTTAACATGCTGCGTCGCTGCCCGCCCGGCCCGGTCTTCTATGCCCTGATCAGCAATCGCAAATTCCGCGATGTCGGTGGTGGCTTCTTTGCCCTGAGCTAAGCTGTCCTGAACGACTTTTGAGATACGCCCAGTCTAGGTGGTCTTGGGCCAGGCGTATCTCGAGCACTACATCTATTATTTATGTTCGCGATATCAATCATGGAGACTTTTCATGAGCCAAACCCTGCTACGTCATAAATTAGCCCGCTTCCGCCCTACCGTAGATGCCAAATTCCATATCGACTACGATTGGTGGGAAAAGAGCGGCAAAAATTTCCGACTCTATCTCCGTGATCAGTTGTGTGATGAATGCCGTGATCGCTTCCGCGATCATCAAAACACAGAAAATGTAGACTGGGTAGACCCAGATACAGGTGAAGTACATCGCACCGACGCCTTACGCGAATGTCTGCGCACTCGTTGCGCCAATGACCCCGATTATATCAATGAACGCCTTTCATTGGTCTCTGGCTGCTTCCGGGTCTTCTTGGCGAATAACAACCAACCACTCTCGCCCAACGAACTTAATCAATTGCTACCCTGGGCTTCTCCAGAGACCATTCTACGCACGTTGAGCAGTGGTCAGGTCTATCTGGGGTTGCGCCCAATCTAACCATTCGATTCAAAGTAGTTGTGTAAGTCAAGAGCCGCCAGCGATAGATTTCGTTGGCGGCTCTTTTATTTTCAATAAATTATGTCTGATTGGGTGAATGATGGTGCTTAACAATTTATTTCGGCCATTGGCGGGCGTGCCGCAGTGCCGCAGCGGTTAAAACCGCCGCCTGATATGAGAAACCCGCTGAAGCCGGGTTAAGGCGCGGTTCGTTTCAACATACTTTATTGATCAGACAGTGGCTTTAGCCCTTGGCCCGGCGCCCCGTGCGTAACCTGCGTCGATAAACGACTTAAATCTTGATTTGTAAGGTACAGAAAGCGGCGCGCCTATGATTGTCGATTAGGGGGACTAATCTACGCGACGCAGGGTCAGAGTTTTAACGCAGAGGCGCAAAGCAAAACCAGGTGAAGGCCGTTGATCCCGTGGTGGCGGGCATGGACGACCGTTCAGTTAAAACCTCGCAGCAGCTTTTGCATAGGATTTCGTTTTTATTAGTAGTTCTTTGCGCCTCTGCGTTAGTTTTTCTGCCGATTGCATCACATGCGAGCCTATATTCTAATCATCAACTGTGCTCAGGGCGTCGGCTGAGATTCACAGGCCTGCGCCACCAACGCACAGGCTTGGTCGGGCACAGGTGATGGTCCCACCGCGAGCTGACCGATCACTAGTTCATTACCAATCACGTTGCCGTTGCCATCAAGTACGTCGGCACGCCGGCCACTCTGTGGGTTATATAGACCAATAACAACGGTCAGCGTTTCGCCAAGACGCAGATCAGCAGGCAGGGTCAATTGACGCAGATCTGGGATCAGCGCCTGTGACGCCCCTTGAACAGCCGCCAGGTCACTGACAAAAAAACGGGGTGGGCCATCACTCTGCACCAGGGTATCACTCTGCCGCCGTAGATGCACAAAAACACTATCACCCATCGGCCAGGTGGGCTTAGCCTGCCATTGCAACCAGAATTCAACCCGCTCGCCCGGCCAGACGCGTTGTGAAGTAACACGCGCTTGTAGATCGAACGTTGTAAACGCTTTTTGTTCATCGCCCAACCGCAAGTGGGCCGATGTCGTTTGGTGGACGCCAGTTTGCGCCGCACGAGCATCATTCTGCAGAATCGGCGCCAAAGTTCCCCCCGCCAGCCGTTGATAAGCCGCGGCCACGCCCGTCTGCCGCGCCGGCTCGACGACGACACCCCAAATTTGCGGCAAAGTAAGCGGTGGGCTGGTAATCTGCACCACCTCGCCCACTTGCCAGCGCACGGGCGGATACCAGACGAGGGCCGGCGGCGTCGCCTGGCTATACGAAAATAGCAGATCACCACTGGGCGTCATAATTTTCAGCTCAGGCTGGCTAGTCGCCGGATCAAAGGTTTTGCCAACCACCCATTGGGCAATCACTTTTGTCTGGCGCCAACGCGGCCAGTCGGCCACCGTCACCGCTCTATTTTCCAAACCGCTGTCACTGAGAGCTTTTTCACCCGTTGCCGGCGCGCGGGCAAAATCATAGAAGGCATCGGGGATCGTTTTCGCGGACGCGCCTTTGTGCAAGAGCAAAAAGCCATCCGCTGCATCGACCACCCCCCAATCAGCCGCCAAGAGTTGATCGACTCGCGTTTTTAGATCGCCTGGGGCCATATCGGTATTGGTGGTCACATCCAGCAGCGCCCAATCGGCCCGCCCTGGCGCGTCCAAGCCAATCGGAAATTGATAGACATAACGCCGGTGGCTGACATGCGGATGCACGGCGGCGGTGGCTGTGACGGCGGCGGCGCTGGGCAATTGCGCCACAAAACGCGCCAACAGCCGATCATGCGCCGTGATCGGCGTGGGATCATAACGCGCCCCCAACGGACCACGGCCAGCCACGCGATAAACCTGACCAGCCCACAGCACGAGCCAAACGCCAAGGAGGGTGGCCACTACTGGCCGCAAGGTTGTGCGCGAGTTACGAAAGAAGGCCACCAAGGCCATTGTCCCCACACTGGCCGCGGGCATGTGTTGAAAACCCATTGAGCTTTGACCGACGCGACGCCCCAGCCAGACCCACAGCCGCGCCAGCCCAACCAGCGCGCTGACGGCAAAGTAGGGGACAATGGGTGCGCTATAGTGAAACTCACCATAATATTGGGCCGGATAGGCGCTGAGTAAATTGGCCAATAACACCGGCAGAGCCAAGAGCAGGATCTCTGGCGCCAACAGCGAGAAAAAGCCAAAAACCGCCAACAATGCCCAGAGATAATGGAGGCGCGCCGGTTCGCTGGCGATCCGCCAGACCACGCTTGGCTGCGTCACAAAACTCTTAAAAATATCCAGCGGCGAATTGCCC
>JAPLGZ010000298.1 GCA_026389895.1 Chloroflexota bacterium | reverse complement strand
GTCTGCGGGGAGTCAAAAACGCCCATCAAAATAGCGGAAAGATAATCGGCCTGGGCAACTGTGCGTTTTTGAATTTGGGTAAGCGATAGCTCGCGTCCAGGCAAGTTAGGCAGCACAAAAATGGCAAGTAGCAATAAAGCGGCCAAGACTAAACGGACCAGAGCTTTGCGCCCCGGCAATTTGCATTGGAGCCGCTTAACCAACCCACCGGATGTATGATGTACGGCAGTTGAAGCCTGATAGGCCTTCAACTTAGAACCCCAAATCTGACTGGCCACCATTGTCGCCACAAATTGACCAGCCGACTCATACCGCTGCTTGGGATCTTTGGCCAACGCTCGGTTTAGATGATGAACAATATCAGGTGGCAGTTCGGGATTAACCCGATCAGCCGAGACGGGCGTCTCATAGATAATTTTATGCAGCAACTCGGCTTGACTTTCAGCGGTCAAAGGTAGCCGACCAGTAAATAGTTTATAGGCCATCACACCAAGGCTATAGACATCTGACCGATAATCGATGTTCATGACTCCAGAAATCTGTTCTGGCGACATAAAGCTCGGTGTGCCGATCCGTTGGCCAGTGCCCGTCATCATTGTATGGTCGCCGACGATCTCTTTGGCGGTGCCAAAATCGGTGAGCAAGACGCGCCCATCTTCAGCCATTAAAATGTTACTAGGCTTGATATCTCGATGTAAAAAACCTTGACTATGAGCAAAATCCAGCGCAGCAGCGATCTGGGAAAGGATATTGATGTTTTCATTGATAGAGAATAGTTGGCCGCGCTGCTCACTCATTTCCGCCAGCGTGCCTCCCATCACAAATTCCATGGCAATGTAATAGAAGCCATCAATTTCGCCAGCTTCGTAGGTACGCACAATATTTTCATGGCGCAGGCGCGCCGCATTCTGGCCCTCTTTGATAAAACGCTTGAGGAACATCCTATCCGTGGCGCTCAGTGGCGGCAGAATCTTTAGCGCAACGTCTTGCCCCGTGCGGCTGTCTGTTGCGCGATAGACAATCGCTGTGCCACCGCGGCCGATTTCCCCTTTAATTTGGTAGGGGCCCAAGGTTCTATCATTCAGATCCATTGGTCATACCTCTTTCTCTAGAACAATTGCCAACGCAAACGCCTATTTGAATGAATCATTCACTCTATAGCGCGCGGCATGACTACGGAATGGCGGCGACAATCGTGCCATAGGTGCCTTGTAAGGCAAAGCCGACAGCGCCAACTGACACCATCAGCGCAACAGCTATAAAAAAAACCAGTAGTACGTATTCAGTCAACCCCTGGCCTTGTTCACCTTGCCACACACACAATAAGAAATTTAACAATGATGCAAGTTGCTTCGACATACCATTCTCCTTTGGAATCGATCAGCTTACGGCTTTCAGCCGATACCTGGGCTTAAGAAACCGTCACGATCAATTCGTCACCAATCATACTACCGGTGCGGGCAACTGTGCCGCTCGGCATTTCGATGACAAAACGCGCCTTGCCGCGCCGCCGACCAAACCGCCAGGTCTTCAGTTCTGGGTCAATCCCCACCACACGGTTGTTGGCGTCCACGTAGAGAACATCAATGGGCATAGACATAAAATGCGTATGAATATCTTTACAAGGCTTGATCAGGAGACCATCACCAGGATCGAGGTGGCGAACACCAATTAAACCTTTGAGCCGTTTGAAATAGCTATCGGCCACCTGACCTTGATCAACCAGCGTAACATTACGGGTGGCATTATGGACATGTAACATAGCGTTTATCTCCAAAGATTCTTATTATCGCCACCAAAAATGTGGGCGGGCAGATTAATCCCGGCTTCTTTGATTTTGTCGTTGCAACGCGGGCGCAGACCGCTCGGTTGTAATTGGCCAAGGATCTTGCCATCCTCGCCCACGCCAGACTGCTCGAACATAAAAATGTCCTGCATCAGAATGGTTTCCCCTTCCATGCCAAGCACTTCAGAGACCTGCACAACCCGCCGGCTGCCATCGCGCATGCGTGACAGGTGAATAATAACATCAATGGCCGATGAAACCTGTTGGCGAATGGCCCGCAATGGCAAATCCATGCCGGCCATCAATACCATCGTTTCGATACGGTTGAGGGTATCACGCGCGCTGTTCGAGTGGGCCGTGGTCAACGAACCATCATGGCCCGTGTTCATGGCCTGCAACATGTCCAGCGCCTCACCACCACGCACCTCACCGACCACAATGCGATCCGGGCGCATCCGTAAACAGTTGGTCACCAATTCGCGAATACCGACGCCGCCTTTACCTTCCATATTGGGTGGGCGCTTTTCCAGACGGATCACATGCGGCTGTTGCAATTGCAATTCGGCGGCATCTTCCACCGTCACGATGCGTTCATCTTCGGGAATAAAGTTGGAGACAACGTTCAACATGGTCGTCTTGCCGCTACCCGTACCACCGCTCACCACAATGTTGAGGCGGGCGCGCACACAAGCCTCGATAAATTCGGCGACGTCGGCGGTCAATGAATTAAATTTCACCAAATCAGCCATCTTGTAGGGGTCACGTTTAAATTTACGAATCGTGATACACGGCCCGATAATCGAGAGTGGCGCGATAATCGCATTCACACGGGAACCGTCGGGCAGACGAGCATCGACCATTGGCGAAGATTCATCAATGCGCCGGCCAAGTGGGGCGACAATCCGCTCGATGATCTGAAGCACATGTGTATCGTCGATGAATTTAATATCGGTCAGGATCAATTTGCCTTTCTGTTCATAATAGACTTGCTTCGGGCCATTGACCATCACTTCCGTAATATCATCCCGATCGAGCAGGGGTTGCAGCGGCCCAAAGCCCAGAATATCGGCCAGCAACATATCCAGCAGCCGGCCGCGCTCAATGCGGCTGATCACCAGATTGGCATTTTCGATGGCCCGATTGAAGACCGGCTCGATCAGTTGGCGTAATTTTGCTGCGCCCCCTACCTCATGCATCGCCTTGACTTCATTGACCAGATACTGCTGCACCTCTTCGCGAACCTTGCGGAATTCAGGTGGCGGGGTATATCCCCCCTGTTCAGCGACAGCGCCGTTATTGTGAGCATTGTGATTGTGACCATTACCCTGAGCCGCCCCGTTGCCATTGCCATTACCATTGACGCTGCCATAGCCATTACTGGCAACTTTTGCCTGGACTGGCGACCCGGTGCTTGGGGAGAAGAGTACGGACGCCGACGGATGTGAGTCGCGTGGGGTGTTTGATTGTTCGGACTGTTTACGAAATAGAGCCATGATCGATGTTTCCTCACAAATATAAGTTAGTTACTCAGGTGATGCTATCGCTTCGAGCAGGAGGCGTAGGCCGGCCACACTGGATTGGCCTACGCTTGTATTCTTAAAAGCTTGCTATGTTACTTAATCCAGATTGGATCCCATTCCTCAAATTGACCATTGCTGAGCAAGGTTTGTGCGGAGCCATCAGGATTCATGCTCCAAAGTTGTCGTTTACCCGTGCGGTTGGAGTAGAACACAATCTTTTGACCATCCGGCGACCAGGTAGGATGTTTATCCCACTCCCAAGTATTGACGGTCAGCTGTTTCTGTCCGGTACCGTCGCTATTCATCACCCAGATTTCATCATTGCCAGTTCCGTTGGCGACATAGGCAATTAGTTTATTATCTGGCGACCAGACGGGATCATACTCATCGCCACTTTGATCCGTATAGGTGAAGACCCGTTGCCAGTTTTCCGGCAAGTCGGCTCGCAACTTAAAGATGTTTGCGCCATTCGTGCCATCTTCAGATTTGGTCACATAGAGATGTGAGTTATGGTCCGGCGACCAGCTCTCTTTTTCGTAAATCGCCGCGATTTGAGCCGCCGCATCAGCTGGCGCAACTTGCGGGTCGCTGCCATCGGGCCGCATGACACCGAGCCCACCTTCGCGATCGCTTTTGAAGATGATCCACCCGTTAAAATCACTGAGCTTCGGTGGAATCGGGGTTGCGGTCGGCTCTGGCGCAACAGGGGCAGCGGGTACATCGGTCGGGATGGTGGTCGGTGTCGGTGTCAACGCCAGGGTCACTTCATTTAACAGTCTAGTCGCTTCACTAGTATCCCGTACTTTCAGTTCAGAAGCAGCACTAAACGAAGTGAGTGCATACCACAGATTGCCCGCTTGCTGGGCCTCGCGCCCTAATTTCAAATAGGTCTGATAAAGTTGTTCAGCCACATAGCCACCGACATATTGCGGGCGCGCCTGGTAGACCGTTTGGAAAATCTGGATAGCCTCTTCAGCGTTGTTCTGCTCAATCGAATTTATCCCTTTTAGGTAACTATCAACCAGGTCGCTTTCTGTTTGCGCCGTCGGCTCGGTTGTCTTTAGTTTCAGGACTTTGCTAAAATATTCCTTAGCCGTTTTCGGATCTGAAGTGTCCGAAGGCGTCTGAGCCACAATCTGCTGGCCCGCATGCAGGTAGGCATCGACCAGATGAGACGTGACGATATCAGCCTGATAGGTGCCACTCACCTGGCGCAATCCCTCATATTGCTGAATGGCTTCGAGCCATTGCTTACCCTGATAAGCGGCCTCAGCCTTGGTGAACAGTTGGGCAACATCGGCGGTTCCCTTAATCTTGTCCATAAGGGCCTTCACATCAAGATAGCCGGCTGCTTTTGCCTCTATGTCGGCAAAATACTGGAGCGCAAGCGCCGTATTGCCAGCTTTCATCGCATCGACAGCCAGCTTGTACTCTTTCTGTAAATCGATTTGTTTGTGCGCTTCGACAATGCCTTTTAAGGCTGTGGCATCGCCGGGCACTAAAACTAAGAATTGATTGAACAAGTTAATCGCTTCGTCATACGCGCCAGATTGCAGCGCGGTCTGGGCCTGTTCTTGGAGCGCACTTCGTTCAAGGGCTGCGCCTCTGGCTCGTTGGACGTAGCTATAGGAGAAAAAGCCCCCGATCACCAACACGGCAATCAAAACTATGGGGCCGAGCCGAGCCAACACCTGGAGAGGGGCAAATCCTAGCTGCCGGCCTTTGACTTTCATGCTCCATTGGCTCTCTAACTCGGTCTTGAGCGTCACATCTTGCGCCAAAAGCTCTAATTCCTGCGCATCTGGATATTTGGCTTTTAATACGTTGAGCATGAGCATCGCCTGCGGCCATGCCCCTTGTTGCAATTGGTGTAAAGCGTCGACAAAGAGACTGTCCGCACGAAAGTCTGGGCTATATTTGATAAGCGCCGCGGGCTGCTCGACAGACAAGAGTGGCTTTTTCTCTACGCCATAGGGCGCTTCTGTCGCCAAATGGTCAGGGCCATGCATGGCCGGATAGGCCATGTCCATCTGATCCAGGCTGTCGATCATCGGTTGTTCCCGAAAACTCATTGACGGCGTCATGCCAGGCGCTTGGCGCTCATTCAATACGGGCTCAGTGGCCGGCACTGAGGCTTCCTCAATTGAATAGCTATGTCGGTCTATTACATCAAGGTTGTCTAGATCAATAATCTGTGTGTAATGTGCCATTTTGTTTAGCTCACTTAACGTATGCAAATAAATACAAATAGTAGAGGTTTCAGAAATTAGGTTCTGTTATTTTCTAGTGAAAAAATTCCATAAAACGCGGAATAGCGGGTCCTAGAATGACGACAAACATAGCCGGGAAGATAAATAGCGTCATTGGAAAGAGCATCTTAAGTGGTGCTTTCTGGGCAGCCTCTTGGGCCCGCTGGCGCCGCCGAAGCCGCATCTGATCCGCTTGGGTATGCAAAACCGTGCGAATCGAAATCCCTAATTGGTCAGCCTGAATTAACACTGCCACAAAATTAGCCAAGTCCGCGACGCCGGTGCGTTCTGCCATGTGGCGCAAGGCATTGCTACGGGTTACCCCTACGCGAATTTCGCTGATGACTCGACGCATTTCAAGCGACAGTTCGTTATCCGAATGCATGGCAACTTTTTGAATAGCAGCCTCGAAACCTAAACCGGCATCGACACAGATCGACATCATATCCAGCGCGTCTGGCATGGCCCGAGTGATCTGGTTCTGTCGCTCTCGCACTCGGCTCCGCAACCAAAGATTGGGCACATACAACCCAACCATGAAAGTAGCAAAGGCAATTAAGATAGCGGATGGAACAGGGCGGTCGAGCGATGTGATGAGCACCAATGCACTGACAACCGTACCAACCAGAAAACGTAGCCCCAAAAAGTCGGTAACGCTGAACTGACTCACCAGACCAGCCATAATCAATTCGCGTTGCAATTGTTCCAGATTGCGGGCCGGCGTTAATAGGCGGCCAAAACCAGTTAGCCGCCCCAACATGGGTTTAAACACCCGGTCGCGCCAGGGCTTAGCCAGTTCACTCGTCCGGAGTGTCGGGGTTGCCAGACCACGATTGGTCATCGCCTTCGCCATCGCTTGGTT
>JAPLGZ010000408.1 GCA_026389895.1 Chloroflexota bacterium | reverse complement strand
GTTGGCTTGGTGGTCTATCTGCTCGTAATGTTGCTTGGTTTGCGTCCCTTGCTGCGTAAGCTGGAAATTATTTTTCAGCGCTGGGGCATCTCACAAGATATGATGACCCTGATTTTTCTGGTGATTCTGATGTCAGGCCTAATCACGGAGTGGTTAGGCATTCACGCCCTATTTGGCGCATTTTTAGCCGGCGTGATTATGCCCAAGCAGCATAGCTTTGTCCATGCTTTAACTGAAAAGCTGGAATACGTGGCGATTGTGTTTCTATTGCCGCTCTTCTTTGCCTTTACAGGATTGCGGACCAGCCTTGGCCTGCTCAATGGATTTGAAATGTGGTTCTTTTGTGGCTTGATTATTCTCGTGGCTGTTCTGGGTAAATTTGGTGGTGCAACGGTGGCGGCCCGCTTTACAGGCATGTCATGGCGCGAAGCCAGCACAGTTGGTATTTTGATGAATACACGGGGCTTGATGGAACTGGTCGTTTTAAACATCGGGCTGGATATCGGGATATTGTCGCCAACCCTCTTTACGATGATGGTCATTATGGCGATTGTGACTACCCTCATGACCGCGCCGCTTTTACAGATTGTCTATTTTGGTTCTCGCTTGCCCTACGAAGCAACAGCAGAGATCAAAACGACTGCATAATGGTCACCGCAGAAGCTTACCCTGCACTGCTATGCTGGCGGTTTAAATGACTGGAACTATCGTCTGTTGGTCAAATCCTGTTGTTGCTATCGTCGTTACTATCGTCGTAGGTGTTGTCGCACCTGGATTCTCTTCGCCATTGGCAAAATAACACGTTTGATATGGCGCCCAACTGTTTGGGGCGCGCCCATCAAGCTGAATGCGATTCCCAGCCTGGTCAATCATCACGATATCTATCATTACCCAGGGGCCTGCCGCAGAAGCTGGCAATAATTCGATCCCGCTCGCATAGATCCCATCCGTGGCTGTGCCGCTGATTCGATTATTTTGGGAAAATTCAACTTGATAATTTTGAACGGCGCCGATTGCAGGGACAAACCGGATCGCGGCATAATACAGCCCGCTTATATCATCGATGAAACGCGCTGTGACGAGAAGCTGCCGCTTTCCTGGCGATAATGTAAGTGGCGTTAATTCTAGGTGTAAAGCAACCAATCCTGGCGGTTTGACGTCGGCTTGGGCCAGCGCGAGCGAACAAACCCAGAGCGTGATAATGCCTATTGGCAGAAGTATGAACCAAAAGAGTGGGTGCATAATAGATCTTGAGGCTTATGCTTTTTTTCGTTTTGTACCATCAAGTCTGTTGGCTGGGAAGATAAAGCCTAAGCAAAGTGAGCTGTCAAAAAATGACTAGCCGGCTTCACTGAAAATTTATCGAGAGGGCAATGTCGGTAAGCGCAGTATAGCATGGATCCCTAGAAGAAATCCTTACATATTGTTTACGAATGGGAGAGAGATATATTGAAAAGCTAGCCAGAGAGACTGCCTTGCTCCTGGCGGAACTTACGTAGATTGGCTGATACAAAATGCTTAGCGCCCATGTTAAACTCAAAGAAAGGTACGCTAGCATGGTGTGACAGGTGTAAATCTACGTTTGCATAATGCCTGTCACTTGAATGATTTTCAGGAGATAGGTATGAAAAAAAATGTTCTCATGGCTCTGGTTGGTCTGAGCTTGTTGATCACAATGGCGTTTTCACCGGTGGCTAGGGCCGCCCAATTTGCCTCACTGTCGGCCGCCAACGCTGCGCGCTCCCCGATCTCTCCCCTGCCTTCGCCATCGGATTCTCATCCAGACGATTCTGATAATCTGTCTGAGGTTGATTTAGCGCGCGTCTTAAGCGACTTTATTTGGGTGCCACAAATTGAACAGAATCAGTTTTTTGTTAAAACAAACCAGGTCGGTTTGGGGTGGTGGGATGCCGCAGGTCTATTGCATATCGAGTTAAATAATAGCGGAGGTGTTATCATCCCTTTGCAGGCTGTTATGATTAGTATTCCTTACGATGCTGCTGGCGCCCTGGCCCCGCCCGGCTGGCAGAAATTCCAACGCCCTGAGAATGGAGAATGGGTCATTATACGCATAAAATAAGCGTCAGTGATCTTCATCCGTTTTCACAAAGGTAAACCCCGCACCCGCTCATAAGAACAGCCCCGCATTTTTAACGGTTTCCCGGCTGCACAGGCCCATCAAACGCGGGTTTCTCGGGCGGCGCGTGAAAGATCAGTCGTTTGGCGGATGCTCTAGCCCGTATTTTGTAATACACTAGGAGGGTTACACCCTGATGTTGAAACACGCCCATGCGGGCTTTACTCCCTCATCGGGATAAGACGTTAGAGATCACATGGTCGTAAAGTCAGCTCGCATTGCCAAACCGCTTTTGTATAGCCTGCTGCTGTCCGCTGGTATCCTGCTGTTTAACGCCAGCATCACCTACTTTATTACTAATCTGTGGCTGAAGCAGGTTGTCCTCGATCTGGTTGCGCCCTGCTGGGATTTGCTGACCGTCATCGCCCTCTTTTGGGCCGCCAAGCAGGTGGCCCACCAGTCACGACGGCTCGCTCAGGTTTTGTTCTGGCTTGGCGTGGCCCAACTGGCCGGGGGCATTGGTGATGTCATTTGGGCCCTGTATGAGATCCCGCAAGGCGTGATGCCCTTCCCTTCCGTCGCTGATTGGTTTTACCTCGCCGGTTATCCGTTGCTGATGCTCAGTATTTTGCGCGTACCAAGCACCCGATTGACCTGGCACGATTGGTGCAAAGCCACCCTCGATATGAGCATTGTGCTGCTCACGCTCAGCTTAGTCATTTTGATCTATTGGATGGCGCCACTGGTTGCCTCGCTCCACCAAACGGACCTGTTCAGTGCAGCGGTTGCTTTGGCTTATCCGCTGGGCGATCTCATCGTACTCTACGCCGTGCTTGGCCTCTTATATAAACAGCAGGCAAGTCAATACTTTAGCCTGTATGTGCTGCTTAGCCTGAATTGTCTGCTCATGATTATCCTGGACAGCATTTATGGTTATCAGTCGGTAAATGGGAGCTATATGAGTGGCAGTTGGCTGGATCTCGGGTGGGTATTCGCCACGCTTACTTACGGTTTAATCGGCATCTGGCAAGCCACCAGTTGGCAGCCGGTTCACACGCCCACGGGCATTGAGGCGGGGCGGCCGAGCCTGTCGATCAAACTGACCACCTGGCTCGCCTATCTGCCGTATGCCTTTGCGATCGCGGCTTATCTTATGCTTGAACTGATCGAAGCGCGCGGGGAAGATACGGAACACCTGGCCCCCTGGGGTGTCGGCAGTATCATTAGTTTGGTGCTGTTGCGCCAGGTGTTAACGCTCCGCGAAAATAGTCGGTTTTTCGCGCAAGTGCGCCAATCAGAGGAGCGCTACCGTCTCTTATTTGACGGCAATCCGCAGCCAATGTGGGTCGTCGATGTCGAGACGTTGGCTTTCCTCGAAGTCAATCAGGCCGCCATTCACAACTACGGCTATTCACGCCAAGAATTCCTGACGATGACGATTAAAGATATTCGTCCGGCGACGGATGTCCCCACTTTTCTCAACTATGCCTCCAGCATGACACCTGACAACTCGGTAATCGGCATCTGGTGCCACCAAAAGAAGGATGGCGCGCTGATGGATGTGGAGATCATCAACCGTCCCTTAATGCTCTATGGGCGACCTGCCCAACTTGTGCTGGTCTATGATGTCACGGCGCGCAGGGCTTTAGAAGAACAACTCCGTCAAGCACAGAAAATGGAGACGGTCGGCCAACTGGCCGGGGGCATTGCCCACGACTTCAATAATCTGCTCACCGGGATCACCGGCTACAGCGAACTCGCCCTCCGACGGATCCAAGCCACAGACCCCGTGGGGCGCGACCTCGAACAGATCAAAAAGGCGGCGGACCGGGCGACCGCCCTGACGCGCCAACTGCTTGCCTTCAGTCGCAAGCAAATCTTGCAGCCGCAATGCCTCGACCTCAACGCCCTTGTCACCGAGATGGAAAAGATGCTCCGGCACCTGATCGGCGAACACATTCAGTTACGCAGCACGCTGGCCTTGGTATTGGGCCGCGTGCAAGCCGACCCTGGGCAACTAGAGCAGGTGATCATGAATCTGGTGATCAATGCCCGAGATGCGATGCCCGACGGGGGGCAGTTGACTATCGAGACGGCGAATGTCTACCTCGATCAGGCCTACGCCAAGCAGCATCTGGCCGTCAATGCGGGTCATTATATCATGCTGGCGATCAGTGACACTGGCACAGGGATCGACGTACCTACGCAAAAGCATATCTTCGAACCCTTCTTCACGACGAAGGCAGTGGGCCAAGGGACCGGACTGGGTCTTGCGACGGTCTACGGGATCGTGAAGCAGTCAGGTGGCCACATCTGGTTATACAGTGAGGTTGGCGTGGGGACCATCTTTAAGGTCTATTTGCCGCGCGTGGATGATGACGCACCAAAGGATACGCAAAAACCGGAACAGGAAATGCTAGGCCAGGGTACAGAGACCATCTTGCTCGCCGAAGATGATGAACTGGTCCGAGAACTCACCGCCGCGGCGCTGACGGTGCACGGGTATCGAGTGTTGGCGACGCCCAACGGCAGCGGTGCCCTTTCAGTGGGTGAGCGCCAGTTGGTGCCCATCGATCTTCTCCTCACCGACGTCATTATGCCGGAATTGAACGGGCCCGCCCTGGCCAGGGGGCTGGCTCCGTTGCACCCGATGATGAAGGTGCTCTATATGTCGGGCTATACGGATAATTTCTTCCTTCATCAAGGTGTCCTCGCCAGGGAGGTCAACTTTATCCAAAAGCCGTTTACGCCAGCGCAGCTAGCAGCCAAGGTGCGGGCCGTGCTGGATGGTTAGACCGGTTGTAAAAATCTGTAACGAGCGCGGCACAGATGCGGGTGAATAAAAGCAAAACGGTCAATTACGCTTTATCCTTTTAGCATAGCCTATTTCAATGATACTGTTAGGGATTATAGCTATCGAAGTATCAT
>JAPLGZ010000617.1 GCA_026389895.1 Chloroflexota bacterium | reverse complement strand
GATCGACAGAGTGATAACTAATCCCCAGATTCAGTTGGGCCCGCGGGTCGCGCCCCCACGTATTAGCCGATGAATATTCCTTGGGGTCAGCTTTATGGGTGTAGTTGGACGAGAGATAAAAGGTTTGCCCAACGTCGCCTTGGCTCACCAAACGTTTGGCATGGGCAAAGGTCGGCCATGAGCGACAGATATGCCCGGTGGCAGCCTTGAGGTTAGGATAATCGAAGAGCGCAATGCGCAGTTGACGACATTCGGCCAACGTCATGCAGGCGGGTGTTTCGCCGATCACATGTTTACCAGCTTGCAGCGCCGCAATGAGCATCGGTGCATGGTCATAGTGCGGTGTACAGAGACTAAAGGCGTCGATCTCGGTATCTTGCAGGGCAGCATCAAAGGATTGATAAATTTTGGGAATGCCCCACTGGCGCGCCTTGGCTTGGGCTTCTGCCGAACGCGCCACACAGGCAACAACCTCTGCTTTTTCTGGGATGGCGGCGTAACCGGCATAATGATTAGAGCCAGTCCACCCCAAACCGACGATACAAACTTTGATTTTATCCATAATATTTCTCCGTGAGCTTTGTGATGGGATCGCGCTTTGGACGTAATATGCTGTTCAACCCTTTCAGCGGCCAACGTTTGGATGGCTAGCCCACCATTCTCATTAGGTTCAAAAGATTGTAAATCGCTATTTTTAGGCTAAATTGCCACGTGTGGAGAGGCAACGTTTGTGGCAAGAAAGATGAGCGGCGGGGATAGATGACCCTTGGGCGTGCAACGCACTGGTCGGGAAGCGTTTCTGCGGGAAAGTTGGGGTGACCAGTGCAATGCACGCCAGCTACCGAAAGCGTGCCAAGTCGGCATCGACCATCAAACGGATCAAATCGGCGAAGGAGGTGCGCGGTTGCCAGCCAAGTTCGCGCTGGGCCAGGCTGTAGTCACCCTGTAAGGCGGCAATTTCGGTGGGGCGCAACAAGGCTTCGCTGGTGGCAACGTGCTCGTTCCAGTCCAAGCCCACATGCGCAAAGGCAATTTCACAGACATTGCGTACGGTGTGCGAGGTGTTGGTGCCGATCACATAATCTTTGGGCTGATCTTTTTGCAACATGAGCCACATCGCTTCTACATACTCCGCAGCGTAGCCCCAGTCACGTTCGCTGTCGAGCCAGCCCAGTGTCACTTTACCTTCTGGCGAGACCAGGGGGCGACCTAATTCATCGAGCGGGAGTTGCCTGACGCCATTTTTGATGCAAGCGACAGCGGCGGTGATTTTGCGGGTGACAAAATGGAGGCTACGGCGCGGGCTTTCGTGGTTAAAGAGGACGCCAGCGCAGGCGAATACGCCGTACGATTCGCGATAACAGCGCACCATCATATGCGCATAAGCTTTGGCAATGCCATAGGGATTATTGGCGTCAATCGGGGTGGCCTCCGTGGCCACGCCAGAGACATTGCCGTAGATCTCACGGCTTGTGGCCTGATAGACACGCGCATGCGGTGCAAACAGCCGGACCGCGTCCAGCACACGCACCACGCCCAAACCGGTCACTTCACCGGTGTAAAAAGGATGCGACCAGCTATCCGCCGGCACGGACTGCGCGGCGATATTATAGATCTCATCGGGTTGATATTGGCGAACGAGGCGGGCAATGCTCTCGCCATCCAGCAGATCCGCCGCTTCGATCTTGATTTTGCCACTTAAGTGGACAATATTTTCTTGGTAGAAGTTCGTGCTGCGGCGAATCGTCCCGATCACATCATATCCTTTAGCCAACAGTAAATCGGCCAGATAAGAGCCATCTTGAGAGGAAACACCGATAATTAATGCCGTTGCAGCCATATAAAATATCCTTACGTTGAGTAATTAAGACCAAATGTTTGCATGATTATATTCTATATTGGCGATAAACAGCCATTTTTAATAACAAAAAATCATCCTCATCTCATAAAATAGAGACTATCAGGGTAAACGCATCTAAATTTTGAGAACCGAGAAAAGGAGAGATAATAGCAGATAACTGGCCCGGAGGAGGAGAAATGAAAACAACCATTAGTGAGCATTTTGAGAGCTTAGTTGACCCGAGAGTGGAGCGGACAAAAT
>JAPLGZ010000431.1 GCA_026389895.1 Chloroflexota bacterium | reverse complement strand
GCAATAAGGCACGGGCGGGATCTGTCATATCCGCGCCGATTTTTTCACGCAGTGCATGGATTTCCCAGGTTAACAGATCAAATTGCCAACCTGCCACTTGCATGGATAGCTCCCGTTGCACGTGTTCGACCGCCGTAATGGCGCCCCCGCCACTCAGCCACATACAGAGCAAGAGTTTGGCAGAAAAGTTAAGCCAATGCCAAAGACGTTTCAACGTCTGACGAGGCCAGCGCCGCGGCAGCACCTGCTCGACTTGGTTCACAAATTGGTTTGGGGTTTGATTAACACTCATGGCATACTTCTCTGAACAGGTAGATGAAATCTGACAGGGTGAAAGCAACATTGTTATCAATAGTAAAACGCCTAACAAAGCCCCAGTATATCAGAAATTATCTGGCATGTTGGAACGTCGCTTTCCTTTACTTAGCTTATTCTCATTTTGTTTAGCAATGCCTGGCGTGCCGTTACTGGCATTGGATGGCTACATCTGTCCTATCAGGATGTTGGTTGATTTATGAACAATTCATTCGTAACGGAATCTGCCGCGCTGGCTTTTATTCAGGCGATGCCCAAGGCTGAACTGCATGTTCATCTGGAAGGCGCGATTCAACCCGAGACCTTGCTGGAATTGGCGCGCTGCCATCATCGCTTAGCGGCTTTGCCTGCCACGGATCTGGTTGGGTTACGGCGTTGGTTTACCTTTACCGATTTCCCGCATTTTATCCAGATCTATCTGACCATTTCAGATTTACTGCGCACACCAGACGATTTTGCCTTGATCGCCTATGCCTGTGGCGCGGATATGGCTGCCCAGAACATTCGTTATCGGGAGTTGACCTTTACGCCTTTCACGCATACGGATTTGCAGAACAAAAATTTGACGATCGAAGATCTGTTGCAAGGTCTGGAAGCCGGGCGTCTCCAGGCACAACGCGAGTTTGGCGTGGAAATGCGTTGGGTCTTCGACATTCCGCGGAATGTAAGTTTTCGCAATGGCGGCAGCTACAATCCCTATCCGGCCGAACGCACGTTGGCCTACGCGTTGGCCGGCCAGGCGCAAGGCGTTGTGGGCTTTGGGTTAGGAGGTTTTGAAGTAGGCGCGCCCCCAGAACCCTTTGCACATGCGTTTGATGTGGCCCGCGCCGCTGGCTTGCTCTCGGTGCCGCATGCTGGCGAAACGATGGGCGCGGACAGCATCTGGGGCGCCGTCAACCAACTGCAAGCGGTGCGCATTGGCCATGGGGTACGCGCAATCGAAGATGCCAACCTGTTGGCCCTGTTGCATGAACGCCAGATCGTGTTGGAAATTAACCCTACGAGCAATATCTGTTTGCATGTTTATCGGCGACTGGCCGAGCACCCGTTTCCTCATTTGGACCGCATGGGCTTGTTGGTGACAGTCAATAGCGATGATCCGCCGCTCTTTAACACCAACCTTTGTCAAGAATACGCGCTATTGGCCGCCGAATTTGGCTACGGTCCCTTGGATATCGCCCGCATCGCCCGGAATGCTTTTGTGGCCAGTGGCGCGCCTGCCACACTGAAACAACAATTATTACACGATTTTGATCACTGGCTAGCCGAGCAAACAGTGATTGCCCCATGAAGATAGCCGCGTTGCCGGACAAGCGCGTTTTGGTGGGGATTTTGTTTGGTTTTATCCTGCTCGGTGTAACCTACAGCATCGCTACCCCGATCTTCGAAGCCCCCGACGAACTCTACCACTATCCATTCATCGAGCATCTTGCCACCGAGTGGACATTGCCTGTGCAACCGCCCGCCCCTGGCGCCACGCCCGGGCCTTGGATGCAAGAGGGCAGCCAACCCCCGTTGGCCTATTTGTTGGGCGCGCTGCTCGTGGCTGCGATCAAGCCGACTGATTTTTCGACGGTTTATCAACCCAATCCGTATGCTGCCTTAGGTGAGGTCCATGCCGACGGAAGTAACGTCAATGCCGCGATCCATTCGCCGCTGCATGAGCGTTGGCCGTGGCATGGGACCGTGCTGGCTGTCCATCTGGTACGACTGTTGGCCGTTTTTTATGGGGCCTGCGCAGTCTATTTAACCTGGCGGCTGGTTGGCGAACTGTGGCCCGATCAGCCCTGGTTAGCCAATGGCGCGGCCGCGCTGCATGCGTTTACACCGATGTTTATCTTTATCAGCGCGGCTGTTAATAACGATGCTTTGCTCATTCCCCTCTGCACCCTTGCGCTTTTACAGATGGTGCGGCTGCTCAAAGCACCGTCGCCGCGTTTGCGCGACTTTCTCGCACTCGGTTTGACAATTGGCGGCGCGGTGTTGACCAAAGAAAGCGCATTGGCGTTACTGCCGTTCGCTGGCGGTGTCTCACTCTTAAGGGCTTGGCCAACTACACGCTTAGAAAATCGTCCTGCTTTTTTCCGCAAAGCGAGCGGCCAGATGCTCGGGACCTTGCTAAAATATGGGCTCGCTTGG
>JAPLGZ010000867.1 GCA_026389895.1 Chloroflexota bacterium | reverse complement strand
TGAGCACATAGACTTCGGCCATGAACGTGGTGTGCGGGGTGATGCTGCCTGGCTTGGCCAGCACTTGTCCACGCTCAATGTCGTCGCGCTCAATACCGCGCAACAGACAACCGACATTGTCACCGGCAATCCCCTGGTCGAGCAGTTTGCGGAACATTTCCACACCCGTGACCACAGTCTTGCGCGTCGGGGCGAGCCCGACAATTTCGATTTCTTCCATCGGCTTCACCAGGCCGCGTTCGATGCGCCCAGTGACCACCGTGCCACGTCCCTTGATGCTGAAGACATCTTCAATCGGCATCAGGAAGGGCTTGTCGGTTTCGCGTACAGGCGTCGGAATGTATTCGTCTACCACGCGCATCAATTCCCAGATGCAGGCATACTCGGGCGCATTCGGGTCGGTGCTCGTGCTTTCCAGCACCTTGAGCGCGCTGCCGCGCACGAACGGAATGTCATCCCCAGGAAAGCGATAGGTGGTTAACAACTCACGCAATTCCATCTCGACTAGTTCGAGTAACTCGGGGTCGTCCATCATGTCACACTTGTTCAAGAAGACCACCATCGCGGGCACTTCCACCTGACCAGCCAACAAGATGTGCTCACGCGTCTGCGGCATCGGACCATCTGGGGCCGCCACCACGAGAATCGCCCCGTCCATCTGGGCCGCGCCGGTGATCATGTTCTTAATGTAATCAGCATGACCTGGGCAATCGACATGCGCATAGTGGCGCTTCTCAGTCTGATATTCCACATGCGAAATCGCAATCGTGATGCCACGCGCCCGCTCTTCTGGCGCATTGTCAATCTGATCGAAGCGGCGAAAATCAGCCCACCCCTTCAACGACAATGTCTTCGTAATTGCGGCGGTCAGCGAGGTCTTGCCATGGTCGATATGCCCGATCGTGCCCACGTTGATGTGCGGCTTGTTTCGCTCAAATACTGCTTTAGACATTCTACAATGCCTCCTTAAATTCGATTCGTCTAATACTATAACTTTGTAACAATGAATGTTGCGTAACGTTGGGCATCAAGCCGATTGTTAGCTCGTTACAATGCGCTTTGCGCAACAGCTACGCCACAAAAACACAAAGCTTATCTAGATCCTTTGTGCTTTTGTGGTTGCTTTGACCACTATGTGGAGCCCACAATGGGAGTCGAACCCATGACCTCATCCTTACCAAGAATGTGCTCTGCCGACTGAGCTATGTGGGCATTCTAATTTCGGATTATCATTCGCACTATCAAGCACAAATTGAGATAGTTCCGAAATTATTGAGTGGGCGGGGGCGGATTCGAACCACCGTAGGCGTAAGCCGGCTGATTTACAGTCAGCTCCCATTGTCCACTCGGGCACCCGCCCTTATCTATTGTTAATACCAACGACTGTTGCTGATCTGTAAAAGTCGCCAGAGCCGACAATCGGACTTGAACCGATAACCTGCTGTTTACAAAACAGCTGCTCTGCCAATTGAGCTATGTCGGCATGCTTGCATGTCGGCATGTCTGTACATGCTTTACTGCACAGACTGAAAGATTATATCACATTTATGTTTTGGGTCAAATTTGATGATTGCTTTTATTCTTCAAAGTTTGTGTCTATTCAATCGGACACGAATAGAGCTAACCGCACAAGGGTAGGAAGTTGTTTCGAATGACTCTGCGTAACCCATTTCAGTAGATTTTCTGTCGCCGATGTCGAATTGATTCGGTGGAAGTTTAGACAAGTGAATGTGCTTTGTTTCTATTAAGCGTACTCGCTGTCTAAAAACTTCGAGCAAGTGCTACTGCGTAATTTGGTCGCACCCTATGGTCTCCTATTATTGAGGGGATTTAGCAAATATTTACCCGCTAACCTCGTGGTAAGCCAAGTTTGTTTGACAGCTTTAAGATTGGTATGTTACATTGCGACAAAAGCCGTTTAACTTAAAAAGTATTAGCGAGAAGAGCTGACGCATGGCACAAATCCAAGGGTTGTTGACGTTAGAGCAGCTGGCCGAGCATGTCAATCGTGGTATCATTGATACAGTGCTGGTCGTCTTTACGGATCATTATGGCCGTTTTTTGGGCAAACGTTTTGATGCAGAATTCTTTTTAGAAGAGGCCGCCAAAGGTGGTACGCACGGTTGTGACTATCTGTTAACCGTCGATATGGAGATGGAACCGGTGCCTGGCTATCGCTTTGCCAACTGGGAGCGTGGTTATGGTGATTTTCACCTGGTGCCCGATCTCCAGACCTTGCGCATTGCTAGTTGGCTGGATCGGACTGCCCTGGTGATTTGTGACGTGGAAGATGAAGCTGCACATCAACCGGTCACCGTTGCCCCCCGTTCAATGTTGCGGCGTCAGATCGAACAAGCCGCGCGGTTGGGTTACACAACGATGGCAGCTTCCGAGTTGGAATATTATATTTTTCAAGATTCCTACCGTGACGCGGCGCGCAAAGCCTATCAGGGATTGGAGCCAGCTGGCTGGTACATCGAGGATTATCATGTTTTGCAGGGGACGCGCGAAGAAGCGTTCAACGGGGCGGCTCGTCGCCATCTAAAACAATCTGGGGTGCCAGTTGAAAATTCTAAAGGCGAATGGGGGCTAGGGCAGCATGAATTGAATGTTCGTTATAGTGACGTGTTGACGATGGCCGACCGCCATGTCATCTATAAACAATGTTTAAAAGAAATCGCTGATCAGATGGGGATTAGCGTCACATTTATGGCAAAATATGCCGCCAGTGGCGCTGGCTCTAGCAGTCATATTCACTTGAGTTTGTGGTCTGGTGGCCAGAATGCCTTTGCTGGCCAAGAACAATTGGGTCCTGTTGTCGCCAGTAATATCTTTCGCTGGTTCCTGGGCGGTTGGCTTCATCATCTCCCTGAGTTGATGGTCTTTTATGCCCCTACCATTAATTCTTATAAACGTTATCAAGCGGGTTCATGGGCGCCCACCCGTATTGCTTGGAGCCATGATAACCGCACGGCTGGTTTCCGTGTGGTCGGTCATGGCCAGAGTTTGCGTATTGAATGTCGTGTCCCCGGCGCAGATTGTAATCCCTATCTGGCCTATACGGCGGCGCTAGCCTCTGGTTTGGATGGGATTGCCAACCAAATTGAACCGCCAGCGGTCTTTGAGGGAGATATTTACAGCGCACAACATTTACCCCATGTGCCCCGAACTTTGCGCGACGCCACGGATCTCTTCGAAGCGAGTGAGTTTACCAAACGTGTCCTGGGCGCTGAAGTCGTTGAACATTATGCGCGCACTTATCGCGTGGAGCAGGCGGCCTTTGATACGGCAGTGACAGATTGGGAACAGAAACGGTATTTTGAAAGAATCTAATCATTGACGATTTTTGATTGACGATTTACGAGGATTGATGGCGGAGCCTCTGGCTTCTTCTCTCCCATCTTGGAAAGTAGAATCACAAAGGCTATCTTGTGACTTCGTCAATCAAAAATCGTCAATCGACAATCTATTCCTCCTTAGGCTATTTATGAACTCACCTCTGATTGGTATTACAACGTATGGCCGTAATGAATACAACGCTTACACGTTGCCGGCTGAATATGTGGACGCAGTGCGGCGTGCTGGCGGTATCCCAGTCTTGATTCCACCAGGCGAGGCGCAAGTGGCCGAGCTATTGACCCACTTGGATGGCTTCGTTCTGTCTGGTGGCCCAGATCTTGATCCAGAACATTATGATGGCTTGCCACATAGAATGGTCTATGGCATTGATCCACAAAGGGACGAAATGGAATTGGCTTTAGTGCGTTTGGTCGTCGAGCACGATCAACCGACCTTGTGTATTTGTCGGGGCATTCAGGTTATGAATGTCGCGCTGGGTGGAACGTTAATCGAACACCTGCCCGATGTCGTTGGGGAAACGATTGTTCATCGAGACGAACGTAGCATCTGGGCCGCGCATGCGGTTGAGATTGCTGCTGATTCGCGATTGGCGGCAATTTTTGAGACGACCCAGGCTGTGCCGAATTCCTGGCATCATCAAGCCATTCGCCATGCGGCCAAGACCTTGAAAGTCGTGGCTTATGCACCTGATGGGACCATTGAAGCGGTCGAGAAGTTGGATCATCGCTGGCTGATCGGCGTACAATGGCATCCCGAGGCGACTGCAATGCACGACCCGGTACAGCAACGCCTGTTTGATGCCTTAGTGGCTGCAGCAAGCCTTTACAAGCAACGATAACCCCTCAATTTTAGGAGAAGTTCACATGAGATTACAAGATAAAGTCGCGCTCATCACGGGCGCCGGCAGTGGGATCGGCCGCGAAACCGCTTTGCTCTTTGCCCAGGAAGGCGCCCACATTGTCGTGGCCGATGTCAACGATGATGCAGGACAGAAGACGGTAGCCTTGGTGCAAGAGATCGGTGGTCAGGCTACTTATGCGCGGGCTGATATCTCCAAAGCCGCTGACTGCGAAAAAATGGTGAGCGTTGCGGAAGCAACCTTTGGCAAATTGAACATTCTTTTCAATAATGCGGGGATCAGCCATGCCAACGACGATGACGCCATCAATACCGAGGAAGATGTCTGGGATCTGACAATGGCGATCAACCTCAAAGGAGTTTTTCTGGGTTGTAAATATGGGATTCCAGCCTTGCGCCGGGCGGGCGGTGGTTCGATCATCAACACCGCTTCCTTTGTCGCGCTGTTGGGCGCCGCCACACCACAACTTGCCTATACCGCAAGCAAAGGCGGTGTGCTTTCGATGACACGTGAGTTGGCGATGATCCATGCTCGCGAGAATATTCGGGTCAATGCACTCTGCCCAGGGCCATTGCACACTGAATTGCTGATGAAATATCTTAATACCCCAGAAAAAAAGCAGCGCCGTCTGGTGCACATTCCGATGGGACGTTGGCCGGGAACGATCAACTCTTGGCCTACATAAATGGCATCGGGGTTGGCCAGATTATTAAGCGTAACCAGTTCATCGACCGTTACCCCGTATTGCACTGCCACACCAGCCAGACTTTCGCCAGATTGCACCACATGAATTTTACCAAGCGCCTTGGCCGCCTCTTTGGGTGTGACGCCAGGAATAATTAGCTTTTGCCCCACCCGCAGCAAATTGCGATTATTCAAGCCATTAACCTCGGCCAATGTTGCTTCATCCACGCCATATTTTTCCGCAATTTGAAGCAACCCTTCCCCTGGTTGCACAATATGTTCGACGCCTTCATTGCTCGTGGACGGGTCCGTTTCTGTGCCATCTGTTGCTGGCTCTGTTGCGTTTGCTTGCGGAGCCTGATGATCGGGAATGATGAGCTTACTGCCCACCAACAAGTTGTCGGGATTGGTTAAATTATTGGCTGAAATAATTTTAACGGTGCTGACATCAAAGCGCTCGGATAGCACACCCAGCGTATCCCCTGCCTGCACAGTATAAATGTAAACAGCGCTGCTGGTTGCCACGCCTGGCGCATCACTCACTGGCGTGCCGTTAATCGCCTGGCTGCCACCCGTCTGATTGGGGATATGCAAAATTTGGCCAGAAAAAACATTGTCATCAACCAGATAATTGAGTCGCCGTAGGGTATCGACATCGGTGCCAAATTCGGCCGCGATGACCGAGAGTGTTTCTCCTGCTTTGACAATATAGTCTGTAGTGGCCGGTGTGGCGGCGGCTGGGGTAGATTGGGCAGCTGCCGGTTGGGCTGTTTGATCAGGCGCAGGCGTGGTCGCTGCACCTGCACCAACTGTGTCTGTAGTGGGGGTGAGGATGGTCACATCGGGTTCGGTCCCACTCTTCGTCGCCGCGACAGGCGCCTCCGGCGGCTTGATCGTTGCCGTCGCTTCGGGTGCTGATCGCTCGCGCGTACAGGCCACGAGCACAATGGCGATAATGAGCAGACCCAGAATTCGACGAGCTTTCATAGATGCGTTCTTCCTCTAGATTCCATGACAGAGAGCTTAGCAAAGGGCATCATAGCATAAGCCTGGAGTCGATGCAAGCATTTCTGCTGGGTAGATTGCCCTGCCCGCTGGTTGGTGAAATTTAGGCTAGCGTAAAATTTGATAAGCTGTAGTTGTCACTAAGAAGGCAAAGATCAGCAGCGGTAGACTGAACAGTGGGAAGCCGAACCCGAAAAGGGCTGCTAGCACGCTGCCCCCCAATAAGCCGAAAATAATGCCGGTTAAGGCAAAATAGGGCAACAAGCGACCCCGGCGTCGACGTACCGCTGCGCGAATGATCTGGGCCAGCAGACCGCCGGCCCCCGACCCAATCACGAGGGCGAGAATAATCCCCAGAAAACCAAACGCACCGAGCAGCCGTCCAGCGATTGGTGTGGCAATTAAAGTAACAACGAAGCTGACAACCAAGGCTATCGGGTTATCCCAGGTTTCAGCGTTGTAATAGATGCCTTGCTGGGCGCGGATGCACTCTTTACAGCGAAAACCCACTGCCGTACGCACCGCGCATTTTGTACATATAGGCTTGTTACACTTATTACACCGCAGCAACGTTTCGACATTGGGGTGGTTGGCACAATAGAGCTTTTCGGTCATTGTATCAACGGCCGTCTGCTCAACGTTCGTTTGTGCTTCACGTTGATACGTAGTTTGATACGTAGTTTCTGTCGGTCTACGCGGATACGTTTGGGCCGGGCCGACGGAAGATTGCTCAGGGGCAAAGAAGTCGCGATCATAGGCGGCGCGTTTACCCACATCGCTTAATATTTCATAGGCTTCGTTCAGATCTTGCATGCGTGCCGTCGCATCTGCCGAATTATTTTGATCCGGATGATATTTGCGCGCGAGCCGTCGATAGGCTGTCTCCACCATTTCTGGTTCAGCCGAAGGATCGATCTGTAAAATCTTATAATAGTTCTTTACTTGCGGTAAGTTTGTCATAGTTTTGTATCAAACAGTATAGCACTATAACGAGAATTTTTATGTGTGCTCGCCTGCTATGTGCTTGGGTGCGACGTTAAAAATTCACAAATTTCATTAAAAATTGCTCATTTAATCCTGCCCTGCCCAACGTAATTTGTCCATCAATGCCTGATAAAAATAGCTGCGGTCGCGCACACGTACAAAACGGGCCGTATGCGGACTGCAAACGACAACGACTTCATCGTTTTCGCCCATTTCTACCACAACTTGCCCGTCCACCGTCAAAATGGCGCGATAGTCACTATAGGCACGCAGCCGTATCGTCGAACCTTCCGAGAGGATCACCGCCCGATCCATACTCAAATGTGGCGCAATTGGGATCACCAGAATATTGGGTAATTCCGGTGGCATAATCGGCCCACCCACGGCTAATGCGTAACCGGTGCTGCCGGTGGCTGTACTGACAATCAGCCCATCACAAGTATAGGTGGTTAGATAACCGTCATCCAGCGTGACACTAATCCGTACGACGCGCGCAACATCGCCGCGGCTGAGCACGACATCATTGAGCGCATCGTGCTCGGAAAGACGCTGGCGCTCGGCTTGCGGACCAGTTGCATCATCGACAATACGTTCGACACACGCCCGCACCATGCGGCGCTCTTCGATCCAGTAATCTCCAGCCAGAATGCGCGCCAGTGGGCCCTGCCAATCGTCCGGCATAACTTCGGCCAAGAAACCAAGCCGCCCCATTTTGACGCCAAGCATCGGGACGGCGTAAGGCGCGCCAATGCGTGCGGCGCGTAAGAGGGTGCCATCACCGCCAAGCGTGATCAGCAGATCGACATCTGGCAAATGCGTCAACATTGTTTCGACCTCCCAGGCTGACGCATGCCAGATTTCCTGAATCCCGTGTGTGCGTAGATAAGCATCAATGGTTTTGGCCAGTACAATCGACTCCGGCTTTTTAGGGTGATGTAAAATACCAATATGTTGAAAGGCTTTATGATTTTGAGAACCAAAATTTTGAGCCGTTGTCAGTGGTGTCATCGGGGTCAGATTAGAATTGTTGGGCAATGGGTGCATCGGAATGACTTTCGCAAGCAGCGTTTATTGAGATCGTTCAATCTAGATATCTGCCGATAATAGAACAGCGGGCAAATTCCGTCAAATGTTGTAGGTAGATTTTGTATTCGCCGCGTGTACCTCTGGGTAACCTGGATAAGACAATCCTGTTTTTATGCAAAGGCACAAAGGCCGCCAAGAAAAACTAGCGGCGCTTCTGATCGGCAAAAGTAAGTGTTGGTAGGGGTCTGTCAGCTCGGTTTTTAACTGAACAAGCAGCGTTGTAAAATCATTGTTGTGAAATCATTTTCTGACGCATCAACCCAACTTGGTGGAGGGTGTCAGGGCGCAAACGTGACCTACGAACAATACCCCGTCGCTTCCATTTTAATGCCCTTGATAAACTTTATGCCTTTGGGAATATAATTAATGCCAACTTGAGTTGCATTCGCAGGATTGTTCACTTCGCGTAGAATAACCGATGTGTTATCATATCCCTATTATGCGCATCTTAATTTTGTCCGATATTCATGCCAATTTAGTGGCGCTTGAGAGTGTGTTGAACGCCACTGTAGGGCGCTATGATGCGATCTGGTGCCTGGGTGATGTGGTTGGCTACGGCCCAAGCCCCAACGAATGCGTCGCTTTGATGCGCGAACGGGCCGCCCTGTGTGTAATGGGCAACCATGACTGGGCTGTGTTAGGACGCCCGGGGATTGATGTAGATGATTTTAACCCGCATGCCAGGCAGGCTGTCCTTTGGACCAGAGAAGTATTGACCGCAGAAAGCCGGGCCTATTTAGAGCAATTGCCCCACATTCCTATCCGCCCAGAGGCCGATAAAAATCTCCTTTTGACGCACGCCAGCCCACGAGAACCGGTGTTGGAATATATCCTTACCCCGAGCATTGCGATGGAAAATTTTGCCGAATTTACCGAACAGATCTGCTTTATCGGCCATACACACAAACCCGTGATCTATCGTTGGCGCTTACATGATGAAATTACGGCAGATGCCGGCACGGAAAGTGAGCGCCAGCAGATCGCCACCGTTGAAATGTTACAACCCCAAATCGGTGTGCCGATTAAATTGAATACCTCGCCCCAACTCCGTTTAATGATAAATCCCGGCAGCGTCGGGCAACCACGCGATAACGACGTGCGGGCCGCATTTGGCATTTTAGATCTGGAAGCAAAGACTTGGTGCTATGAGCGGGTTGGTTATCTAATTGAATTAACCCAAAATCAGATGCGCGCCGTCAATTTGCCCCGTCGCCTGATCGACCGCCTTAGCTTCGGTTGGTAACCGCCTACCAATAATTGATCCATCCCCATCATCGTTTTATTGCTCTACCGTCTTATTTCTCGATCCGCCTGACCTACCGTCTTGCCCTTTGCTTGTTTATCCGGGTCAAGCCGGTTATACATCTCGAACCAATCTGGCAATTCTTGGGCGCGCTGGTGGGCTTGATCCAACTGTTCCTGACGGCGGTAATCTTCAATACGTCGGTTAATCTCGCCGGCCACTTCACGCGGGCCGGGCACGCCATCAAAGGTTAGATCTCCTTCGCGTCCGGCCGTCTCTAAACGAACATGCCCATAATCTAACCAATAATGGAGTGGGGTGGGGATATCAACTTCGACATTGGTAATATCAGTAAGGCGGGCTGTGCGCCGCGTTTCACTTAAAAATAGGGGAGATTTGGTCACATCAACAATCTCTTTTTTGTTAACTTCAAATGTGTCATTGCGCCAATCTGTGATCAGCCAGGCCAGCCAAGCAATATCTGCCAGCCCAAAGAGCGCCAACAGGATGTCAAACGTCCGCATCGCATTGCGAACCCGGTCGGGAAAGTCGATTGGCATAAATTGCGCCAATATCGCGAGCACAATGATCCCCAACAGCGCCATCGGCACAAAAATTTGGCTTAATAACACCACCCAATGCTTGCGCCAGATAATGCGATCATGCTCTGTGCGTTGTAAATTTAATTTTGAGCGCAGATAACCAGAGAACGGTCGCCATTTGGAGACTGGGTCTGGCTCTTCGCGTTCAGTTGGCGCCAACCGAACGCGATTGGGCAAACGGGTGTCAACACCCAAGCGCCCGGCCAACAGACGTTGAATCACCATCTTGCCTTCGGCGCGTGTGTGGCCCTCGCGCGTGTTCCGTTGCGCAAAAATCGAGCTTTTGACGGCATCCGGTCCTGGCACATAATTAAACCGGATCCCCCCGCGCACTGCTGCTGTCTGGACTTGCACATCGCCATAGCTCAGCAATTTGCCCAGAAAGGTCTGCGAAGTCGTGACATTCTGGATCTGTTCAATGGCTGCTTCTTGTCGCCACTCATTGACGAAAAGCACCTTTTCCTGGCGCACGACACGACGGTTTGTCACCATCAGATAATCATTTAAATAGTCGATGACGCCCCACGTCACTTGCAACAGGGTGATAATGCCGACAAGGCCAAGCAACCACCAAGCATACCAGGGCGCCACCAAACGTGCGCTAGCCAGCAGGCCTAGCCCTAATAAGATAAATAGGATCTGCCCTGGCAAAGTTTTTCGTAACAGGACAACCCAATGCCGCCGGACAAACACATCCAAAATTTCGTCTTCTTGCAACCACGAGTAATGCTGGCGTTTTTCGATGGCGCCAAACAAACGCTCGGCATTGGTGCGCAAAATCAATTTACGGGGCAAATCTAACCCGTTCTCCTGTGTGAAAATTTGGAAGTCGCGCCAATGCAGCCGCACCCACTGACTGTTCGGCTCTGCTTCGATCGTCGATTCGGCGGGCAATTGCGCAATCAGTGAATTTTCGCCAAAATAATTGGGACCGTCGGCGCCGGTGCTAAGCAACGCCTGGCCAGTCTTGTCCAAGGCATGAATTCTGGCATGATAGCCAGGCAACAAGATCCACAAACTGTCGCTCAATTCGGCTTGTTGGATGATCAGATAATTACTTGGAATGTGATAGTGGCTAGCAAACCCGGCTAGTTTTTCGCGCTGTTCTGGTTTGAAATTTTGAAAGACTGGCAACTGATCGAATGTTTCAATGACCAGCCGCCGCAGTTGATAACCACGGCGCTCGGGCTCGCTGCCCATAATGTTAATTAAGTTGGCACGTGGAATGGCATAGACCGCAGTAGCTGCGACCGAGATCGCGCTATGATCGCGCTGCGGGGTCACACTGTGCTGGCGTGCACCTGGGCGGGCAAAACCAAAGGCGGCGCCATTGCCCAGCAAAAGCGTGCCGCCATCTGGCCATTTGAGTTGAACCTGGCCTTGATCGATCAGATAGATGGGGTCTGCCGGTTTATCGGCACCGTAAATCTCTTGGCGTGGCGTATACTCGCGTTTGTCACTGGTAATGTCAGCCACGAAACCGAGGGCAATCGCGTCGAGTTCGGCCAGAAAAGGAATGGTGCGCAGGCGATCAATTTTTTGCAAAGGCGCCAGTGAACCGCGGACATCAGGAAAGCGGTAGATCAACCGTTCGAGAGCCGTGGCGCGAATGGCCAAGAGACGGCCACTTTCGCGGGCGCGGGCCCGTGTGCTGTGCTCGTGTTTGTAGAGGAAATCATATAAACCCAGCTTCGTGCCGGGGCCTCCGTTTCGTTTGAGCGTCTGGCGCGTGTTCCCCGCACCATCGCGCGAAGTGCGCACCTCTTCGACGCTGCCTTCTAAGATCAGATAGACATAATTGACCGGCTCATCCTGCGCAAATAAAAATTCCCCTGGCCCAAAGAACTGCTCTTCAACGGCGTCATTGAGAATATAGGTAACTTCATCACGCGTCATGTCGCGCAAGAATTTAAGCTGTTCCAGCAACAGCTGCATCGGTTTGGGGTTGGCAGACGCCGTGCTGTCCATGAACAATCCAATTGCACTGGGTGCAGAATAATAGGGTCAATGCTGTAGGGTGGGTTGGCAATTGCCAACCCATCCTATCGCAAGCTTACCACCTCAAAACTGGGCCTTGATCGCTTCTGC
>JAPLGZ010000872.1 GCA_026389895.1 Chloroflexota bacterium | reverse complement strand
TGCTGCGCGTATACAATTTGTGAAATCAGTATAATCAAGCCGCCTTGAGTGTACCAATCATAGCGTATCAATCACTATGGCATCAAGCGTATTCGATAATGGTAACTAACCTTTCTGGCTCACGCGCCGATGATTTGAGCTTGGCGTTTGGGGCTGAATGGAATCATATTCTAGGTGTAAACGAAGAAAATAGTATAGCAAACCCGATCCTGAAGTGCTCTATAACCTCAGGACATATGAAGCTAACAAAGGAGGATGTTGTGACTAATTCGGTCATTTCAAAAGTGGTCGAGCATATGGAAATGCTGCCGTCCGATTTGCAGCAGATGGTCTTAGAATTTGTTCAGTCGTTGCAGGCTTCTCCCCTGCGCGGCACCCCTGGTAAACAGTTGTTGCAGTTTGCGGGCTTTATTCCCGTCGATGAATTGGATTTCCTGCGTGATGCAATTACAGCCGGCTGTGAACAGGTTGATCTGAATGAGTGGTAGATACTTGTTGGACACCAACATTGTGATTGCGCTTTTTGCCAATGACAGGCTGGTTGTCGAACAAATCGAAGACGCAGAAGAAGTCTTCATCCCCAGTATTGTGATCGGGGAACTTTATTATGGCGCGCGCAAATCTGGCCGTGCACGGGAAAATGTGGCGCGCGTTGATCTATTTGCCGAAGCCAATATCGTGTTGATCTGTGATACAGAGACTTGTCGCTGGTATGGGGTCGTCAAAGATTTGTTGAGCCAGAAAGGCAGCCTGATTCCCGAGAATGACGTCTGGATCGCGGCTTTGGCCCTGCGACATGGGTTGATTCTGGTGACACGTGATAGCAATTTTAGCGAAGTGACAAACTTGAAGAAAGCGATCTGGTGACTTTCGGCAGGGGTTGTCTGAAAGGTGATGCATTCAGAGCCCGCTACATCAGACAGACCCTAATGGGCTCTGCTGAAAGATGTTACAGCTCGTTGCGAACCCGTTCGGGAGTTTCTATGGCGCAGTTTTGTAGGCCAGCGCCCACTTTTAGAAATCTACAGATTTGCCTGTATAGGCATATTCAAAGAGTTGTTGCATCTCCTCAGTCTCTGGCATGCGCGGCGCGGCCAGGATACTGTTATCGATCTCTGCATTTGGCACGATTGTGACCAGTGCTCTCTGGAAATCCTCTGCTGATATGCCCATCGCTTGAATCGAAGTCGGTTGGCCGATCACCTGTTGCAGTTCGCGAATGCGTTTGATTAAATGTTGCTCCGCGCTTATTGCATCCGCATCTCTGCCAAAGCCCATAAAGTGCGCAATTTCGCCATAACGGGTCCCCCCCTGATTGAGGATGAATTCCATCGTATAGGGGAGGAAAAGGCCAACCGTGCGCCCATGCGGCACTTTGAAATAAGCACCAAAACTGTGGCCCATGGCATGCGCCAAGCCCGCATATGAGTTGCCAAACCCAAGCCCAGCAATCGTGGCTGCGTTGGCCATCCGTTCGCGCGCCTCGCTATCCGTTGCACCTTGGGCAACTGCCCGTGGCAGATAATCAAAAACTAGTTGAATCGCCTTCAGACAGAGACCGTCGCAAAAATCGTTATGCCAATTATTCGTATAGCCTTCAATGGCGTGGGTGAGCACATCAATGCCCGTATCTGCCGTGATCTGCGGTGGTAAATTCTGCGTCAAAATCGGATCCACAATCGCAATCGTGGGCGTCAACTCGCGGTTGCCCAGCCCTAGCTTGCGGTGTTGCGCTAAGTCGGTCAATACAACCATCCACGTTGCTTCGCTGCCCGTGCCACTTGTCGTGGGAATGGCGATCATTTTGGTCTTGCTCAAATTGAGCCGGTAGATTGGGCTAATCATCTCGGCTTCCAGGTCGGGCCGCTCATAAAGTGCCCACATGGATTTGGCCGCATCCAACGCACTGCCACCACCCAGACCGATGATCCAATCCGGCTGGTAGGCGCGCATCGCCTCTGCCCCGCGGTCTACTGTCTGCAAACTTGGCTCGGTTTCGACTTCGGCAAAGATCAGACTTTCGATCTTCGCTTTTTGCAGATGTTTTTGGATGCGGGCGGTAAACCCCATCTGGTGCAACACCGGGTCGGTGACGATAAAGGCTTTGTGACCGGGCAACTCTTCCAAATAACCGAGCGCATCTTCGCCATGAACAATTTCGGGGCAGTTGAAAAACCACATCTTCAGATCCTTTGGGGCCGACTGCTCACGCCTCGCCAGCCATTTTTGTCGCTGTCGTAATCAATTCATCTGAAAGCCAGTAGCCAGACTCGCGTATCTGCTCTAATAAGATTCGTACAGTTGCAATGTGACCATCATTTTTCGCGCGCAGGAGAATACCGGTTGTGCCTGTTATCGACAAGTTGAGCCTGTGAGCGGCTTGACGGCCGAGGCGATCATCAATTAGTAGCAGAAGCCTTGTCGTGTGAGCTAGTGCCAATGCCTCCCTTTCTCCTGCATCTACCCCGCGTGTGGCAATTTCAACCTCAGACGCTAGTATGGGATGTTCGCTTACTTGAACAAAGGTTGTTAATACCTGTTCCAATCTGTCGGCTTCTATGCTAACCTTTGCCAACAATTCTCTATAGACGATAGGTGGAATGATTACCCGATTAAACAATTGTTCTAGCAGATGTAAATGATCAATTTTTGCGAGGGCAATTAACGGGCCAGTATCGGAAATCACACTCACTGTAAAGCCTTTTGCAAGCTTTCTAGATCTAATTGCAACTCTGACTCAATTTCTTCTGGACTATAGTTGAAAATTGATACATGATACCGGCCACACATTGCTAAAAATTCAACACGCGATAATCCAGCCAGCACCGCTGCTTTACCTGAGGATAGTTTGCCTAATTCAAACATTTTTAAGGCTGCCATCAGCCGAATTTGTGCGGCAAACTCCTCTGACGTTAGCTGAACCACCGGTTCAAAGTTTTCTGGAAAATCAAGCGCAATTGTGTACATAATGCCTTTCGAAGATTAATCTGAAAACGTGACGAGCTGTCATTCAAATTCCGTGTCGATCTGCGTGGCACAGCGGACTAATTCCTGCGCGGCCTTCACATTTTTCATGATTTTGACCAGGTTGCCATCCAATTTGATCTGCCGCGTAATCATCCCTTGCACGGGATCAAGCTTGTTTTCTAGCACTTTGCGCCACTTTTCCAGGCTCGTGGTCAGCATAAATTCGGGCTGCTTAACGCTCAAATCCGTGGTATAAAGCGCCTCACGACACTTACCGTGCCACAAGTCCAGATAAAAGACGCCGCCCTCTTCAATCACCAAATAAATGTCACCTTCCCAACTCTTGGCAGCGCTGGCATAGGCATCGTTACGATTCACTGCTATCAAAAATTGATCAGCCCACGCTTGGCTGGGGAACTTATAAGCCATAACCAGGTATCTCCCTAATCGCTGATTAACGATTGATTACTCCGTTTATTCATCTACTCGTATGAGAATTAGGGAAACAGGATACGGGATTAACGTTAATCCTGTATCCTGTTTCCCTAATCCCTGCGCAAGCCAACAGCCCACGTAGTATGAGCTAACTATTCCGTGCTCTTCCCCTGCCGTTTACGCTGAATCCGCTGTAAACGATGTTCCAACGCCTCAACTTGCCCCAGCGGACGTTGATGGATGGGCGCCTTGCGCAAGTTGTGCAGCGCCCAACCGGTCCACATTTCCGCCTGTTCCAAGTCGTTGAGCTGCCATTCACCAGATTTCGCCCGTTCGATATAGGGCGTCGGATCGTTGCCGGGCACCGAGGTGAGCCAGCGTTGCCAGGTTTCGGCTGCATCTTGCCAGCGCCCCTGTCTTTTTTGCAATTGCGCCAATCGTTGAAAGGCATCGGCCTGTACTGCCGGCTCGCGCAGCTTTGTGAGCGCTTGACAATACGCGGCTTCGGCCAGTTGCCACTGTTCGAGCCGCTCATAGGATTGACCCAGCGCCAGACAATCTAGCGGATGTAATGGCTCTTCCTGCGGCGTCACGGCTTGGTTAAAGGCTCGCCCCAATTGTTCGGCGAGCGCCACCATCGATACAATATCTTCGGCGTTGTGATAAAAGACGCGGCGCATTTCGTGGGCGTGGCCGCTGCGCATATATTCTGTATAGAGCAGTGGAATCAAATGGCCGGGCACATCATCCTCGTTGCGGTGCAAACCCAGAATCATCTGCTCCAGATTGATCAAACGGCAACTTTGCAAACGCCGTTTCCACAGACGACGCGCCGGGTGCAGTAAGTCCAAATGTGGCCGGTCTGGGTTGAGCATCCGGCCACTGCCCCGCAAATCGGGGAACATCCGTTGATTCTGGCTGAAACGGGCGCGCAGCAGTGGCAAATCAAAGGTGCGCCCGTTAAAGGTAACGCTCATCGTATATTGCTCGAGCAATTCTGCCAAGGCGATCAACAACGCTCCCTCTTCTGCAGGATTGCGCATGAAAAACTGGCGCACGACAAACTCAGTGGGTGTGGCGGGATCGCCGGGCGCTTTGCCCTCAAATGTGCCGACACCCACCATAAAACAGTAGACGCCCGCGCCGCCCCCTAAGCCAGTCGTCTCTGTATCGATAAAGGCGGCCTGCCGAAAATCGAGTTGATCATGCAAGCCAAAAGTGGGATGATACGGTGCAAAAAGACTCGGGCGCTGGACCAGCAGATCGCCCAATGGACGTTCGCCACGTGCAATATGCAACGGATAAATTTGTGTACGCATATAACAGATGCCGGCGCTATTTTCGATCGTGAGGCCGGGCACCAGCACTTCTAACTGCCGTACGCCGGTTGGCTGCGCGGCCAATGGCTGGTTTATCTCAGATGCAGGCGGAACTTCGGGGTCAGGATGGGCGCGCTGCGGGCGTAGTTCCTGCAAACGGCGTAAGCGTTCTAG
>JAPLGZ010000203.1 GCA_026389895.1 Chloroflexota bacterium | reverse complement strand
ACATCGGCAGTGCGTCCATCGCCACCCGCACCAAGATGGCGCTGATTGCCGCGGATAACCTGATCGCTGGCGTGCAAGAGCAACCACTGCCGAATGCGGATTAGACTTTTATTGAAGCCAAGCTTCATGGCTTCTCTTATTTAGATTTTCGTATTTGCAACCGTCTAACGGACATTGTCGGGGCATGCGGTCGGCAGGCCAATGTAAACTCGCCCTTAATGTACCTTCGCCGACGATTGCGTGCCCGGCCTCGTTAACGGAAATGGTCGCACAGCAGGGCACGCAATCGTCGGCGAAGGTAGTTGATGACTCTATCTGGGTTGAGTGCGCCGCCGACCTGGGTGCCCGCTGGGCACCCCTACGATAGTCGTTAGACGGTGGCGTCACATCAAGTAAATTTGTCTTCATTCGTTGCAAAAGCACTTTTTTACACTTTTTCGTAAAATTTACCGATGCCGTTTTTTTAGCAAGGAGTCTGCACCTAATGCCCCAAAATACCTTTACCATCACCGATAATCGCACCGGAAAATCCTACGAAGTCCCGATTGATCACAACACGATCAGAGCGCTTGATCTGCGCCAAATCAGGGTAAACCCCGAAGATTTTGGCACGATGACTTACGATCCCGGTCTGGGCAATACGGCTGCCAGCAAAAGCAGCATCACCTATATCGATGGCGATAAAGGCATCTTGCTCTATCGGGGCTATCCAATTGAACAATTAGCCGAGAAGAGCACCTTTTTAGAGGTGGCTTATCTATTGATCCACGGCGAATTGCCCAACCAGCCCACCCTCGACAAGTGGACGCATGACGTGATGCACCATACGTTTGTCCACGAAGATTTGAAACGCATGTTGCAAGCCTATCGCTACGATGCTCACCCGATGGGCATGTTGATCGGCGGCTTGGCAATCATGGGGACATTGCACAAAGAGGCCCGGCAGGTGCAAGATGAAAAGGTGCGCAACAAACAAATTTTACGCATTCTGGGTAAAATGCCCACGGTGGCCGCCTACGCCTACCGGCATCGCATCGGTCGCCCCTACAATTACCCAAACAGCGATTTAGATTATACGAGCAACTTTTTATATATGCTCGACTATCTGCACCAAAGCCATTACGATGTAAACCCGGTGTTGGCAAAGGCCTTAGATGTGCTCTTCATTTTACATGCCGATCACGAACAGAATTGTTCTTCGGCTGTGATGCGCAGCATCGGCTCGGCCCAAGCGGATCCTTATAATGCGATGGCGGGGGCCGCGGCGGCGCTCTTTGGCCCACTGCACGGTGGCGCGAATGAAGCCGTGATCAAGATGCTGGCGGAGATTGGCGACGTCAAGAAGGTGCCGGACTATGTAGAGCGAGTAAAGAAAGGTGAATTCCGGCTGATGGGTTTCGGCCATCGCGTCTATCACAGCTATGACCCGCGCGCCACGATCATTAAAAAGGTAGCCTACGATGTCTTTGAAGTAACCGGCAGCAATCCGCTGCTCGAGATCGCCGTGGCATTGGAACAGGTGGCGCTCAGTGATGAATACTTCGTCAAGCGCAAACTATATCCCAATGTCGATTTCTACAGTGGCATCATCTATCAGGCAATGGGCTTCCCACCCGATATGTTCACAGTCTTGTTTGCGCTGGGACGTGCACCTGGCTGGTTGGCCCAGTGGAACGAAATGATCACCGACCCGGATACCCGTATCGTGCGCCCGATGCAGATTTATCTGGGCCACAGCAAGCGCGATTACGTGCCGATGGAAGAGCGCAAAGCGTAAAAAAACAGCATCCGCGCGCGCAAAGGCGCAAAGAAAAAGCCACTACACTATAAACGAAGCTGTAGTGGCTTTTTCTTTGCGCCTTCGCGTGCGTAAAGTTCTAGCTAGGCTCTTTAATTCACGTCGCCCTGGCCACGCCAGAAGCGCCGCACCTGTTTTTCCAGTTGTGGGTATTGGTTGAGGAAGGGATCACGGGCAAAAAGGTTTTGCGCCGCCTCACGGGCCAAGGTCAGGGTCGCGACATCACTCAAATGGGCAATACGGAGATCCGGTAGACCGCTCTGACGCGTACCGAGGAAATCGCCAGGGCCGCGCAATTCCATATCTTTTTCGGCCAATTCAAATCCGTCATTGGTCGCTTCCAACACATGGAGGCGTGCTTCGGCGTCGACGTTCTCGGCCTTACTGATCAAAGCGCAATAACTTGCATGTTGACCGCGCCCGACGCGGCCACGGAATTGGTGGAGTTGCGCCAAGCCAAAGCGCTCGGCGTCTTCGATAATAATTAACGAAGCGTTGGGCACATCGATGCCGACCTCGATCACGCTGGTGCTCACCAATACATCATATTCACCAGCAGCAAAGGCGCGCATAATTTCGTCTTTTTCTGCACCGGTCATCCGCCCATGCAGCAAGGCCAAACGTAAATCGGCAAAAACCTCTTTGCTTAGCCGTTCGTGGGCTTCCACCGCCGCCCCCACATCGAGTTTCTCGCTCTCTTCGACCAATGGATAAATGATAAAGGCTTGACGCCCTTCTTTCGCTTCGCGGCGTAGAAAATTGTAAAGTCGCTCGCGTTCACCAGGACGAAAGAAGCGCGTCTTGACCGGGATACGCCCGGGTGGCATCTCATTGATCACACTCACATCTAGATCGCCGTAGATGGTCAAAGCCAGACTGCGAGGGATCGGCGTTGCGCTCATGACCAGCAGATGGGGCTGGCGGGCGGCTTTATTGCGCAACACACCGCGCTGCTCCACGCCAAAACGGTGCTGCTCATCGACGACAACAAACGCTAAATTGCTAAATTCAACCTGCTCTTGGATCAGGGCCGTAGTGCCGACGACCACATCGATGGCGCCACCGCGCAATGCTTCCAGCACGCGCTCCCGTTCAGCACCAGTGACACGACCGGTTAACAGGGCAACCGTAATGGGGGCGCCATCACCGCGGGTCAATGTGCTCAATAACTTGCTGATGCTCCGGTAATGTTGTTCCGCCAGAATTTGTGTGGGCGCTAACAAGGCCGACTGGGCACCATTGCTGGCCGCGATCCACATTGCGCCGGCGGCCACGGCCGTTTTACCGCTGCCGACGTCGCCCTGCACCAGACGGGTCATTGGCACCCCACGGCGCAAGTCTTGGGCAATCTCATCAAAGACCCGAATCTGCGCGCCGGTTAAGGCAAAGGGCAAAGCGGTGGTAAAGCGCTCAATCAGGGCCGCATCACTTTCTAGCGGTTGCGCTTTGGTCTGTTGCAATTCGCGGCGGCGTTGTTGCACGCCTAGTTGGATGTAAAAGAATTCTTCAAAGGCCAACCGGCGGCGTGCTGCATCCAACAATTCCTGGCTATCGGGAAAGTGGATCTGTTGTAAAGCTGTAGCGAGTTCGGGCAATTGATATTCGTCGCGCAGTGGTTTTGGCAACGGATCGGCCATAAAATGAGCATACTCTTCAACCACTTGGCGGATCATGTTGCGTAGGCGCTTGCTGGTCAAGCCTTCGGTCAACCCATAGACAGGCGAAAGCCGTCCGGTTGCCACCATGTCGTCATCTAAATCTTCAAAGACTGGATTATCGAGGGTCTTTTGGCCCATATAGAGCCCGACCTTGCCGCTAAAACGCATGGTGGAACCGATAGTAAGCTGGTTGCGCACATATTTGCTCCACCAGGTGGCGTGCAGCGTCCCTGTGCCGTCGGCCAAGATGCCCTGCACCATCTCGCGCTTCATGCTGATTTTGCGTTCTTTGAGATCCCACAAATTGGCAACCACGGTCACCTGTTCACCAGGCTGGAGTTTGTCGATGGTGCGCAGTTGGCTAAAATCTTCGTGGCGCACAGGGAGATGCCAGAGCAGATCAGCAACCTGATTGATACCCAAGCGCGCCAATTGTTCGGCAGTGGCGCTGCCAACCCCTGGCAAAACAGTGGGGGCGGCCTGCAAATCGCGCGGGTTACGGTTTGCCGCCGCTTGCTGTTGGCGAACGCGTTCGCGCGCAATGTGGGTCGGCTCGGGCGGTGGGAAGCTCTCTTCATAGGCCATGTTGTTGCCATCATCGGCTTCTTCTGTCCACTCATTCGCTTCAGCCGGCGTCTCGACCACCGTTTGCAACAAGGTGACGATATCTTCAATATCACCCGACACAACGCGACGCATCTTTTCGGCGACTTCTGGCCGTGCGCCCGGTGACGCCGTTTCATAGTGAACCATCAGGGTTAGCACCACCTCGACGATCTGGAGATTGGCTTCTTCTTCGCGAGCATCTTTTGCCCAGCGTTCACCCATCGCTTGTAGACCGCCGATGACGCCACGGTTGCGCCAGCCCTGTTTTTCTTCTAAATCCAACACACGCAAAAGCCGAGTAAAGGCAGAGACTGTCACGGGTTATAAGGTCCCTTCGTAGACAACAACGCCGATCATATTAGGTCCCAAATGGACCGCCAAACTAGGGGGATAACTTACCGCCTCCACCTGGGCATGCGGCAAGAATTCTTTCAAGCGGTTGATCAGTTGCAGATAGGGTTCTTCATACGCGTGATGCAATACGCCGACCCGTTCCACATGGGCAAATTCCGCCACAAATTCGTATAATTTCTCCACCACTTCTTCGCGAGTCTGCACCTTTTCCAGCGACATGAGCTTGCCTTCCTCGATCATCAGCATCGCCTTGATGCCCAACATGGTGCCCAACAAGCTCTGTGATGGTCCTAGGTTGGCGCTACGCTCGAGATAATTCAAACTTTCGGAAAACATCGCCACATACAAGTGTGGCACGGCGCCATTGACAATGCGCGCAATGTCGCTGAGTGTGGCGCCCTGGTCGGCGGCCTGCACAGCTTTTTCCACCAGCAGCCCCAGGCCAAACGATGTGCTCATGCTGTCGATCACACGGATCGAATAACGACCTTTGAGCAATTCAGCAGCCCGGCGCGCCTGTTGCCAGGTGGGGCTTAATTGACTGCTCATGTGGATCGAGACAATTTGCTCCGCCTCTTTATCCGTGCTCTGGTAGGTATCAAGAATGGTGTTGATATCAGCCGGCAATACTTCGGGCAGATTATTCAACCCAATCCCTTGGGTGTCGCGCAACTTCCGCAACAAGTCATCCGTGGTAAAATTAGCGCCCTCTTCGTAAAAAGCGCCGCCAATCTTAATCCGGTGCGGAATGACCTCAATTTTGTGGTTAGCAAGTAACTTTGGCGACAGATAGGCGTTGCTATCAGTAATAATTCGTACTTTGCCCATGTAGACGATGACTCAATTTCTATAATGGGAGTAAGGAAGACCGGGAATGGTAGAGCGGCTGGGTCAAGGGAGATGCTCGTGCTGCGAGCTGCCTATCACCTGCGTCCCTACCCTCTACTCCTCGCTCCTGCTACTCAGTCGAAAGAATATAATGGTAAAATGGCTGACCGCCATAGACTAATTCCACAGTCTGTTCAGGATAACTGGTGCTCACACTTTCAGCCAAATTTTGCGCGGCCTCTTCGGAAACAAAGTCCCCATAATAGATTGTGATGATCTCACTTTCATCCGCCGCCATCTGGATCAGCAGGGAGGCCACAACATTATGTAAACCATCGCTGCGCGTGACCAGGCGTCCGTTATGCAGTCCGATAAAATCACCAATTTCGACTGTGATCCCATCAAATTCAGCGCTGCGCACAGCCTGGGTCACTTCACCCGTGTCAAGCAATTCCATCTGCTTCTGCATCTGGGCGCCAAGCAAGGCACAATCCGCTGCGAACGGGTCAAAGCTGAGCAGGGCAGCGACTCCCTGCGGTGCGGTCTTGCTGGGAATCACAACGACCTGACGCGGGTTCATATCTTGCGCCACCAGTTCAGCGGCCTGCGCCGCCGCCATCAGGATATTGCTGTTATTGGGCAGCAACAGCACACGCCGATTCGGCAAACGACGAATCGCATCGGCCAATTCAGCCGTGCTTGGGTTCATCGTCTGGCCGCCTTCAACCACCCCACCGACGCCCAAATTATGAAAAATCTCTGCAAAACCAGTGCCGGGCGCCACCGCCACCAGACCGATATCATCCACCAATGGCGTTGGTGCAAAGGCGCCGTTACGGGCGGCCGCCGCCATATCATCCATATTTTCCACAACGACATCACTGACAAAGCCAATTTGTACGCCATAGGAAAGCGGCACCCCAGGATCGAGCACATGCACATGCACTTTCACCAAATTTTCATCACCCTCTACCAGCGGGCAATCGCCCATGCGGGCAATTGTGGCCTTAATCGTGCTAATGGGCTCGTTTGGTTTTTCAACCAAAAATTGCACATCAAAGCCCCACTCGGTCGTGGGCAATAGACGCTGGCCTTTGCGTGCTTGGGTGTCAAGCGCCTGACTACTCGCGGCCGGCGGTTGCGGCTCCTCAGTTTGCAGTTGCAGATCTTGGCCCATAACTGCGCGATACATGCCTTCAAAGACAAAGAACAATCCTTTACCGCCCGAGTCAACCACGCCTGCTTTTTTTAAGACTGGCAACAAATCTGGCGTGCGCTCGACAGCCTGCCCAGCCGCCTCGACCAGGTGGGCCAGAAACAGCCGCAAATCGCCTGTCTTCTCGACTGATTTTGCGGCAATGCCAATCTCGCGTGCGACGGTTAGAATGGTGCCTTCAATCGGCGTTGGCACGCTCTTGTAAGCAACTTCGACAGCGCGGTGCCAACCATCCACCAGGTCAGCCTCGGTTAGATGTGCCTTCTGGGCCAGCGCTTGGCTCAGTCCTTGAAAAAGTTGCCCTAGGATCACCCCAGAATTGCCCCGCGAACCTTGATGCGCGCCTTCCGCGGCCGCCATAACCACGCTGCCGGCCGTCTGCCCGCCACGGGATCGCACTGCGCTCCAGGCGGATTTGATCGTCAGCAACATGTTCGTGCCGGTATCGCCATCGGGCACCGGGAAGACATTTAAGCGATTGACAATTTCATAGTGTTGGGCCAGCCAATCATGCGCCGCTTGAAAAAGCGACCGCATATCTGCCCCATCAAAAGTGGGCAAGGGCCGACCTAAAGGGTATTTTTTCAGAAAATCATGACTGCTCTCTGGTGTCGTATTATCGCCCAAATGAGCGCTCGGCAACGAGCTAACGCCATCAATTGTACGATCCGTTTCACTGGGAATCTGGTCTGATATTGTACTTTCAAAAGAGTGTTGCATGGCTTTATACTCCTGTATTTCAGGATTAACTGGGTCGCTGGTGGTCAATTTGTCATGACGCACATAGCCTTATTAGCTTGACAGACCCAAGTGTGTATGATAGGATAAAAAGGTTGTAGAATTAATGCAAAAATCACAGGCAATCAAATTAATTAACGGTTTGATGGCAGATATTGAGCATCAGACCATCGAGCATCAAACCGTAGTATGCAAAGTTTGCGGGATTCCTCGTTCAGGGGAGATCTGACAAACCAGATAAGCATTCAGTCTATTTGTACAAAATTTTATTGTACAAAATTTATTAGTAGAGAGTTTATTGGTACTTGCATAGCTTGCCTGGATATGTTTACCATTTTTGCCCATATTTCTGAGCTGATTTTTAATTCGTAGGAGGACATTTATCATGGCAAAACTCGACGCTGGCAATCGCAAACCACAATTTGGCAATAGCCGTCCCTGGTCAAATAAGGCGACTCGTCGCCGCTGGAATCTCAATATCCAGAAAGTAAAAGTGCTTGAAGGGGGACGTGTTGTCACCAAGCGCATGACTACGGCTGATATTCGCACGTTGATGAAGGTCTAAAGCCTACGTTACCGTTAGATACCCTGTGGTAAGCTCGTTATAACAGCGCCGGTTTAATAAAACCGGCGCTGTTTTTATGCAACCTCACCGTTTGAACAGCGCCTCACCCCCGGCCCCTCTCCTGAACGCGCCCCAAGGAGCACCCGGCTGTTTCAGAAGAGGGGAGTACGACAACTGCTGGCTTGTCTCCCCCTCTTCTGAACTCAATTCTTCGATTCAGGAGAGGGGGGCGGGGGGTGAGGCGCTGTTACCTATTACTCGACGTTCGTCAGTGAGCGCTTTAGTTGTCCGCAGCCCGCATTGATCTCGATCCCGCGGCGCAAACGCACAGTGGCCGACACGCCATGCTCATGCAAAATTTGCACAAAACGCCGGGTGTCCGCATCGCTCGTCGGTTGATAGGGACTATCCGGGATTGGGTTCAGCGGGATGACATTAATATGGCAGAGCAGTGGTTTTATTTTTTCGGCTAATTCTGTCGCCAATTCAGGCGTATCATTAATGCCACGCATCAAGGCATATTCGAAGGTAACGCGACGATGCGTCTTTTCAGTATACCGTTGGACAGCCGCTAACACTTCGGCGATGGGATAGCGATCATTGATCGGCGCGAGTTGGCTGCGTAACTCATCATTGGGGGCATGCAGGCTAACGGCCAGCCCAATTTGCAAGTTTTCCCCCGCCATGCGGTCGATCATGGGCACCAAGCCCACGGTGCTTAAGGTGATATTACGCGCGCCCAGCCCAAACGCATTCGGGTCGGTCAGCCGACGCAAAGCCGTCCACACATTGCGATAATTGTGCATCGGTTCGCCCATCCCCATCAACACAATATTGGTGACCGTGGTTGGGCGTTCGACATCCATGCTTGGCTCGCGCTTACCTTCGGCGAGATAACCGGCAAAATAGAGCACCTGCGCAATAATTTCACCAGCGGTTAAGTTGCGGGCGAGACCACCTTTGGCCGTGGCACAGAAAGTACAGCCCATTGCGCAACCAGCCTGGCTGCTAATACAAAGCGTACGGCGTTGCTCATAGAGCATTAACACCGTTTCAATCGTCTGGCCATCATGTAACTGGAAAAGCACCTTTTGCGTATCGCGGGCCTGTGACACTACCTGGGCCACAGGCGTCAATGAATCCACAATCGAGGTGACTTCTAATTGCTCGCGCAGTTGTTTGGGCAGATTCACCATCTGCGTAAAGTCGCGCGCATACTTTTTGTACATCCACTCCCAGATTTGGCGGGCGCGATAGACTGGCTCGCCCAAACCAGCGACATAATCGGCTAATTCTTCTTGCGAAAATTCCAAAAGTGAAGTGAGAGGACGCCGATCACCGCTTAGGTGGCGACTACCATCAGCCACCGGCGTATACAGCTTTAAATTTGTCATAGCTCTATTGTAGCGTAGTTCTTCGCGCTGGGTCAAAAAGTTCTTGGGAAGGGCGTACATTAGTCAGCGGATTGTGGAGCGGATTGAGCGGATTGCTCACAAGCTAATCCGTTCAATCCACTCCCCTAATCCGCTGACTGGTTTATCCATCAATTTGCTTAAACAGTTCTAATAGCGCTGGCAAACCCGACAAGACAAAATCAACCCGTGGGTCAGCCTGCACAAATTGAGCCTCTGTGGTGATGCCAGTCAACACGCCAGCCGTCGCCAGGCCAAGTTTGATTGCGCCGACATGGTCAGTCTCATACCGGTCGCCGACCATCAGCGTCTCGCCGGGTTGCGCGCCAACCCGTTGCATGGCGAGTTCATACATGCCCGCGAACGGCTTACCAACGATCACCGGTTCGACACTGGTTGCGGCTTGGAGCAAAGCAATAAGGCTACCGGTGCCGGGAATTTGGCCGCGTTCGGCGGGGTAGGTTGGGTCATTATTGGTGGCGATGAACTTAGCGCCATTGCGAATTGCCAATGCAACATCGGCGAGATTCTCATAGGTCAAATTAAAGTTAATCCCGGCCACGGCATATACAGCCAATTTGAAATCGGTGACCAATTCGAAGCCGTTGTCGAGCAGAGCCGTCCGTAGACCATCCATGCCAAGCATGATCACCTTGCTGCCTTTAGGGGCATGCTGAGCCAGCCAATTGGCTGTCGCTTCGGCGCTGCCCAAGATGCGGTGCGGTTCAGCATTGATCTTCATCTTCGTCAATTTGTCGGCAAATTGCACGGAAGTCAGGCTGGCGTTGTTGGTGATGCACAGCCAGCGCCGATTCGTGGCATCCAAATAATCTAACAATTCCTGCACACCGGGCAGTGGCCGGTTGCCAACATAAATCACGCCATCCATGTCAAAAAGGACGGCGCGCACATGGCGAAGTTTCTCGATTGCGGCGGGCAAAGCTTGCATAATGTCTCCCATTAATCAATTTGATAGTACGCTAAATCATAAACAAAGGAAAGTGCAAAAACCTTTCGTAGTAATTTGCCGTCCGCCGTCACAAAGTCGATGGCCTGCTGTTCTGCTAATGCAATCAGATAACTATCATAAATCGCGATTGCGTAATCTGCCGATAATTGCACGGCTCGACGAAAGGCTTGTTCATCATGGTTAAGCCGTTGCATGCCTAGCGCTTGCAAGGCGGCAATCGCAGTTACTATATCGATGGTGGTAAATAGCCCACTATACCGTAATGCATTAGCCACCTCAAACAGCGAAAGCTCCGCATAAGCCAATTGAATTTTATGGTGGATATAGTGACGCTGCAGCGAAATCGCGAGAGGGCTATTCAGTTCATTGACATACCATTTGGCGAGCACAGAACTATCCAGCAGAACAGTTTTCATTCAGCATGGTCCACGTCATCTAACTCACCCCGAAAACTACGAATAATATCGGTCGTATCACGAGCGTGATGGGCGCGTTGCTCAGCCTGTGTACGCAGGCGCTCGATAATCCCAGCCGCTTCTATAGGCGCTAGCAATGCGGATGACCTTGCCGACTGCCTCTGTTGTTTCAAATAATGACGCATTGCTTCACGAATTAGCTCACTGCGCGAACGATGCTCAATTTGTGCGGCTTGATCGATTTCAGATAATAATTCATCAGGTACGGTGATCATAACACGTGACATATTACCTCTCCACAAAAAAGCCATCAGCTATCTATCAATCAGCTATCAACAGTCTATCAGATCAGTAGCGACTTGTAAAATCAAGCGCTTTACGCGCCTATCAAATATAGAGGCACAAAATAAGCGACTGCACTCACGCACGGAACAAGAAATAACGCGGCGGCTTTTGTTCTTCTTTGCGTTCCTTTGCGTCTCCGCGCCATTGCGTCAGATTTTGCCGTGCTGGACACAACATAAGTGATGTAAACAACGCAGGCTACATGATGGTTGTCATGTAGCCTGCGTTACCTCTATTGTGGGGCAAAAGAGCTATCGACCCTTACTTGCCAAAGACCTGCACCTCCGCCAATGAGAGATAGTTCGTGCCGGCCAGTTGCACACGAACATAGCGTCCTTTCACATAGGCCGGAATGTTCAAGGTGGCCGGCGCCTGACCGGTGCTGGTATAACGCCAGACAGTGCTATCATTCTGGATCGCCGTAAAACTGCGTCCGGTGAGATCAGTCGTTGCGACAAAAACGGTGAAGTTCGCCAATCGATCAGCACAGCAATCAGTGCGGTTCCAGAGACGAATGGTATCAAGCGTGTAGGTAGCGCCTAAATCCACTTGCCACCAGGCATTGGCATCGGCATTGGTAGACGAAACCGACCCGCCCGAAAAGTTACTGTTGGTGTTGCCATCCACCGCTTTGTTGGCCACCGGATTCGTTGAACTGGCATAGGTTGATGATTGTTTGGCCGCCTTGCCTTGGGCGAGATTAGTCACCGTTGGCGGTTGATAGGACGACAAGTATTGGCCAGCAATGACGCTCTGCGCTCCACCGGGAATTTGCCAGGCGACGGCTAGGTTATCGCTGCCGGTTCCTTCTTTTTGCTGGGCTTCGATGTAATATTTCTGCCCCGCCTGCAAGGTAATGGCGATTGATCTCTGTTGGCTATACTTTGTCCATTCCCGCGCATTGGTCCAACCTGGGACATTGGCAATCACGGCGGCGTTGGCTGGATTGGCATCTGTACTCAGGAGTAATTGCCCATAGTCGTCGCTGGCGATCCAGAAGATATAGGTGCCCGTCACGGGGGCGGAGAGATAGCCACGGAGGCGTGTGCCATAATTATCGGCCCAGTTGCTCGGTGCTTCAAAGCTGGTCAATTGGTTGCTGCCGCTGGGTTGGTACGGATATTTTGCATTGTTGGTCAGATCCGTCACCAAGCTGCCGCTAAGCCCCGTCCACCATTCCCGCAAGATCTGCCCACTCCCCAAGGCAACGGGGGCTTGGGCTTCTTCACTGCCAATCTGGTTGACGAAAGCGAGCAACTTGGTCAAATCGCTATCGACGAGTGTGACGCCTTGGTGGGCGCGCACGGCATCGGCCAGGGTCGCGGCCGAGCCATCATGCAGATAAGGTGCGGTCGCCCAGACATCCCGCAAAGTGGGCGTGTCGATCCCGGTCAATGGGCCACCTAAACGATTGCCGCTGCTCGGTTTGATCGTGCCAATGTTGCGCAGGATATTGTTAGCGCTGTCGGTAAACGGTACGCCAGCATGACACTGGGCACAGTTGGCGTTTTGGAAGATCGTTTTGCCGGCCAACGCATCGGCCGTCAGCGTGCCATCCCCGTTGCGATAGGGGCTGGCGGCAAAGGTTGTGAGCCCATTCACATAAGCTGCCAACGCATCTAGATCCGCGCTTTTGCCCGCCTTTGGCGCGCC
>JAPLGZ010000208.1 GCA_026389895.1 Chloroflexota bacterium | reverse complement strand
GCTGCCTCTATCGGAACACTGCCAATCTCATCATTTTCGCCTGTATAGAGGCAGCCTTCTGCCTAAACGACCTGTTGTTGTGCCAGTGAAGCCATCTTAACGTAATAAACGGCTGATAATATTAAGAACGAGGGTTAATAGGATGCTCAAGATAATCATCGTCCCAAAAGGCGCATAAAGCCGGAAATTTTGGCGCTCGATCGAAACGTCCCCTGGTAGATGCCCAAACCACGGTAGCCGCCCAGCGATCGCAAGCCCTAGACCGATCACGAAAATTGCACCCCCTACCCACATCAACAGGCGACCTATATCGCTAGCCATATTCTCCCCTTTGAACCCCACATTAGCCCTCTGTACATTAGCTCTCTGTCGCCTTAGCTAGCTTGTACTGTCTATTTGGTAGCTGCCTAAACTTACTTTGGTTTATGCACTGGCCTGTTGCGCCAAGCGCTGTTGGAGGACACCTGCCGGTTGTACACCCAACATTTGATCGACAATCTGACCCTTTTTGAAAATATAAAGGGCTGGAATACTCATAATATTGTAGCGTTGGGCTGTTTGTGGGTTTTCATCCACATTAAGTTTGCCGACGACTGCCCGCCCCTTAAATTCCTGGGCTAGTTGCTCAACCACTGGTCCAACCATGCGACATGGTCCACACCAAGGCGCCCAGAAGTCAACCAAAATAGGACCTGCACCATTAATAATTTGCTGGAAATTGGCATCAGTTAATGTAATCGGTTTCGCACTGTTATTATCAGATGCTTTTGCCTGGGCCGGTGGGGCAGGTCGAACGCCGCCATTTACCAGATAAGCTAGCCAGGCCTCTACATTCCGCTCTTGGATCGCTCCCGTTACGCTTGCCTCAGTTTTGCCTTGTTTTATAAAGACCAACGCTGGAATTTGCGTGACGGCAAAACGTTGGACAAGCGGTTTTTCGGCATCAGCATCGATCTTCGCCAGCAAAGCTTTACCGGCATACTGCTTTGCCAGGCGTGTCACCAGATCTTCAATTGGTGCTGCTACGGGTTGGTTGCGTGTATAAAACACCAGAACAACTGGAAGCCCCGTTGCCAAAACTCGATCAATACTTTGCTGGTTGGTATGAATTACTGAATCGATTGCCATAGAAATATCCTGCCCCAATCCTTGATCTCGGTCAAGTGAATGAATTACCAAAATTTCGCTACACTTTTGCTTATCAGTATACTTGAGGAGTGTCTGTAGCGTGTCAGACAATCGTTAGCATTATGTTATGCTTCTAGATGTAACCAACCCCAAATAGTGGTCTCAAGTTGTTCTGTTTGGTCCACTTCTATATGGAGCGGTAACTTGTTGTGTAATAAGCTTTGAAAGAAATAAATCTGTTTGGCGTTTGACAAAGGGAAAGAGGTGGACTACAATAGCTATCCCCTCAGGAATGGTTGCGGGGAGGCACCTTAAACGGCTGGCGAAAATCGAGGGATAGGACTGACGGTAAACCGTGGGCAGGCTAACTTGACAATAATAACCGGTCTTGGTATAATCTCGCTTCGGCTCATGGGTCGAAAGAGACCGTGGCTGAAGGGTTAATCGCCAAACGAATTTGTAAAAATGCCGCTGGCGATTTGACAAGTAGAGCAGCGTGAGCTACAATGTTTCTTCTGCGGTCCGAACAGCAGCGCACCTTGAAAAGCAAAGTAGCGAAGCAAAAGTCAGTGAAATCGACGGGTTGCGGAACTTGACAATAACGAAGTGAGGTGGTAGACTCTTCATTCGGGACTGGCAACAGTCACTCAGGCAAGTAACGTTAACAAGTAGATTTAAGTTGACAAACCGCCTCGCTGATTTGACAAGGGCGTGAGGGACTGGTAAACTGGTTCCTCGGGCCAGCGAACAGATGGCCGTCGAGCCAGCGTCAGACAAGCAACGCTGCACGCAAGTGTGGTTAGGAACTTGACAGACGGGGCGAGCGGTGCTAGACTGAAGGTTCGAACGGTCAACAAAGCACATTAACAATTAAAGAGTGATAAGACAGCAGAGTAAGAAGTAAAACTCTACCGATGCGGAGAATTCTGGTTTGCGAACTGGGATTTGAAGCGTCTTTGCGGAGAGTTTGATCCTGGCTCAGGATGAACGCTGGCGGCGTGCTTAACACATGCAAGTCGAACGTGAAGGTGGAGCAATCCATCTGAAAGTGGCGGACGGGTGAGTAACACGTGGGTGACCTGCCTCGGAGTGG
>JAPLGZ010000657.1 GCA_026389895.1 Chloroflexota bacterium | reverse complement strand
TTTAACATGGTCGGCGTCGAATATGAAGAGGCACAACGCACAATTGATGGTGGTATCTAATTGGAGATTTGGCGATTAGCGCTTGTAGATTGACAGGACGTCCATCTCTGAGCTTGCTAGCTTGGGCTTGAACGATGGCTTAGTAATAGGCGTAGAAAACAAATACCAGCGTGCTGGTTGTGTTCCCCCGATAGCGGCAAGCCGCACACAACCAACACGCTGGTATGAGCAGTATAGCATTGGCGAGAGATTGCAGACGTTTCAGGTTGCTTACAGAAAAAAATCGACTGCCCACTCGTCCCCACCGAAGGAACGCGCACCGATTGGCGCGCCAGCATTGACAATATCCGTCATAATGAAACTTCACTACAGCGCCTTCACTGGAAATACGTATATTTGCGTATTTTATTAAATAAAAAAGTAAGGTAAGATATTTTTAGATAAAGAGGAAATGCTTTATTTAGCAATCACCTGCATAGACAAAAATAAGCCACTTAAGTTAATAGATCATCGTGTTCGCCTAGGGCAGGGCTCATTATCCCCTGCTTGGGCTGCTTTGCTATGCCAATTTTGAATGAAAAGATGAATCGAGCTAGTAGAATGGATTTTTATCCGAGGAATGGCTACGCCAATGATGACCACCAATGATCGCGGCCAAGTTACCCACATAGATTGGCCGAGCCCAGCGTATCGTCAAGCCTGTCAGAAACCTCACAATTGATGAAGTAACTGCCACGTGTGCTTGTGTAGTTGACTCTATTTCAGCCAACTTAACCAATTTAATTTAGTACAGTGTTCACAAAATAGTTTGGTCAGTCGTGGGTCCGGTTACAAACCGGACCCACGTAATACCTAATTACTTACTGAACAGTGTATTTAGCGTTGATCCTGTTGCTAAGCATGGCTTAGCGAAGAAGTCAGGCTATGTCTAAGCTGCACTGTGATCAATTTGTTTCGCGCGCCTGCGTTATGGTTGTGCGCAGTGCGCTGTTTTTGGCATGCCATCGTTGTATATTTGTCCGTAGTAGACGTATTGCGAAGGCTCGTCGGCAGCTAGGTGGCCTAGATCTTTTGAGCCGACAGCCTACCCGTGAATTCTGGCAAGCCTTGTTTGAGCGATTATGTAAAGAGGTTTATATGAAATAAGCGCCTTTAATTTATCTGAAAACGTCTATTCTTAGGGATCTGCACTGTCTAGCACAGTCGACGTCGTTGCTTCATGGATACTTGCTGCTGGACTGCAAAACTATATTGATAATTATCAATATAGCGAGAACTGCTGCGCCTAGTTTTGATTTTCAGCCAGGCAAATTCTCATCAAAGGGAAAATTATCGAACCGCGCTTTGTTTTAGTTCTGTTTGGCGCGGGTTGTAGCCATCGCGTTTTTAATTGGATTACCTACTAGATCTTTTTATGAATTATCGGAGACAAGTTATGCGACAAATTACCCACTTACTATCTACGGGTCTAACTATCGGTAGATTGACGAATGTCTCAGGGCAAGGTGCGCCGTCGGTGCACTCCGTGGCGCGCCGTTTACGTCGGTTGGGTTGGGTCGGTGCGCTACTCGTCGCGCTCCTGGCATTGGCGCCGGTGCTTGGCCAGACGTTGACGATTTATGCCGCCAATGAGCCTGCGGTGCAGACCTTCTTTGTTCCTTTGCCCGAAGACCAAGTGCGCACATCGTTCTTACAGATCTATAGCGGCACCGGCGCTACCATGCACGGTGTCATTGGCGTTTCGATCACGGTCAACAACACCATCATCTACTACGACCAGTGGGAAAACGGCTATGACACCGACATCGCCAACCCCACCAATCTTTACAGTGCTGGCAACCTTGGCGGCACCCAGATCTGGGGTGATGGCAATACCGCCAACGGGGCGCCCCCAGGCGTGCCAAGCGACATTCTCAATGCTGGCACTGTGATCAGCTTAGAAAACGACATTGCCATCCCGCGCAATCCGGCGACCATTCTCTTTGATGGTCGTGACAAGCTCTCCTCTTCTAAGGTCGTCGCGGTGACCAAATCGGCTTGGGCCCTTACCCCCGGCACCGTATTGGCCGATGCCATCGAAGTCAATGATACGACGCGGTGGGGGTCGAGCTTCAAAATGCCAATTGGCCAAGATTTAAGTTCCAGCTCGATGTTTGAATATACATCGTTGTTGGTAATGGCCAGCGAAAACGGCACGGTGGTGCAGATCGACACCGATGGCAATGGAACGGTTGATCTGACGCAGACATTGAGTCAGGGCCAATCGTACCAAGTTAACGGTGGCATCAAAAGCAATGCTACGGTGACTTCGTCCAAACCAATCCAAGTCGATCTCATTACGGGCGACATCGGCTCCACCTACGAAAATCGCTGGTTCTCGATTCCGCCCACAATCCAGTGGGGATCGAGCTATTATACCCCCGTCGGCACAACCAGCACCTCCTATCCCGCAAACGTCTGGCTCTACAATCCCAACGCGTCCGCCATCACCGTCAACTATGAAACGAAAATTGGCACAGGCACTGTGAACGTGGCGGCCGGCGCCACTGCCCGTTTTGAGATGCCTTCGCTCTCTGGCGCGCATTTCTTTACCACCAATAGTGCTGTCTTTGCGGCCCTCGGCACCATGGATAGCAGTGTTTCGGGCGCCGACCAGACTTTTGACTGGGGCTATACACTTGTGCCGGAATCGTATCTCACCTCGGCCTTTGCCGTGGGTTGGGCGCCGGGCACTTCGGACCTTTCTGGCAATGGCAGCCCGGTCTGGGTAACAGCTGTCAAGCCGACGACGATCTATGTCGATTATGATGGTGATCCATCCACGGGCTCGTTGACGGACAGCCGCGGCAAAAAATATAATGTGGCCTTTACCCTGACAGCCCTGGAATCTAAACAGATTTATGATCCAGATAAGAATCAGACCGGCATGCGTGTCTATACGTTAGACGGCACGCTGATCACAGGGGCCTGGGGTGAAGATCCTAGCAAGGCGCAGGCGGGCAATCCCTACATGGATGTCGGCTACACGATCCCGCCTTTGCCGCAGGTCGTCTTGGAAAAGACCGGGCATGTGGCCAACGACAGCAACAGCAACGGCGAGCTTGATCCCGGTGAGACCCTGGGGTACACGATCACCGCTAAGAATTTGGGGGTGGCGACCTTCTTCAACACGATCATCAGTGACACGGTGCCCACCAATGTGACCTACGTGCCGAACAGCACCAAATTCAACGGCACGCCCGTGGCGGATAATACCGGCCCGGCGACCGCCTTCCCGTTGGATGAAGGTGGCTTAAACGTGGGCAATATCCTGGTGGGTGGCTCGATCAAGGTGACCTTTGAAGCCCTGGCCAACGCGTTTCCGCCTGTCTATAGCAGCATTGGCAATACGGCTACCGCCTACGTGGGCGGCGAGGCTTTTCTGATCAAGGTGAATACACCGGTTAACACAGGCACCATCACCCAATGTACAATTGATTTTACCAATTCGGGTGGCACGGCGGCGACCATCTACCTGGAAAACGGCACGGTTTATGTCCAGGTCAACGACGCCGACCAGAACGCCAACACAAGCGCCGCCGAGACCGTCAGCGTGAACCTGGTCAATTCGAATACCAGTGATGTGGAAGCGTTGACGCTGACTGAAACCGGCGTTAATACCGGTATTTTCCGCGGCAATATGCCCTCCTCGATTACGGCTGGCCAAACATCGGGTGATGGCACACTCTATGCCAAGGCTGGCGACAGCGTGGCGGCCACCTACACCGACCCGATCTTTGGGGACACCTGTAGCGATAGCGTCTCATTCTCGCTGCCCAGCCAGACCAAGGTGCTCTACCTGAGCGATCCCAGCCAGGCGTTGGACCGTATTGATCCGGTGGCAACCGGCGACAGCAGCACCGCGAGCACTAGTGTGTTGGGCAGTTCGAGTACAGCCAGCATTACAGTGGTTGGTTCAGCCGCTTCTTCGAATACGACGCAAACGGCTTCTTCCCATACATTTAGCTACGACTCCGGCTCTACCGGCTCCAATCGGATCTTAATGGTCGGCGTCTCCTATCGCAACAACGACAGTGAAACTGTTAGTTCGGTAACCTACAATGGGCAGACAATGACCTCGGTGGGGACCGACCAGATAGCCTCGGGTACGCCGGATGGCCGTGTCTATATTTTTTACCTGCTCAACCCGCCCACGGGCAGCCATAACTTGGTGGTGACTTGGAGCAGCGCCCTCAATCAAGGTGGGGTGGTTGGGGCTGTAACGTACGCCGGTGTTGATCAAACAACCCCTTTGGGTGCCTTTAATTCAGCTTCTGGCACTTCGGCCACGCCTGGCGCAACGATAGTTTCAGCTGCCAACGAATTAGTGTTTGGCGTTGTCGGGGGGAGAACGACAAGCGACTTTACCGTGACCGGTGGCGGCACTTCATTGTGGAGCGCTAGACCCTTTAGTGGTCAAACGGCCGGCGCGGGCCAATCCAGAACCGGTGCATCGCCTAATGTTGCCTTGGGTTGGAGTGGCACAAACACTACCTGGGTCGCTGGCGGGGTCTCCCTCAAGCCAGCAACTACGACCGGCACAGCCAGCACCACCTTCACCCAAACGCTGAGCATGGCCAGCAATTTGGCAATGCCCGTGGGTGGTATGATCACCGTGACCAACTATATTTCGGTCACCAGTGGCACCCCCGTGGCGCCGGTGGAGATCACCGCCACATTGAAATATGGCAGCAATACCTTTGCCACTCTGACAACGCCCACCATGACGAGCCTGGGCAGCGGCATCTACAAACTGGTCTGGACGGGCGTCCTCGCCAGCAACACAACGGTGCCCACCGGTCAGCAGATCTTTTTGACCTTGAAGACCAGTGAGCCAGGCGTTGCCTTCAAATTTTTCTACGACAGCGCCACCTATCCGAGCCGCGTGCAATTGACAACGACAACGGTGATCGATGTCACCAGCCTGGGGCTCTATGATGCGCCTTACCCAGGCGGCACATTGCTCACTGGCGCGGCCAATGGTCAGACGGTCTACGTGCGCGCCGCGGTAAGCGATCCCTTTGGCGCTTCGGATATCACAACTTCAACCGTAACGTTGACTGATCCAAACAATACGCCCTCAACGGTAACGCTAAGTGGTGGCAATCTCGTCGCCTCAACCACGGGCAGTAAGACCTTTGAGTATGTGTGGAATACATCCGTTGTCCAAGGCATCTACAACGTCCAGGTTACATCGCATGAAGGCTACGAAGCGATTACGGACAGCGCCAGTACGCCCTTCAATCTGAGCTATCAAGACACGGGTACACCGAGCACGAGTGAGTTTACGACCGGTAGCAACGGCCCGGTGGCTAGTCTCTATAGCCCCAATAGCTCGATCTGTGTACGCGTCACCGATGTTGATCAAAACGCCAACCCCGGATTGGCCGAGACGATTACAGCCACAATTAGCAGTGCCAGTGGTGACAGCGAGACAGTGACATTAACCGAGACCGGTCTTGACACCGGTGTTTTTGTCGCCTGCATCCCGTCCAGTAATAGTATCGCGGGTTCTTCCGGTAACGGTACACTCTATGCGCCCGCCGGCTCTGTCCTGGCTGTTCGCTATGTTGATCCCAACGACGCGTCGGATGTCTCTGGTGCAACTGCCACCATCAGCACGCCCACGCCTGCCTTGAGCCTGAGCAAAGTCCAGGTGGAACCGGCCGACGGCATCGCGGTGATCGGTGATCGCGTCCGCTTCGATATCGCCATTGTGAACCCTGGCCCAACGCCATTGCTGACCGTCGCGTTGACTGATACCTTCCCAGCTAGTTGTCTCAGTTATCAATCGGCGAGTATAACGCCGAGCAGTGCGGTGACACCCACCATCAGTTGGAGCAACGTCGGCCCGATTGCTTCGGGCGCCAGCAAGACGATCAGTCTCTATTTCCAGGCTACGGCTGCCTGCAGCCCGGCCACGAACTCGGTGGTGGCCAGCGGCGTCGACAACGACAGCGCACATGTTTCTGCTGGTCCTGCCACAGCCGATGTCACGACCACACGGCCCGGCTTAAGCGTGACCAAAACCCTGGTGACGCCCGCTTCCGGCTCGCCTGAGATCGGCGACCCGGTCGTCTTTCATATCGCGCTCGCCAACACGGGCTCAACCGCGATCGCCAACCTGCCGCTTTCCGATAACTATAGCTCGGGCTGTTTGGCTTATGTCTCAGCCGACCCGCCAGCCACGGCGGCCGGTGGCGGCGCAGTCTTATGGAGCAATCTTGGGCCCTTGCCCACCAGCCAATCGACAACTGTGGATGTCACCTTCGAAGTAGTCGGTGCCTGTGATCCGACTGAAAACGTGGCTGACGTAAGCGCGGCCACGGATGCGAATGGCGATGCCGTGCCAGCCGCACAAGGCAGTGCCTCGCTAACCACGGTGAGCGCCAGTATTGGTGACTTGGTCTGGGACGATAGCGACGGCAATGGTGTCCAAGCGGTTGGTGAGTTAGGGTTGCCAGGTGTGGTGCTCAGTCTGACCTTGCCTGGTGGCGCCGTGATCACGACTACGACCGATGTCAGCGGCACCTACAATTTTGCTAGTTTGGTCTCCGGCAATTACACCGTAATTGTCAATACGGACACGTTGCCAGCGAATTATTTTCTAACCACCAGCAACCAGCCGCTCCTGGTAACCTTAGCGGCTGGTCAAGTCATGACCACGGCGGATTTCGGCTATCAAGCCGGCGGCGCAGTCACCGGGCATATCTTCGAAGATACGAATGGCAACGGCACCCAGGATGGGACTGAACCCGGCCTGCAGACTATCACGGTGGTGATCACGGATAGTTTGGGGCTGACCCATACCGTGACAACCGATGCCAATGGCGATTATACCGCCACCGTGCCAGCCGGTTTGACCACCGCGGACGTGGACGAGACCACCCTACCCGCCGGCTATGTCCACACCGCTGGCGAAGATCCTAACGAAGCGACCGTGCCTTCCGGTGGCTCTATTAGCGCAGGCGATAATGGTTATCAGCCGCAAGGCGACGTGACGGGGCACGTCTTTGAAGATACGGATGGCAACGGCACGCAGGACGGGGTCGAACCGGACCTGCCCAGCGTCACAGTGGTAATCACGGACAGTTTAGGCGTGACGCACACCGTGAGCACAGATGCCAACGGCAACTATACCGCCACCGTACCAGCCGGTTCAACTACCGCGGACGTGGACGAGACCACCTTGCCTGCGGGTTATGTGCAAACCGCTGGCGCTGATCCCAACACCGTTACAGCGCTGACAGGGAACACCATCAGTATTGGCAACGATGGCTATCAGCCACAGGGCGACGTGATTGGGCATGTCTTTGAAGACACCGATGGTAACGGTATACAAGGGAAAAGTGAACCCGACCTGCCTAGCATCACGGTGGTAATCACGGACAGTCTGGGCGTGACGCACACGGTGAGTACGGATGCCAATGGCAACTATACCGCCACCGTACCCGCCGGTTTGACCACGGCGGACGTGGACGAGACCACCCTACCCGCCGGTTATGTGCAAACCGCTGGCGATGATCCCAGTACCGTCACCGCCACGGCCGGGAATACCACCAGCATCGGCATTGATGGTTA
>JAPLGZ010000366.1 GCA_026389895.1 Chloroflexota bacterium | reverse complement strand
ATTTCGACCGACCAGCCCAAGACCTGGGACGATTTTTATGCCGCTTGTGATCAAATCGCCAAAAAGACGCAAGCAAAACCGTGTGGTCTGCCCGCCGCCACCCCGTGGGGCGGTGGCACCTGGGGCGAAGGCTTCCAGATGGTCTGGCTGAGCTTTGATGGCCCGATCTATGACGAAGCCGACAAAAAATGGGTGGTCTCCAGCCCGAATTTACTCAAGGCGCTCAAAGTCTATGAGACCCTGGCCAAAAACAATTGGTTGACGGTGGAAGAACTCTTATCGCCGAATCCCTGGGAACCAATTAAGTACCAAGAGTTCCCCGAAGGCAAAACCGCCATCGTGACCGGTGGAGAATGGCAATGGACCTTCGACTGGGGTCCCACAGGCGCGACACCCATTGAAGGATTGTTCGAAAAGGTTGATCGTTGGGAATTCCCCTCCGAAAGCGGCAAACCTTTCACCTATGTCAGTGGTGGGGTAGGCGATGTGGTCTCCTCCAAGAGCAAGTCGGTCGAAGGTTGCGCTGAGTTTATTAAATATGAGGGCTCGAACGAAGTCTTCTGCAACACCATGAGCACCTACATTGGTGGACCCTCAGGGCGCAAGGATACAGTCGACAAATGCCCCGATTACAAAACGATTGTCGACGGCAAAATGTACGCCGCCAGCCAACTCTTTGAGACCGGTCGCACCTACAAGTTTGACCGCGTGGGCACCGCCAAATTGTCCGACGGCGTCGGTCGCGCCACCGAAGATATCATCACCGGCAAATCGACAGCCGAACAAGCGATGGAAGATTTTGCGAAATCGATGATCGAAGCATTAGGTGAGGAAAACGCCAAGCGCGCGTAAGGACGAGAGAGTCCTCACCCCCTACGCCCTATGGGCGTCCCCCTCTCCTGAATCGAAGGGCTGAGTTCAGGAGAGGGGAGATCATAGTTGTTGATGTGCTCCGCTTCTACTGAAGCGCCCCCTTTTCTGAAACAGCCCTACCGTTCAGGAGAGGGGGTCAAGGGGTGAGGACCTAGATTTACCCTCTGTACAAAATTAATGATGATGGAAAGGGGATACCGACCCACCAAACGAGTGGTCCGTATCCCCTTTTTGCCAATAGGTTGGATCCAATATGACCCGTCTCTCAAGTAAAACACTCTTCCTCTTTTTGGCGCCGGCCTTGTCCATGGTCCTGATTTTCACCCTGCTGCCAGCCCTGTGGGCGGTCTACGTCAGCTTTACAGACCTGGCGCTGTCGGGGCCGAAGGCGATGAATTTCAAGTTCATTGGCCTGGCCAATTATGTCAAACTGTTTGGCGATGACAAGTTTCGCCATGCCCTTTGGCTCTCGTTGGAATATACGTTTTATACCAATTTGGGGCAATTTATTCTGGGGTTGTCCGCTGCTTTGGTCTTGAACCGGCGCAAATTACGTGGGCAGGGCTTCCTGTTGGCCGTCATTGTGTTGCCAATGGTCATCCCTGGCATTACGCAGGCGCTGATCTGGTCCTCGATGTTAGGCGCCAAGGAGTTGGGGACCCTGAACCGGATGGTCGGCTTGGTGGGCTTTGACCCGATATTGTGGCTGCGTAGCGCACCGTTGTTATCCATCGTACTGGTCAATTTTTGGAACAACTCTGGTTTTGCCATGATCCTCTTTCTGTCGGGATTGGAGAGCATTCCCAAAGAAATCTTAGAGTCAGCGACGATTGATGGCGCCAACGCTTGGCAGATGCTGACGCGCATCAAGCTGCCTTTGATTCGTTATGTGGTGCTGCTCTGGTTATTGCTCAATACGATTGGTTGTTTTGGCACCTTCGACTTGGTCTTCGCCTTGACCCGTGGTGGGCCTGGCAACGCCACTGAGCTTGTAGGCATCTATGTCTACAACCAGGGTTTCCAATTCTTCGAACTCGGCTATGGCAGCGCAGCGGCGATGATCATGTTGATCATCAGTCTCCTGCTGGCGTTTGTTTATTTGCGGCTCATGCGGGTTGAATTGTAGTTAAGATCTCAAGATGAGATGTGTAACACAAACTAAAGTAGTTGGCATAAGATAAAATAAGTATAGATATGACCTTACTAAAGCATTGCCGGGTGCTCCTCATATTGACTCTATCCATTGTGGCATGTAGTAGTCAACCTAGTACGCCTTCAACTAAAATCACTCCGATACAGCAAGTAGAAAGCGTCTTGCCAACAGTGACTGTGACACGAATACCGGCACCGACTGCAACTAGCACAGCATCTCAAATCCCAACAGAGGCACCAACGCCGACCTTACCCTCCCCACCTAAAGATACACTATGGTGGATTCTACCGTCTTATGCAAGCTCTAGCGTTAGCGCCGACTATGGTAAATTATGGCAAGTCGAGTTTAACCCTAAAATTTGGCAATTGATAACAAATAAATTTCATGTCGTACAACTGATTCACCGCTCTCTTGATAATTGTAGCATGTCACCTACGGTTGGTCGTGGCTTACCGCCTGAGTACTCTCTTGAAGTAGAGCGTAAAGATATTAACTCAAATTCCTTTGATATCCGTCGAATGAGTCTTAAAGGAAAGCTTGAGTCTATCAACTACTGTGTTTCAATTGCAGATGCGAATAGCTGTTTTGGGTTGCATACTGGAGACAAACCGGCAATATGTATTGAAAACGCAGAGAGGGTGCTTGCAACTCTAACGAGCGTTAGTAGACCAGGACCCTAAGTTATGCGGTTGTCGTATATAAAGGCCGATGTTACGCATATTTAAGTTCTAATAGTGAACTAAAAAGTAGGGAGTACAAATTGTGGCTACACAAAGTAATATAATGTTGAATGCAAAACAAGCGCAGAACCACGTCTGGCGTCAGCGCCTGGATATTGGCGGCGTCTATCTATTTTTGGTCGTCTTTTCGATCTTTATTTTAATTCCCTTTATCTGGCCTGTATTGAGCGCCTTTACCGACAAACCGGCCAACGTCTCTAGCCTCTACCTCTATTGGCCCACAGGTTTCACCTGGCAGCATTTTTGGGATTCAATTTTTGGGCGCGGTGACGCGTTGACCTTGCTGCGCAATAGCCTGGTTACGACGATGAGCAGCGTCCTGCTGGCGTTATTGCTCTGTGCGCTGGGCGGCTATGCGCTATCGCGCGCCACTTTTCGCTTTAAACGAGGGTTGATGTTTGCCATCTTATTGGTGCAGATCATTCCTGGCACGGCGACCGTCTTACCGTTTTATTTGATCATGCGCGAACTGGGTTTGCTTAATACATTAACCGGGGTTGTGCTGGGTCTGACGGCGGGCAATATTCCTTTTATGATCTGGGTGATGAAAGGATTTATTGATTCGGTGCCGTTAGAATTGGAAGAAGCCGCCTGGCTCGATGGTGCGACCCGTTTCCAGACCTTGTCACGAATTGTGTTTCCTTTGGCGCTACCAGGGGTGGGGGCCGCCGCCATCCTCTCGTTTAATAGCGCCTGGAGCACCTTTTTCTTGCCCTTGATCTTGCTATCGGATGCGAAAAAGTTTCTGATGCCACTCGGGCTTTTCCGAGCTTTGATTGCCTATACGAATTTAGATTACGGCATGTTGAACGCGATGGCGCTGCTCTATATGTTGCCCTCACTCCTCATTTTTATCTTTGCGCGGCAATATCTCATCAAAGGGACGATGGCTGGCGCGATGGCTGGTCAATAGAAAAGGTAGTATTCGGCATGCACCAACCGTTGTCGATATCAACTCTTACACCCGATCCAAGTAGCCGAGGAAAGCGCGATGGATGATCTAATTTTGGTGCAACGCGCCGATGACATCGCCACCGTGGTCTTGAATCGACCCGAGAAGATCAATGCGTTAAGCAAAGCGCTCTGGGTGCGGGTCAGCGAAGTGATGCAGACCTTGACGGCGGATGTAACCTTGCGCTGTATTGTGCTGCGTGGAGCAGGGGATAAAGCCTTTTCGCCTGGCGCGGATATTTCAGAATTTGAGACAGAACGCGCCACACCAGATCAGGCGCGCGCCTATGGCAAAATTATGCACGAAGCCATGGCCGCCATCCGTGATTGCCGCCATCCCACCGTTGCGTTGATCAAAGGCATCTGCGTGGGTGGTGGATTGGAACTCGCCAGCGTCTGTGATTTGCGCATCTGTGGTGAATCGAGCCGGTTTGGTGTACCGATCAACCGCATTGGCGTCATTATGGGCTATCCAGAAATTGAGGCGCTCATCGATCTGGTCGGGCGCGCCACCGCTCTCGAAATTTTGTTAGAAGGGCGAATTTTCGATGCGCAGGAGGCGAAGGCCAAAGGTCTGGTCACCCGTGTGGTAGCCGACAGCGAAGTAGAGACAGAAACCTATGCCACCGCCCGCCGCATTGCGGATGGTGCGCCGCTTTCTAATCGCTGGCATAAGAAATTTGCCCGCCGCCTCTTAGATCCAAGCCCACTCACCGCGACGGAATTTGACGAAAGTTTTGCCAACGCTTCCACCGAGGATTACCAAGAAGGGTATCGTGCCTTTATTGAAAAGCGGAAACCGCAATTCAAAGGGCGTTGATGACAATAAATTCACACAGCAAACCATAAATTGGCGCAATCGCGTATAAGGATAAAAACAGATGCCTCTCCCCGTACAAACCGTGATGATCGGCTGTGGTCGCATGGCCTATGGTCATATCAAAAGAATGTTAACCCAACCCGAAACAACGAATATCCGCGTCATCTGCGAGCCATCCGTCGCGGCCTATGAAAAGGCTTGTGAGCTGTTTAGAGAGAAGAATTTGCCGCCGCCACCGAATGAGCCCGATCTAGCACGGCTCCTGCACCACTATGGTGCAGCGTTAGATGCCGCCTTTATCATCACGCCTCATGCCTATCACTACGCGCAGACAGCGGCCTGTATGGAAGCAGGTCTAGATGTATTGCTGGAAAAGCCGATGGTTATCAATGCGGCCGAGGCCACGGGCTTGATCGAAGTGCGCGATCGCACAAGCAGACTGTTGGTTGTCGCTTTTCCAGGCAGTTTATCGCCGGAAATTCGCACAGCGGTCAAAATGTTACGCAGCGGCGAATTGGGCCAAATCCTCAACATCTCGGGTCTTTCTTGGGAAAACTGGCGCACCCCCAACTTAGGCACCTGGCGCCAAGTGCCAGAACTAGCGGGCGGGGGCTTCTTTTTTGACACCGGTGCGCATATGCTAAATACAATCACCGATTTGGCTGGCGAGGATTTTGCCCAGGTCGCGGCCTGGTTTGATAATCGCGAGACGCCGGTCGAAATCCTGGGCGCGGTGATCGCGCGTTTGCAATCCGGCGCGATGGTAACGATGAACGCGTGTGGCGATACTTGTACGAACTCAACCTCTGATGTACGCGTCTTTTGTACCCAGGGCGTTCTATTCACCGATATTTGGGGCCATTTTTTGAAGCTGCAAAAGGCTGGCCAAGCACAACCAGAGCCCGTGGCGGTTGCCAATTCAATGGGCGTCTGGCAGCAGTTTCTGGCCGTGCGTAATGGAGAAATCCCCAATCCTTGTCCACCAGAAGTGGGCCTACGCATGGCGCGTCTATGGGATGCGATCCAGGCGTCAGCCGCGCAAAATGGCAATAGGGTCATGGTAGGTCAGTAGTTAACAACTCATGGCAAGGTTTGCGGCCCTGACTGGCTTATTGTTCCACCGCCTTCTATGCCGAAGAACCCCACCAATGGTAGAATTTGTCTATGTGCTACCATTCTGTTTTTATTTAACACAACCAAGGAGAAGCGAGCATGAGTTCAATTCGCGTAACGGTCTGGAATGAATTTCAACACGAGAAATCCCACGAAGCGGTGATCAAAGTCTATCCCAATGGCATCCACACGGTCATTGCAGATGGGTTAAAAAAGCATGGTTTTGACAGCGTAGGTACGGCCACGTTAGACGAACCAGAGCATGGCTTAACCGAAGAAGTTTTGGCCAACACCGATGTGTTGATCTGGTGGGGCCACATGGCGCATGGCAAGGTGCAAGACGAAATTGTGGATCGCGTCCACCAACGGGTATTGGCCGGCATGGGCTTGGTCGTTTTACATTCCGGCCACCATTCCAAGATCTTCAGGAAATTGATGGGCACTTCTTGCAGTTTGCGCTGGCGTGAAGCCGGTGAGCATGAGCGCTTCTGGGTCGTCGATCCGGCGCATCCAATTGCCGAAGGGCTGGGGGCTTATTTTGAGCTACCCGAAGAAGAAATGTATGGCGAACTCTTCGACATTCCGACGCCAGACGCGCTGGTCTTGATCAGTTGGTTCCCCGGTGGCGAAGTCTTCCGCAGCGGCTGCTGTTTCCATCGCGGGCGCGGCAAAGTCTTTTACTTCCGCCCTGGCCATGAAACACATCCAACCTATTTCGACGACAATGTACGACTGGTGATCGCTAATGGCGTGCGCTGGGCGGCAACGACGAATGGGCCAAAGTTTGACTATGCCAACGGCAGTGCGATTCACGCAAAGGTGCCGCTGGAAAAGTTGGGCTAATTTTAAACCGTTGATTTAGAACCACGGATGCGCGGGAGGACGCGGATTTTTGTTACCAATTCATCAATCCGCGTCCTCCCGCGCATCCGCGGTTTAGTCAAAGAAGGAATTTAAATTGATCAAGGCAATCATTTTCGATGTCGGTGGGGTTTTAGTGCGGACGGCCAATCGCAGCCGCCGCAACGCGCTGGAACAACGTTTGGGGCTGCAACCAGGTGAATCTGAGATCATCGTCTTTAACGGTGAAATGGGGCTGAAAGCGCAGCAAGGCGCCATTACGACCCTGGAGTTGTGGCAGTGGATTCAGCAACATCTTCGTCTAACAGATGAAGAATTTCTGGCCTTCCGGCAAGATTTTTGGGGCGGGGATCAATTAGATACGACGCTGATCGACCTCATTCGCCGCCTGAAGAGGCGTTATCAAACGGCCATTATCAGCAATGCCGCGGATAATCTCAACCAGACGCTCACGGTTGATTACCCGATGGCGGACGCTTTTGATTTAATTGTCGGCTCGGCCTACGAGAAGATCATGAAGCCGGACCGCATCATCTTCGAGCGCACGTTAGCCCGCCTGGGCCGGCAACCAGAAGAAGCCATCTTCATTGATGATTTTGCCCACAACATTGAAGGCGCACGTGCGGTCGGTCTCCATACGATTCACTTCACTCCCCAAACCGATCTACCCGCGGCGCTGGCGGCGCTGGGCGTCGAACTGGAAGATTAGTAGTGAAATAGGGTCCGGCTTAACTCAATTGGCGATAAACACCTAACATCCGCTGAACAATGTTGCTCCAATCATATTGCTGAGCATACTCACGGGCTTGGCGGCCCAATTGTTGGCGCAGTTCATCATTGGTTAACAGCGCCAGCATAGAGGCGGCGAGCGCGTCTGGATCGCGCGATGGTACATGAAAACCATTCACACCGTGCTGGACCAGATGGGCCAGGCCACCCACTTCCGAAGCGATCACGGGCGTCCCCATGGCCATCGCTTCTAGGGCCACCATCCCAAAACTCTCGTAGTGCGAAGGCATCACCACCATTTCTGCGGCGGCATAATAGTTTGGTAAAATATCTTGGTCTTTAGCGCCCAAAAAGGTGACCAGATTATGAATGCCTAGCGCGGTGCGCAATTCTTGCAGCCGCGCCATCTCGGCATCCAATGTATCGGCCCAAGGATCACCGCCAATAATGGCCACACAGGTGTCAGATACCGCTTGCGGGTGTTGGTTCTGCAGAATCGACATAGCCTGCAATAACGTATCAATGCCTTTTAACGGTTCAATCCGGCCAGCAAAGAGAATGTTCTTATTCCCGCATGGAATGCCAACCCGTTCACGGGCCACTGCTTTAGGGATCGGATGAAAACGTGAGAGATCGACGCCGGGCGGAATCACAGCAATTTTAGCTGGATCAGCGGCATAGAGTTCAAGCAGTTGTTGCTCTTCGGCTGGCGTGGCGGCAATAATGCGGTCGGCAATTTGCACCACACGCGCTTCGCCATCAAGGCGGGCCTGGGGCGCCCGTTCGCTGTCGGATTCAGCAATCAGATTTTTCATATGCCCTAGGGTGTGAAACATATGCACAATTGGCGTGTCCACCCAAGTCTGGCGCAATTGTTCAGCCACAAGCCCCGAAAGCCAATAATGGCTGTGGATCAGATCATATTCCAAGCCTTCTGCTCGCGCGAAATGGAGCACACCGTCGGTAAATTCGTCTAAGTAGTTGCCAACTTCAGCCACTGGGATCGGTCTCTCGGGCCCAGCCGGAATGTGAATAACCCGGCCCCCATTGCCCAGATCATGTTTGATCATCGGCTGGCAATCATCTTGCGAACGGGTGAAAACATCAACCTGTAGACCGTGACACCCCAGTTCACGACTAAAATCTCGAACATAGACATTCATGCCACCGGTCTTTTTACCGCCCAATAAGGCCAGGGGACAAGTGTGCACGCTGAGCATGGCAATACGGCGAATAGAAGAAGTGCTGTTTTTCATCATAACCTTTATGGATCGCTGGAGCAGACTGGAATTGATGGTTTTTACGCCGACGGGGAGTATACCATAAAGTAGTACAGACTGAATGTAAGAATCTGCAAAAATTCAAGATTATTTTTCGAAAGAAACCGATGACACACGTAGCCTACGATTCAATTTATCTCTCACCCCATCTAGACGATGCCACCCTCTCGTGTGGGGGCCAAATTTTCCAGCAAACAACGGCCGGTCAACGCGTCCTGATTGTCACCATCACAGCTGGCGATCCTGCTGTGTCGACAGTTTCTGAATATGCGCAAAGCTTGCATACACGGTGGGAATTGGTCGTGGACGCCGTGGACGGTCGGCGTGCGGAGGATATTGTGGCCAGTCAAATTCTGGGCGCGGACACCTTACACTGGGCAGTGCCCGACTGCATCTATCGCTACCACCCCGACACAGGGGCGCCATTCTATGTGTCGGATGCCGACATTTTTGGCGAGGTGGCGCCCGCCGAGTTGAACTTGATCAACGATTTAGCACGCCAAATGGCCGCGCTACCCACCGCCAAGCAGATTGTTGTCCCCTTGACCATTGGTCACCATGTTGATCACCAATTGACGCGCGCCGCGGCTGAGTTGTGCTTTAACAGACAAAATTTGGTCTATTACGAGGATTACCCCTATGCCGAGAAGGCCGGTGCGCTAGAGGCAGTGCTGGCGGCTGCACAAAATAGTTGGCAAGCCGAAGTGATTCCACTCTCAGAAGCCGCAATCCAGGCCAAAATTGAGGCAATCTTTGCGTTCAAATCTCAACTAAGCACCTTTTTTGATAGCCGCGCCCATCTAGCGCAGCGGATTGCTGATTTTACGGCAGCCGTGGGTGGGGAACGAATCTGGCGGAAATAAGGATTTAGCCCTCTTCGTCCAGATCGCGCGCGATCTCGTCAGATTCATCAAAGTCTTGCGGGCTGCCTTCTGACGAATTGAGTGCTTCCACATCGGTCAGCGGGGCATCGGCGGGTAAGCGGCCAAAGCCAGTTTCATCATAGCCGCCAGTGACACCAGGATCGGTGTCACTGCCCAGCCCGCCACTCTCGATCTGTTGCACGGGTTGACCGGTCGCCATCTTCGCGGCGCTCCCCAAGACTTCCCACACGCGAGCTTCCACAATATGGAGCGCTTGGGCAATTTCGTAAACATCCTGGCCATCCAACGCGCGTTGAACAATATCCGCTTCCCAATGGGGCAAACGAGCGAACAGCGAAGGGTCATGTTGGAGCATCTCGACTAAATTTGCCATCTGGCGTTCTGATGGTTGCGACATAAATTTCTCCTTTTCTTATAACTTTGCCAAGCCATCAATTCATCATACAGGGTATAGCGGCGGTTCTACAATAGGGGATAACCCTACCCAGCGGGAGGGATTTCCCTATTGTAGAACCGCCCCCAAGGCTGCAACGAATGGGCCCAAATAGTCAACTTGGATCGTAAGCAAGTCGCAAGCGATCACAGCTTGTCTCTTTGGCTTTTCTGTTATAATGAGACTGGAAAAGTTGGAAATACATACGAATTACTTGTTATCTCGCCAACTCGTCTTTACATAGAATTTGGTATTCGCTTGCGAATTTGGAGGATAGTATGAAAACTTTTATGTCGCGCAGCCTCAACTATGGCAGTGCGCTGATGATCGGCCTGTCACTTATAGCGACACCGGTCTTTGCCGCACCGTATGCCCAAACGGGCACAACGGCACAGCCCCAGGCCACGGTTAAGCAGTTATCTCAAGAAGGGGACAACTATTTCAAAAATGAACAATACGATCTAGCCTTGGCCTCCTATCAAAAGGCGCTGGCCTCGGCCCAAGCGCTCCAAGATCAAGTGGCCACCGCCAATACATTTAGCAAAATTGGCCGCGTATATCGCCGGCAAGCGCAATATGCCAAAGCAGTCGCCGTTTACCAACAGGCTTTGGCCATCTTTAAAGCGTTAAATGATACAAAAAATGAGGCAAGTACGTGGGCGTCGATTGGCCAGAGCTACAAATCGGCCAATCAGTCGGCCCAAAGTTTAGAAGCCTTTGCCCAGGCCTTGGCCATTGCGCGCCAGTTGAATGACAATGGACTTGTGAGCGATGCCTTGCAACCCGTAGGTGGCTTGCGCGAAGATTTACAACAGTATGATCAAGCATTGGCCGCTTACCAGCAAGTTTATACGATCGCACAGACGACCGGTGATCAAGCCTTAATGGCCGAGATGCTCACGGCCAACGCACGTGTTTATCGGAAGCAAAAGCAGTACGCCAAGTCGACGGCCACCTACCAGCAGGCGCTCGGCTTGCTACAAAAGTTGAACGATGTAAAGGGTCAGGCCAGTGCGTTGTTAAACATGGGGTCGAATTATGCCAATGTCGCCAACAATACGGCGGCGACCGCCGCTTTCAACCAAGCGTTGGCCATTGGACGCAAGTTGAATGATAATTCCATCTTGTTTGACGCCTATGAAGCAATGGGTAAAGTTAATGAAGATACTGGGCAATATGCCGCTGCGCTGGCAGCCTACCAGCAAGCGTTGACCGCCGGGCGCGCGGGTGGTGATCAGTCACAGGTGGCCAGCACACTGGTCGCGCTTGGACGCGTCTACCGTCGCCAACAGTTGTATGCGCAATCAACGACGGCTTATCAACAAGCCATGCAGTTGTGGCAGAAACTCAACGATAGCGAGCGGGCGGCGAGCGCTTTACTTTCGATTGGCTCAAATTATCAACAACTCAATCAGACCGCCGATGCGCTCAAAATTTTTGACCAAGCATTGGTTACGGCACGGCAAAGCAAGGATGCCGCCACCGTTGGCGATATTCTAAACGAAATCGGCGGCTTACATAGCGATCTCAAACAATATGACCAGGCCCTCGCCGCCTACAATGAGGCGCTGAAAATTTGGCAAAGCAGCGGTGAAACCAAGCTGGAGACCGATACACGCCGCGCCCTTTGGAAGATCTACACGACAACCGGTCAGGTGGCCCAAGCCGCGGCCATCGCCAATGGCAAAGTTGGGCTAAGCGCACCGGTGGATGGGGCCACCATCAGCGGTAGTTTTACTATTGAAGGGTTAGCCCAAGATCCCAATTTTGGCAAATGGCAGCTAGATCTATTGCTCAATGGGGATGATAAACAAGCAACGAGTCTCGATGTACAAGCCAAACCCCAGTGGGGCAAATTGTTCACGCTTGACACGACCAAATATCCTAATGGCAACCACAAATTGCGGCTGCGCATTGTCCACAAAGATGGCAACTATGAGGAATATTTCGCCACCGTTGCCATCAAGAATTAACCAGTTTGCTCGACATGCCCCATTTGTCGTCAGATGGAACAGGTAAACGAAGAGGATAGTTGATTGGCGGATCAGGCGGCCTTAATCCGTCAATCAACTATCCTCTTCGTTTTGAAACTCCCCGATTCTTGATCTCGTCTTTGCGCCACCCCAGTTTAATGCTAAAATACTCCCTCTTTCAACAGACAGTCTTTATACGCAACAGCAGATTTGTTCGGTAAGTGGTGGCAGCATTGCCTATAGACGAACCAAGTTTAGCTTCAGCAACGCCTGGTTGGATTCGCTGGACACCCTTTCGTGCCAACACACCGGTTTTGACGCGTCGCCAGTGGCAAATTCTGGGCTTGGTTGGCATCGGTGTGATCGCTGGCCAGTATGACCTGGCGCTGCTCTCATTGGCGCTGCCCCAGATTCAAGTTAGTTTTGCCGTATCTACAGCCGAGTTAAGCAACATGGCGGCGATTATCCGGCTAGGGGCGCTGCCGGCTTTGGGCTTGATGTTAGCCGCCGATCACTTGGGGCGAAGCCGGTTGCTGATTGGTTCGTTGGTGGCATTTTCACTGCTGACAGGCGCGACCGCTTTTGTGTCATCGATCATGATCTTTGTCGGCCTGCAATTCCTGGTGCGTACATTTGTCACAGCCACCACGTTGCTCGCCGGGGTGATCATCATTGAGGAGTTTCCCGAGCAGGCGCGCGGCTGGGGAATTGGTGCGCTTGCCGCGCTGACTTCTTATGGGGGCGGCATGGCAGCAGTGCTCTTTTCGCTGGTCAATATTACGCCAGGAGGCTGGCGCGCGCTTTTTGTGCTCGGTCTGCTGGCCTTACTCTTTACGAATCAGTTACGTAAAAATCTGCCAGAGACCAGCCGTTTTCAAGCCCAACGGGTCACGCCGCGCCTGCAAGCTGTGCAACCACTCGTTGGCTTAGTGCGGGCCTACCCGGGCCGGTTTCTGGTGATTGGCGCCCTGATTTTTCTGGTTAATCTCGGCGAAAGCGCAGCCCTCTTTTATGATTCGGCTTATCTGCAACAGGCGCATGGCTGGCAACCCTGGCATGTTGCGTTGCTCAACTTGAGCGCCGGTTTCATGGCCGTGCTGGGTAGCGCTTATGCCGGGCAATTGAGTGATCGCTGGGGGCGCAAAAAGACGACACGCTTGTTCCTGGTGATCTTACCCTTTTTTACCATCGCCTACTTTAACAGTGCGGGTTGGCTGCTGCCATGCTTGTGGGCGGGGATGCTCTTCATCAGTTTGGGGGTCAGTGTAGCGCTAGGCACAATCCGCGCAGAGTTATTTCCTACGTCGTATCGTTCCACGGCGGCCGGCGCCACCGCCGTCATCGCGACGCTGGGCGGCGTATTAAGTTTGGTGCTACACGGCCTGTTGGTCGCCAGCCTAGGCTCACCTTGGATCATGGTCAGTCTCTTGGCGCTACTGATGCTTTTGGCGCCGCTTCTATTAAAGTTTTTGCCCGAAACCAGCGGTCATACGCTAGAAGAGATTGCCCCAGAGCGCTAATGTTTTTGTGCTAGCCGAGACCCATGTAAAAAAAATCGTCACTGTTCAGGCCTAGGTTCGTGGCACTATTTTCTCCTAGACGATTACCAACTCGATTACGAGTCAGCAACTTTCAACTTCGAACAACCGCATTGTCTATTACGGAGGAGGATCATGATGGAATATCGGGCATTTGGTCGGACCGGTTTGCAAACTTCCGCCATTGGCTTTGGCTGCTGGGAGTTAGGCGGCCAATATGGCCATTATGATGAAAGTGAGGTGATCGCAGCCGTTAATCGGGCGCTGGATGTGGGCGTCAATTGCTTTGACACCGCAGAGGGCTATGGTTTTGGGCGTTCGGAAGATTTGCTGGCGCGGGCGCTGGGACCGCGCCGCAAGGATGTGATCCTGGTCACCAAGTTCGGCATCTACATGGAAGAGGAGCGCTGGTATCGCGACAGCAAACGGTCTCAAGCGCTGGCAGCCATTGAGCGCAGCCTGAAAGCCCTGCAAACCGATTACGTAGATGTTTATTTGATTCACTGGCCCGACATCCAGACCCCCTATGAGGAGACGATGCGGGCGCTGGAAGAGATTGTCCAATCCGGCAAGGCGCGTTTTGTCGGCGTCTCCAACTTCAAGGCCACGGATATCGCCACCTGTATGCAGGCGCGCCGCGTCGATGTCGGCCAGTATGGCTATCATCTCTTTGACCGGCGCATGGAGCGCGAGGTCTTTCCCTACTGTCTGGAGTATGGCATTGGCATGATGGCCTACGGTTCGCTGGCCCACGGTTTGTTGACCGGGACCTTTACCCCACAGACCACGTTTGCCGAGAACGATTGGCGACGTCATGGCAGCGCGTTTGGTTTAAGTCTTTTTACGCCAGAGAATTTTGCCAAAAATTTGGCCGTTGTTGAAGACCTGAAAGCGATTGCCGCCCGTCACAACAAAACGGTGGCGCATCTGGCTTTGCGCTGGGTGCTTTCCAACCCTGTGATCAGCGTGGGCTTGGTCGGTTTTCGCCGGCCAGCCGAAGTTGACGCCAGTTTGGGCGCGCTAGATTGGGCGCTGAGTGCCGATGAAATGAAAGAGATCGACGCAATTTTCCAAAAACAGACAGTCGATCCTGCACCGCCAGTCTGGCTTGAATGAGCGAAATGAGTGCACGGGTTTTCGCCTGAATGGCTCTTTGTAAAGTGCCAGCTAAGTTTTTTAGGCAATTATGTTTAGACAGATGTAAGGTTTTGAAAAAATGGCAAACGCCGTTATATACTCAGGATAGCCACTTGTTAAATAACGATTAAGGACATGGAAAAAGTCCGCATTTGGCTAACTCCTGTACGCTTACTTTCCTATTCAAAACTCAACTGGCACACTCATTAAGTTATGCTTACATTTCTTCGTTCGCTCATTGTCCCCCCCATCTTTGAAGATGTCGAGCGCACGCGCGTAGCGCGGCATTTGCATTACCTTCTTTTATTAAGTGTGCCTGTTACCGTCGTCTTTTCGATCCTGCCGATCACATCCACCACGGCTAGCGCGGCTTGGAATCATGCCATTGCGGCCTTTATGGCCATCTTTCTAAGCCTGATCTTTGGGCTCTCGCGGCGTGGTTATGTGCGACTAGCGGCGACGCTAATGATCAGTTCGGCGTTGCTTGCGATCATTCTATCAAGCGTTATGTTTGGGGGAATTCGCAATCCAGGCATGGTGATGACGCCTTTAATCCTGACTGTCTGCTGCGTTTTGTTGGGTAGCCGCGTCACCGTCGTCTTCGGCGTAATGATGGCTGTCGTTATCGGGCTGCTTTTTATGTTCGAACAGACGCATGGCGCCTATCCGCAGACAAGTATCGTGGATCCTAATTATCTCGCCGTTGTCTGGATCGTTATTGGGCTTACCGTGGTGGAATTACATTTTACAGTCAACCAAATTGTACAGGGCGCCCAGCGTATTCACCAGCAAGCGCTTGAACTCCAAGACAAAAATCAGCAACTTGAGCAGGTTCAAAACATGCTCAAGGCACGCACCCACGAACTATCCAACCTCAACACGGAACTTCAGTTTGAAATAAGTGAGCGCACGCGAGCAGAAACAATTTTGCGCCAAAAGCAGAAACTAGAGAGCATTGGTCTGTTGGCGGGCGGCGTGGCCCATGATTTCAACAACCTATTGACCAGCATTTTGAGTCAGTCTTCGTTGGCGCTGCGCCAATTAACGCCAAACCAACCAGCATACCAACACCTCGGGAAGAGTATCAAATCGATCCAACGTGCGGCTGATCTGACACGCCAATTACTGGCCTATGCCGGAAAGAGCACCTTTCAGATTGAACCACTTGATTTGAACGACCTGATTCAAGAAAACCATGAGTTGCTAGAAATCGTCATTCAAAAAAATTCTACGCTCTTCCTTGATCTTCAGCATCTACTGCCAACGATTGAGTCAGACCGCGGGCAACTTCAACAAGTCCTCATGAATCTAGTGATCAACGCGGCCGAGGCGATCCAACATGACAATGGCATCGTTAGGGTGACCACGCGGGCCGTCGTACTTGGTGGGCAACTTGACCCACTCGATTTTGTGGGTCAAGCGCCTAGGCCGGGGGAATATGTCGTGCTAAGCGTGCAAGACGATGGCATTGGTATGACGCCAGCGGTGCTTGAATCAATTTTTGACCCTTACTTTACGACAAAAACCCGCGGCCATGGCTTGGGATTGTCAGCTGTTTTGGGCGTCATCCATGCGCTCCAAGGCGGTCTTCAGGTGCTAAGCAGACCGGGCCATGGGAGTTGTTTCCTGGTTTATCTGCCCGCCAGCAGCCAAGGCGCCTTGCACAAACCGCCACCCACGCATGGGCAATTTCAGCCCCCCACCGATACAATCATTTTGGTTGTTGACGATGAAGAAGCCGTACGCGAGGCGGCGGTCGAAATTCTCCAGAGTGCCGGCTATCGAACGCTCGCCGCGGCAAATGGCGACGATGGGCTGGCGCTATTCCGCCACCATCATGCCGAGATTGGCATGGTTTTGCTGGATGTGTTGATGCCAGGGATCAATGGTCCAGAAACGATGGAAATTTTGCGGACCATTGATCAAAATGTAAAGGTAATCCTCACCTCCGGCTACAGCGAACAGGCGATCTTCTCGCCAGCGCAGCGGCAAAAACCAAACGGCTTTCTCCCAAAGCCTTATACGATCGAAGTGTTGCTTAGTCATGTGGCCAGCGTGCTCAATGCAACACCAGTTGGACCAACGCCAGCTAATCTATGATGCCGGTAGGCTTGCGCCAAACCATCAACGATTAAGCAGAAACCAGACAATCAGAATGACAATAACCGCCAGTACGATCAGCAGGAGCGTTTGACTCGAGCGATTCGTCGGTTTTGCGTCGGCTGCGCCAAGCGGCGTTCCGGCCATCGAGGCAGCAGCGGGCATGTTGCCAGATGTTGAGCTTTCTCGGCCAGGCGTGGCTGACAAAGCGGATTCTGGTTCATCATCCGCATCCAGTTCAGCCCATTGGGGATCAACCTCATCATCTTCGTCCTCTTCATCGTCTTCTTTATCGTCTTCTGCCAGGCTCTCATCATAAAGTTCACCGTCTAGCTGGGTGTCATCAGTTTCGCTGTCAAGCGTGTCCAGCAAATAGGTGGCACGCATCAGATCAGAACGGCGCACTTGCAATTCAAATAGCAGTGTCGCTGGTTCATCAGGCTCATCTTCAGTTGGCACTGTTTCGCGCACAATCGCAACGGGGATATCTTGAAATTCTAACTGCGCTTTATAGAATTCCGCATCGGCTTCCGAATCAACGGCGCAGAGCGTAACCAGATCGGGTAGCTGATTTTCCGCCAATATCGGCTGATAGGCGGTTGTTGGTCTGGCCGATTCGGCCACGACTACGTCAGGCGCGTCACCCGCCACCAGTTGCGTGCCACAATCGCGGCAGACTTCGACATTATCGTTGAATTCAGCCACCAGTTTATATTCTTTCAAGAACGGACAGACGGGATTGGGACAATGTTTCATCGTTCACCTCCTTAATTGCTCGTATCCGGATTAATCCTAAGCGCTTTGACGCTACCCCAGGGCGCGTCGCTGCCTCTTTATCTGCACGGCAATTTTCCGCTACAATCACCGTTATAGCAAATTTAGGCGGCAGATTGACAGGTTGTTACGCCACAAGCCCAGCGCGCGGTTTGCTGGTAACGAACCGATGGACCGCATTTTCAGACGCATAGCCCTTTTCTAACCGCGGTGTTATAATTTTCAGCTATAAGGGCCAGCTAACCAGCAAGCTGACGCGCTTCCCCAATCCCCATGCAGTCAGGCAGCACACGCGGCTCTCGCCAGTACGAAGCCGGCTTTAACTTCGTATGGTGGGTCTGCGGCAGGCAATCCATTTCACGATCAACAACGCATTCAATCAGGAGGGAGACCATGAGCAAAATCGAGCGTGTTGAAATCCATGCTTTTAGCTTTACCGTAGAGAATGTGGGCCTTGGCGCGCATTCGAACGCCGGCGTCGGCAATTTGATCCACCTACCCGGTGCAAAATCAACCCCTACGCGCTTCGCCGTGCGCATTTTGTGTGACGATGGCGCACAAGGCGAATACGTGACGCATTGGGTGGGCACGCCATCAACGTTGGGCCAGATCCAGATGTTGGCGCCCAATCTGATCGGGCGCGATCCCGAAGAGCGCGAGGCGATCTATGACGATCTAAAGCGTGAAGTCCGGGCCTACGACCACATGGGCCATGGTGCGCTCGACATTGCCCTATGGGATTTAGCAGGCAAAAAGTATCACATGTCGGTGGCGCGCATGTTGGGTGCTTTCCGCAAGCGCCTGCCCACCTATGCCAGCACCTATCATGGCCAGGAAGAGCCCGGCGGATTAGATACCCCTGAAGCTTTTGCTGACTATGCGCAGGCTTGCAAAGAGGCCGGTTTTGTCGGGTTTAAAATTCATGGCTGGCACAACGGCGATGCGCGGCGCGAAGTGCGCAATTTGTTGGGCGTGCGTGAACGCGTCGGCAACGATATGTATTTGATGATCGACCCGGCCTGCCAGTTGCGCACCTTTCTGGATGCGCTCTATGTGGGCCAGGCTTGTGATGAAGCCCATTATTTCTGGTATGAAGACCCCTATCGCGATAGTGGCGTCTCGGCCCTTGGCCATCAACGGTTGCGCGAAAAGCTTAAGACGCCATTGTTGGTCAGTGAGCATGTGCGTGGCCTGGAACAAAAGGCTAATTTTATGCTCCAAGGCGGCTGCGACATGATCCACGCCGACCCCGAGTACGATATGGGCATCACCGGAGCCATGAAAATTGCTCATTTTTGTGAAGCCTTGGGGTTGGATGTCCAGATGCATGCTTGCGGCCCGGCGCACCGCGCGGTGATTGCGGCCATTCGCAATACGCATTTTTACGAGTTGGCCTTGATGGGACCAGGCATGCCCAACATGGTGCCGCCCATCTACACATGTGGTTATTCTGACCAACCGGAAGATCTCGGCCAGGATGGTTGTATGCCGGTGCCAGATGGCCCAGGCTTGGGGGTGACCTATGACTGGGCGTTTATCGAGCGCAACCGGACCGCGCTCTTTGTCTATGGGAAACCGTAGCAGAAAGAGCCAGACGGGTCTAGGTGGAATCAGAGTAGCTCACCCCTATACTTCAAACAGACAGGCGAAGGGAACCAATCATGACTAAATCTATAACGCAACCCATCCACGCCCTACCGCGTCGCCGGCTGGGCAAGACCGGCTTAGAGATTCCTGTGATCCCTTTTGGGACGCAAGGTTTTGGCAATAACTTTGGTTTTGTGGCCGACGACGAAGCCGTGGCGCTGATCAAACATGCGATCACATTGGGCGTCAATCATTTTGATTGTGCCCGCTGCTATGGCGATTCGCTGCGCAAACTAGGGCTAGCCCTCAAAGAGATTCCGCGGGAAAGTGTGATTGTCACGGGGCGGCTCTGTTGTCATTCGGCGGCGCAGTGGGGCTTCTACGGCGAAGGGACCCCCGATTATTCGGCAGAACGCGTGATCCGCGATGTCGAAGATCAATTGCAGATTCTCAACACCAGTTATTTCGACGGCATGCTGATCCATGACCCGGTGCAGATTGAGCCAACCCTGGCCAAGGGTGGCACGTTGGATGGCCTGTTGCAACTCAAAGCGCGTGGCTTGGTGCGCAATGTGGGCTATGGCCTGCGCCAACATGATTTCCACTTGAAGGCAATTGCCACCGGTGATGTCGATTTTTTACTCTGTTTTAACAATTACAACCTGATTCGCCAAAGCGCAGCCGATGAAGTTTTGCCCGCCGCCACCGCGGCCGGTGTTGGGGTGATGAACGGTTGGTCAATTTTGCGCGGGTTGCTGACCGGAATCGACATCGACGAGGCGCGCGCCAAAGGGCGGTATAAGAACGACCCGGATATCGACGCCGCCAAAGCCATTCGCCAATGGTGTCTAGAAGAAGAGGTCAATCTCTTGCAGTTGGCCTTGCAGTTTTGCCTAAAGGAAGAACGCATCCACGGCAACCCGCTGGGCAGCTTAAATGTTGAACAACTTGAAGCCAACGTCTGGGCCGCCAGCACGCCTCTACCCGACGAAGTGTGGGCAAAATATCAGGCGCGATTTGGTAAGGCGTAATCATTAGGAACAGCGTAGGGGCACCCCTACGCTGTTCCTAATGATTACTGTCGGTCACCGCTTGCCGCGTGACAGCCATCGTTGAACCCGATGGCTAAGGTTTGCCCATAAAGTCATGCGGTAAACGGTAACCGACGATTGACCACCTCATCAAAATAAACCACCCTGCACAAAGGTTGGCTCAGCATCGGGCTGCGCCGGCTTGGGGTCATTGGCTCCCGGCACAATGCCCAATTTGCTCTCTAGCCATTCGATCTGACGTTGTAATTCTTCAATCGTACACTGATTCACTGGTTTGCCGTAGCGTTGTAAGAGCACCGCATTCGTCTGGCGAATTGTGTCACCGTTGACTTGGCCATAGAGTTTCGCGGCGTATTGCCCCACCAATCCTTGCCGTCGCCGGCGCAATTGCTCACGTTGTTCTTTATCCGTGATGGGCAACAGATCATCATCTGGCTGCGATGCGTCGTCGGCTAGCTCCTCAGAATAGCCATTATGCCCAAAGCCGATGCCCGAGATGCTGTCAAGCGTCACGCCGTGATAGAGCAAGCGTGGCCCTTCGCTCTCGCCCCCACCGATCTCGCTTGTCTCTTCCACCTCTTCGGTGGCTTCGGCCAGCCTGACCATCCGCTGAGCCTCATTGCGTTTCTCGTTGACATAACGGCGCATGGCTAAATCGTTCATGCTAAAGATCCACGCCGTCTGCTCACTGGCCGGGCGATTTGGCAATACACGGCCAGCACGCATCGTAAATTGGTCTAGCCAATTATACTCACGTACACCATTGAGCACCGCGGCCACGGCAATGGGTTTGTAGTCGTATCCCACATGCGCCATGCCCACCGTCACCAACATATCACGCCCGCCACTTTTGAAGAGTCGTAAATTGGCATGCGCCTGGCTGTCATCCGAGACGGCCAACAAACAACGCGCCCCCAGCGATTGCAGATATTCCATCACCTGGCGTGCATGATCCTGGTTGGCGCAACCAGCAATGCCACAATAGGCGGGCCATAATTCTTGTAATTCTTTCACCTTCTCAAACGCGTGACGGGCAGCGATCTCCCAAAACTGGGGATCCATGGCCACTTTGGTCAATTGCTGCGCGGTGTAGCGCAGTTCGACCGTCTCTGTACGATAGTAGGCATTGCCATTGCGTTGGCGACGGCGCGTCTGCGAGAGCGTGCCGTCGAATAGGGTGGCGTCAAATGGGCGCAGAAAGCCCTGCGAGACCCCGTCACCATAGGTCAGTTGGATGTCGGCGACGATACGTCCCTGGTCATCGTATTCGGCAAAGACAATTGGGTTCTCATCGGCGCGATAGTGGGTGCCCGTCATCACAAGCTTGAACGCGGCATGTTCGCCCAGTTGCGCCAATAGCTTGGCAGCCTGGGTGGTGTCGCCGCTGCCATACAGCTTCTCACCCAGATAATGGGCTTCATCACAGACAATCGCCAACCGTCCTGTGTGGCGGCGGGCAAAACGTTGATGCACAGTCGGATCG
>JAPLGZ010000725.1 GCA_026389895.1 Chloroflexota bacterium | reverse complement strand
TAAATCGCCCATTTCCAGATGCAGATCGGCTAAATCCTGGTAAATTTCGATCTTATCCGTAAGAAACCCGGCCCGAAAGGTTTCGATCTGAAGCTCATACCGGATGGATTCAATCTGTTGAATGGCCGCTCGATAGTAATCAATGGCGCTTTCCGGGTGCTTTTGGGCGCGTTCGACTTCACCCAAGCCGTAGAGGATGCGATAGCCTAGCGCCCGATCTGCCCCTTTCTCGACTAAAGCCTGGGCTGCTTCGAATGTCTGGCGCGCCGCGGCCCATTGCCCACCGCTCAGGTGGCAACGGCCGAGCAAGATCAAGGCAAGGCCCTCTTCAAGCACCGGGCCATGCTGAGCAAAAGCTGCCTGGGCGCGCCTGAGGGCGTCAAAAAGGCTGGGATCAATAGGATGATTACTTTGCAGGTAGAAGAGCGCGCGCAACAGGGTCAGCCGATGCCGCGGCTGTTCCATGCCTTCTAGGGTGATCAATTGCTGTTCAGCCTTATCTTGGACCGCATTCGCCTCTGTGTAACGATGATGGAGGCCAAGCAACTGGCTAAGATTGATATATAAACGCGCCAAGTCATACTTGGCCTGCATGTTTAGAAAGATCACCTCGGCTTGCCGATAGGCCGTCAGCGCCTCGGCTAGCGCACCAATTTGACCCAAGGCATAGGCTTGATTGTGCAAGACTTGGCCTAACATAAGCTGGTCATTTAATTGCGTGGCAATGGGCACGAGGCGCGTATATACAGCCAGCGCATCTTCATATTGACCTAACAGATCATGGACAACGCCGACATTCATGAATAAGCTGCCGAGTCGCAATAGATCCGCCGGTTCAGTTTGGCTGGACATGGCCAGGATCGGTTCTATCTCCTGGGCCAGGGCTAAAGCGGCTTCTCCCTCACCGGTATAGGCGAGGACAAAAACTTGCCCAACGCTCATGCGCGCCGCCTCTAATATGCACCCTTGCGCCAAATACTCGGCGCGTGTTTGTTGGTAGAGTTGCGCTGCTTCACTGTAGTGCGAGGTATAAAAGAGGGCATTGGCCAATGTCCAACGCCCCAGCGCGGGCGCCGGGGCTGGCATGTGTAAACTTAGCTGGTGCGCCAATTGAGCAATGCGCATACCTTCGGCCAGTTCTGTGGCCTGAAGGCTTTCCATCTGATTTTTCAGGGCCTGAATGGTTGCAATGTCGAGGTTGTGTTCGCGGATTAAAGCGACCAGGCGCGCTGTATCGGTGGTTTGGAGCAGCCGTTCAAGTAATTCGAGGTGCATAGGTTGGGTTCATATCCCTTGCTATCGAACAAAATGGCGAAATTACATCCACGGACAAATCGCATACGATAAACGTTCCTGTCTGATGATGGCGAATTTCACAGCAATGGATTTGTAGAAGAATCGATCAACTACAGTTTTATGATCCAAGGGCATGCCCTACAATGGTAAAACTCGGTTTTTCATGCTGACTTGCGTCTAACCACGAAGTAGACTTATCAAGCTAACTAAATCGTTATGGACAGTATCGCATAGAAAATTTTTATTGGACAAATGCCAATATCGGCTAGGGCTTTTATAACAAAATCCTCTGGGCAGCCTGAGCACCCAAAGGATACAGAAATTTATAATAGAGTTTACGATCAGCGACAGCTTATTCGAGGAGGAGGTTGGGCACGACAATCGACTGGTGTTGGAGCAAAATGACCAGCTGATACGCGCCCGGTTGTAATTGATTGATCACAAAATTGCCTGTGTCATCCACCTGGGCTTGCACTGGAACCGCCTCTAGGTGCGCCGGCACCAATTTGCAAAAGGCATTGGCGGGTAGATCGCTGGCAAAAAGCTGGCCCGCCAGCCGTAATGTGCCTGATTGTTCCTTTTGCACCAACAAACTAATGTCGGTATCGTCAGCTTCAAAGAGCAATGACGTTTGTGCCGCGCCTTGCAACCTGGGCACTGAGTCGCCACGGAGCGCAACGGTTGCAAACTGCGGCGCAACCGGCGGGACCAGATTGGCAATTACCAACCGCATCTGATCGGCAAATTCTTGGGCGCGCGCCAGCCAATTTTGGGGGAAAGAATTTTGCGAATAGGGGCGGTGCGCCGGTTCTGCCTGCGCGGCTGGGGTTGTTTCGTGCATGAAACCTTGCAGGCTGGCCATTTCTGCGCTGCAGAGCGGGCATTGTTCTAGATGGTTTTCAAATTGCTTGCTTTCGCTTATGGGTAATTCGCGCCAATAATAAGCTCGCAGCGTCTCTGGCGAAGGACAATCAAAACGATAAAGAACGCTGTTCAATTGGGCCTCAAGCTTTCTCTGGCGCAGCCAGCTGGATTTGATGGCAGGATTGGCTTCAAAAAACACAGCAACATGGGGCAAGGCTTCGCCATCCGCATAGGCTTCCAACTCCCACTCTTGAAAATCATCTAAGCTTGTATACGCATGGCTCATAAAATAAATTCTCCCCACAGATCACGCAACGCTGCGTCCCTACCCAATCGATTCTTGAGATTGCGACTGAGCGCATAAATTTCCGCGACATTGGCGAACAAGTCAGGATGTTGTTCCAAAATCAAACGCGGTTTAAGGTTGGCAACCAGACTTAGCCTAGCAACAATGCGGTCTTTCTCATCATTGCAACAATGATCCACAATGGTCCACAGCCGATCCGCACTGAGTTGGTGCAAAACCAGCGACTCCGCGCCGGTCCGCGTTTGGGTGGCCACCGCGTCGCTCTCGATGATCTCTTCATCCCAAGCGGTTTCTAATCGTATATTTTCGGCCTTGCGGCGCGCCTGCAAAACAGCCGTGACCGCGCACGATTTCAAATAAGCGAGAATACTCGCCAGCCGCTCCGCATTGTTTAGCTTCTCTGGTGTAAACGCCCGCCAAAAGGCGGTAAAGGCATCCAAGACCATCTCTTCACTGGACGCATCACCGATTTGCACATTCGTCCTGGCAAACTGGAGGATCCAACCATAGACTAAATTTTTGTATTGTTGATAGATCGCGGACCAACATTGTTCGCTCTTTTCGACAATCGCCCGTCGAAAAAGTTCGAAGCAAAAAGGTTCATGCGAATTATCTGGCCGGTTCTGTTGACAACCTTCAATGAGTTGTTCCGGCCTGAATTTCGCAAAAGGCAGTACAGCTTGTTCGTAGGCCATATAAATACTCGATTACTACTTGATTGCCAATGTTGATTCTGGTCGCAAACTCTGTTCATAATCATCTAAAAAACTAAGAAGCCACTTAGAAATTGTACAGCAATCCTACGAAATTGTATAGATGTCTTTTCATTCTATCCAATGCAGTTTTTGCGCGTTTTCGACCATGCCGTGGAAAAGCTACTCGAGCTCTGGGATAGCCCCGAAAGATAATCGTGTAATCGGCCATAATTTGTATCGGCAACAAACAGGCCGCGGATTTCTATCCGCGGCCTGTTTGTTGTTGTTAGCGATCGTAGAACAGGCTGAGCTTTCCTCTGTGACCTCTGTGCAAGCTTTTTTTTCGTATACGTTCGACTGAGACGTTCGACAAACTCAGACCTCAATGAGCTCGGTCGAGCCGTCAAGTCGCTCACGCCGAAGTCTCTGTGTAACTGTTTTTTCTGGTTTGTGTGTAAAGTAGATAAGGTTTGATTAGCGGTTGGCCTCAACTATGGACGGCTGGGCCGCAGCGGCTCAGCGATGCTCTTGGGCCACGCGTATGATTGCCGCTAAACTCTGCTCCACATCGGCGGGTGTGGTCGCCCAGGACGATACACTGATGCGCATGGCGGCGCGGCCCCGCCAGGTGGTGCCACCAGACCAGCAGGTGCCTTCTTGTTGCACGGCCGCGAGCACGCGCTGTGTCGTTGCGTTGTCACCAAACGAAACCATCACTTGATTGAGCTCAACCTTATTGAGAATCTCATAGCCGGCTGCGTGTAAACCTTCGGCAAAACGGGTGGCCGATTGACAATTGCGCTCGATCAGATCCGCCAGCCCACTACGTCCCAATGAACGCAGCGCCGCCCAGATCTCGATCCCACGCGCGCGGCGCGAGATCTCTGGCGTATATTGGGCGGGTTCCCGAGCATCACCAGTGGCCAAATAGGCCGCGTTGGCAGACATGGCGGCTTTCAAATGTTCGGGGTGACGGCAGAGCACCAGGCCACCATCGTAGGATACATTGAGCCACTTGTGCGTGTCCGTCGCCCAAGAATCGGCCTCCGCAATACCGGCCACCAGATGGGCGCGGTTGGGCGCTGCCGCAGCCCATAGACCAAAAGCGCCATCCACATGCACCCAGGTGCCGGCGGTTCGCGCCATGGTGCAAAATTCACCGACCGGATCACAGGCCCCGGTGTTGACATTGCCGGCTTGCAAGATCAGGATCGTCTTTTCGTCGAGCGCCGGGAGTGCATCTGGGCGCATGCGTCCTTGGTCATCGACCGCCACACGAATTACCCGTTCGCGACCCAGCCCCAGCATACTCAGGGCTTTGAGGACACTCACATGCACTTCTTCGCCCACCAACACCGTCAGGGGTGGCGCGCCAAACAGGCCCTGCGCCTCCACATCCCAGCCTTGGCTTTGCAACAAGGCATGGCGGGCCGCGGCTAAGCCGGTAAAATTCGCCATTGTCGCACCGGTGACAAACCCGCCACCCGTGGTCGCCGGGAAGCCCAAAAGATCAACCAGCCAATGTAAGGCCACCGCTTCTAATTTGGCATTGATCGGCGACTGAACGATGAAACTGCCGTTGTTATCCCACGCGCTGGCCAGCCAGTTGGCCGCCAGCGCCGCGGGTAGCGTGCCACCCGTCACAAAGCCGAAATAACGCGGCCCGGCCGAAGTCGTGGTCGCGGGCGAACCGAACTCGTCCAGCAGGGCCAGCACCGCGGCTGGATTAGTTGGTTGGTCTGGCAAACTTTCATCAAATTTATGCAAATTGGTCAGCGCGGCGGCGTCGGGAAAGACAGCTCGTTGCGCAATGTTGGCCAGATAGTGGTGGGCGCGGGCGGCGGCGTCGGTAAGTAAGGTTTCTTGGATCATTTACTTCATCGTTTCCATAAAGCGTTGCAAGGCGTTGATGTGCTGACTGGGCGTGGTGAAGCCGTTGCCCATTGTGTTGATCGTCAAGTGGGTGGCGCCCACGGCTTGCCAACCTTCCATCAGTTCTCGCCACTGCTCTGGGCGGCCGTCACCATAATTGATGCGCGGTTCGATGCCAATGTCGGCGCGCGTGCGGCCAGCGTCGGCCAGGGCGCGATCGAGGATATCGAGCGTGGGTTGAGCCTCGGCGGCGGTGCGATAATTGGGCATCCACCCATCACCGCTCTGGGCCACGCGGCGCATAACGGCTGGTGCATGGCCGCCAAACCAGATGGGGATCGGCTGTTGCACGGGCAGCGGCTTGATCCCCGCATCTGGGACGGTGTGCCATTGGCCTTGGAAGGTGACAAGCGGTTGTGTCCAGAGTTGGCGCATTAGATCAATTTGTTCTTCCATGCGTTTGCCGCGGTTTTTAAAATTTTCGTTCAACGAAACATATTCAACTTCATTCCAGCCAATCCCAATGCCCAGGCGCAAGCGACCACCACTTAATACATCTAGCGTGGCGGCCTGTTTCGCCACCAGAACCGTCTGGCGTTGCGGCAGAATGATAATGCCTGTGGCAAAACCTAGCTGCTGTGTGACGCTTGCCATAAAACCAAATAGGACAAACGGCTCATGAAACGGTGTCTCGTGTGTGTATGGGCCCTGCCATCCACCGGGACGTTGCGGATTGGCCCCCACCACATGATCAAAGGCCAACACATGCTGATAGCCCAACGCTTCGACCGTTTGCGCATAGTCGCGAATGGCAATGGGATCGTTGCCAAATTCGGTCTGGGGAAAAACAGCGCCAATTTGCATGGTGAATGCTCCTTGTCTGAATGTTTTTGTTGGTGAGCCGTATGGCGAGATGATAAATGATGAGTGATAAGTGACGAGTGAAAAAGGTCATTTGATCTCACTCATCCTCATCACTCATCACGTTCTACAACTCGAACGGCACGCCATACTGCGCCGACAATGCCCGTAAATCGTCAAGCACAACCGGCGTCAACGGAATGCCGTCGCGCAGACGTTGCTGCTCGGTTTCATGCTCGATTTCGCCAGCGACATAGACCCGATCATGGCCGGGCGCTTTGGGTGTTTCGTGCAGGGCGCGGATCATGGCATCCATGCCGCGTTTGAAATCGTCTAATGGGCGGAAGAGATCGACGCGCAGCGCGGCAAAGAAATGACTGTCCCCGTCTACTTTGTATCCTTCAAAGGCGCTGGGATCATCACCATACAAATCGTCCCAACCACCAGCCAATAAATTACACAACACCGACACCATCATCGCCAGGCCATACCCCTTGTGGCTGCCCTGCTCGCGGGTGCCGCCTAGCGGTGAGAGAAAACTGACCTGGCTCGGGTCCGTGGTTGGCACGCCATTCGCATCGACGCCCCAACCGAGCGGGATCGCTTGTTGGTTGTCGCGCATCATCAAAATGCGGTTAAAGGGCACGGTCGAGGTTGCCATATCTAACAGCCATGGCGGTTCGGTCTGGGTGGGAAAAGAGATGCTGAGCGGATTGGTAGAGAAGCGTGACTTTGCGCCAAAGGTCGGGATCACACCGTAATCGTGGTCGCGCGCATAGATGCGGGCCGTCATGCAGATGCCGATCATATCTTTTTGCAGCGCCATGTATGGGTAATAACCCGCGGCCCCATAATGATGGGAATTGCGCATGGCGACCATACCAATCCCGCTTTGTTGCGCCTTTTGCATCGCCAGCCGCATGGCCCATACGGACGCGGCTAGCCCCAAACCGTGGCCACCATCCACCCGCGCTGTGATGGGCGTTTCGTATTCAATTTTATAATCAGCTTGCGGTTTCAAAATGCCGCTCTCAAATCCATCAAAATAGATCGGTTTCAAATTACGCACGCCATGCGTGTCGACACCGCGCCGGCTGGCATAGAGCAGCACATCGGCGGCATCTACGGCTTGTTCCGCTGGGACGCCGGCGCGTTCAAAGACCTGCTTGACAAAACTGTGCAAAACATCCGCTTGAATCGTTGCACTTACGGGAACAGCTGCCATCATAATTTCCTTCTGCTTTAACTTAGCCGTTAATTTACTGGGGGCCTACTAAAATAGAAAATGCTGATCTGCGTTTTATGGCACGACTACATTCAATAGCGCGCCTTAACGTAGCCCAAAAATCCTATCCCATTTTGGCGTACACATTTATTTTAGCATTAATCAAGGCCATCTTTCAATCAAGTGGATTACGCGTGAAGTCTGCCCCATCTAAAATGAGATGGCTAAATCAGTAAATAGGTGAGAAGAGCTATCGATCTCGCCTTTTACCAACTATCCCGCATGCGTCCCCTGCCAGCGTAGTGTCACCAGCAGCGCCATGTGATCAGAGAGGTAGCCGCGCCCGCCGCCAACAAACGGTAGCTTTTCGGTGAATTGAAATTCTGTGGCTACCTTCACCGGTAACGCTGCGGGCGAACGGACAAAAATAAAGTCAATTGGCAGGGCATAACGAGCAGGAACACCAGGAAAGGGTCGATACGTGGGTCGCGCATCACCGACCAGCGGATCCGTCAGGCCACTACGTTCTAAAAATTCATCATAAAGCCAACAGCCGCGCGGCAGATTAAAATCACCGGCCACAAGCACAAGTGCTTCTGGCGGCTGGGCGCGCACCAAGGTAGCCAATTGCTGGAGTTGGCGCTGTTGATCCTTGGCCACTCGATTATCGGGCCGCCAATTTCCCCCATAATTGGCCACGAGATGGGTATTGACCACATGGATGGGGATGCCGCCATACTGGAATTCGGTGACCAACGCCCCTTTTTGGGTGATGCGATCCATAATGGTTGGGCCATGCCAGGGGCCTTGGGTTTCGTAGCGCGTGAAGTGGGTTGTGATCGGCTGGTCGCGAGCCAGGGTCAAGAGAGAGCCGCGTGGCGCCCGCATGCCCGGTATAAATGCTTGTTGCGGATGGCTGAGACAGGTGCGGGTGAGCAAATTCTGCGCTGCGTAGGTTTGCACCTCTTGTAGACAGACGATTTGCGCAGCGCTGTGATCAAGCTCTTGGGAGAGCGTGCGCAGACGCCGGGGTGTGGTCCAGGATAGCCCACCAAAACAGTTAAAGGTGAGCAGAGAAAAGTTAGTGTCGGTATGCATGGGTAGAAAATATACGCTCCATTCTGTTCGAATTTAGCAACGTGCCACAGTTTGCCATACTGCATGGATCGACTGGGCCGCGGCTCACTCGTGGCTTATTGTAAAACACCGATGAATTTTCAATAACCGATGCATTTACAATAAAGGAGAAAGCAGCCGGCAGAGCGAGTCTCTGGTCCGTTTGAGCACGTTGCCATGCATGTATGCTTTTAGATTAAATTTTGTACAGTGGTGTAAATCGTTGTGAAAATCCATCTCCAATTCTTGCGTTGTCTTTTCATCATAGACGATCAAATTTAATTCGTAGTTAAGCCCAAAACTACGAATATCCATATTAAGCGAGCCGATCGAGCAGATCGCTGAGTCAAC
>JAPLGZ010000486.1 GCA_026389895.1 Chloroflexota bacterium | reverse complement strand
AACCCACATAGTTAACTTGAATTTTAAATAAGTAGGACATCCGCTTGTGACGATTCGTACGCCAGAGCCTGTTGATTTCAGCCGGATTGAACGGGTGAGCATCAAGGAACAGGTATTGCAACAACTCAAACAATATATTATCTCCGGCATGGTGCTGCCTGGTGAACGGTTGCCTTCGGAGCGTGAACTGGCAGAGCGGCTGGGGATTGGCCGCACCAGTGTACGCGAAGCCCTGAAGGTACTCGAGGCGATTGGTCTGGTGGAGTCGCGCATTGGGGATGGCACCTTTATTACAGCCCAGATTGGTGCCAGCATCGGGCGGACGATTGGGCTCGGTTTAATGACCTGGGGCGGGACGATTGTGGAGATCCTGGAGGCCCGCCTGATGATCGAAGGGGAAGCCGCCCGCGTCGCCGCCGAACGCGCCACGGATGAGGATCTGCGGGCGCTGCTTGATGTGCTAGAACAGATGGAGCGGGCTGACACCTTCCCCAATTATCTAGCGGCCGATATGCAATTCCATCGTCTGGTAGGCCAGGCCACGCATAATACAATTGTGGCGCGCATTGTCGCCAACCAGATTGATCTGCTGGAAGAGGTATTGCGCGAAACCCACGGCGATCAATTGCTGACCAGCGCCGAAGACAAGGCTACGCACCGCGCCGTTTATGCGGCCATCGAACAACACAAATCGGTGGCAGCCATGGACGCCATGCGCCAACATTTGCAGTTTTCCGCCGAACTGTGGCAAGCCGTGATCTCGCTGGGCACCGTCACCCAGCCACAAGCATAGGGAGGAATCGTGATTACACCAGACGAGCGAGAATTTTTTCTGACGCATGGCTATTTGCATGTGCCCGGCGTATTGAGCGGGGATCATCTCACGCTCATTCAGCAGGAATTTGACCGAGTGTGGGAATTAGAAAAACCCCGTGTCAACCAACATCGCTTGCTCAAGTATCAGGCCTTTATTGATCTGATCGAACATCCGCCCATCTTGGATCGTCACAAGGCGATCTTCGGCCACCAAGTGCAACTGTTGCAATATGATCTGTTGCGCCAAGGCCCACAAAGTACGCGCCCCGAACGATCCTGGCATCGCGATTTTGTCTTTCCTGGTGAGCGACCGTTAAGCATCAACACCATCCTCATGCTCAACGATATGAGTGAAGAACGCGGCCCGACGCGGGTGGTGCCCAACACCCATCTGGGTGAGCAATTGCCACCAGCCGATCAACACAATCAACCGTTGCCTGGTGAGGTCGCCGTCCATGCCGCTGCGGGCGATGCGATTTTTATCAATGGCGCGATCTGGCATACGGGTGGCCGCAATGGTACGGACGGGCTGCGGCGCGGCATCTATCTCTATTATGGCTATTGGTGGTTGAAGCGCTATGAAAGCGAACAGACCCTTCCCTGGCAAGCCTTAGAGAACGCTTCGGAAGAACGCTTGCGCCTGCTGGGTCTGAAGATGCCCGATGGCGATATTCATCAATACGATCCCACTCGTCTTTAATTTTTTCACGCGAACGGAAAGGATCTCCTCATGCCACAAATCCTGGAACAAACTGTGCCTGCTCCCACGAAGCTAGACGACCAAATCGCGTTCTTCAAGGCCAACAGCTATGTGATCCTCCCCGATCTCTTTTCGCCAGCCGAAGTGGCGGAATTGAACGCGGTGATCGATCAAGACCGCAAAACGAATCCATTTATGTGGTATTGCACCACCTCGCGCGATTACAACTGCAATTTGCTGCTGAACCAGCCGATCTTTGAAACCATGATCCGCCACCCGCGTATTCTGCCACTCGTGGAACAGTTGATGGGCGGGCCGATCTGTTTTGAGGAATTGGCCGTGCGGCACAAATCCGCCGAGATTGAAGATCGCCCTACCGATTGGCATCGCGACCGGGATTATTGGCGCGAACATCCGTTGCACCTCGACTATCCGCAAGTCATCTATTACCTGACCGATGTCGATGAGACCACCCACTGCTTCAGCATCAGCCCCGAAGCCGCCGAGGGTGAGATCCTCAATGACAAGACCAAACATTTGGAACGCGGCGGCATTCTCAATTTCTATGGCAAGGCGGGAACTGCCATTCTCTTTAACGCTGCCACTGTCCACGGTGTCACCAGCCGCAAAACCAACAAAATTCGGCGCACCGTCCAGATCTATTATGGCCACCCGAATCGGCCATCGCTTAGTGAAGTCAGTCTGATTCCCCCGCGTCTCTGGCGTGACCATACAGACCCAGAAATTCGCCGCTTCTACGGTAAGCTGAACCGTTACACAAAAGTCATGACCCAAGGTCTGGGTATTGCTGATTTTGGTGTGTAGACTGGTGGCTTTGATGAAATTGAGGGAGTAAGGAGTAGGGATACAGGAGTAGGGATACGGGATTAGAGGATACTCGGTCACCTAATCCCGCTTCTATTGAAGCGCCCGTATCCCTAATCCCTACTCCCTGCAAGTACGTGAGGCGATAACCGCACACGCCTGTCGTTATCTATGCGGCTGCGGTTGCTAGTTGCGCTTGTTGTTTACGAGTACTGTAAAACTGTTGCGGGTTTTATTCCAAAGGAGAAGCACCATGAAGGCAACGTTAACGCGACGCAATTTTCTGCGGGTGAGTTTGGGGGCAATCGGCGCGACTGCTTTAGCCGCCTGTGCGGCGCCCACTGGACCGCAGGCCGGTGGGGCGCAACCAAGCACGGCGCAAAAGGAGCTGTCTTTTGCCTGGTGGACGGGCGGCGAGGCCGCAAACAAGCTCTTTGAAGAAGCGGTTGATCATTTTGAAGAGCAACACCCGACCTACAAAATCAATCGGATTTCCATGCCAGGGGCAGAGTTTGCCACCAAAATCCTGACCATGTATGGCAGCGGCAATGCGCCCGATGCCCACGGCGTTGGCTGGGGCACGGTTTGGTCATGGGCGCACAAAGGAATTCTGTTGGACCTCACCTCCTTTGTCGAACGCGATGCCAGCGCGGTGGATTGGGAGGGCATGTGGCCGGCAGTGACCGGTGGCTGTTATTACCCAGCCGACAAGATCATTGCGCTGCCGCGTGAATCATTTGGGTTAATGCTGCATATCTATAACAAGAAAATTTTCGCCGATGCCGGCGTTGAGACACCGGATAAAGCGATGGATACTGATGCCTGGACCTGGCAAGCCTGGCGTGAGAAGGCCAAGGCGCTGACCAAGTTTGATGCCAATGGCCGGCGTGAGATTATGGGCGCCAACACGGGGAACGCTGATTACTGGGATCTGCAGGTTGTCATGCCCTCTTATGGCGTCCCAATGTTTAATAAAGAGCAGACGCACTTTAACCTGGATGATGAAAAGGTCGTCAACTGGCTGAAAATGTTGCCCGAGATGATCAACGTAGAGCGTTCGTTGGGCAAACCGAGCGAGACGGGCGAGTTCGACTGGGGCGCGAGCGGTAAACAGGCAATTGTTCAGAGTGCAACCTGGAATTTGCCCAATATGAAAGAGACCTGGCAGGCGCTGGATTGGGATTTTGTGCCGCCGCCCAAAGGCGATTGTTGCCATGCGAACTTTGTCGGGTCGGATTATCACGTCGTGAACGGCAGCGAGTATGCTGATCGCGAAGGCGGCTGGGAATTGATCAAATTCCTGAACAGCCCCAAGGAAGATCTGTGGTGGGCGCTGCACTTCTTCGGTGCACCGTTCCGTAAGAGCAATGTCGACGCCTGGTCGCGTGAACTGAATAATCAGTTGCCCAAAGCTGGCTGGAAATATAGCCTGGCCATGACCGAAAAGGCCACGCCCTGGACGCCGATTCCCTTTCAAGATGAATTAAATGTCATTCTCTCAAACGAGATCGGTCAGGCTGTCTCCGGCGAACGCCCCGTGGATGAGGTTGTCGCCAGCGTTAGCACCAAACTTGATGATATGATCAAGAATTTTAAATAAAAAACGTGTTACACAGAGAGCACAGAGAAATAGCTAGTAGGATTGACAGCGCCTCTCTATGATGGCTCTCTCTGATGATTACCTAACAAGGAACTTCTGTGGGCATCCCTACGATGCCCACGAGCCCAGCACAGGGCACGCCATCGTCGGCGAAGGTGCATTAAGGGATAAAATGGACTTGTGCCCGCCGCCGACAGCATGCCCCTACGCTATTCGCCGTCGGTTCCCTTATGCGTGAGGCGTAAAAAGAGGCCAAACTATGCGTACAAATAGTGCCACCAATCTATTTCCAAGTGCAACGCACGCCCAACCGAAGCGCAAGATGAGCCGTATGGCGCGCCAAGAAGAGTTGACTGGCTGGTTGATGGCTGGGCCTTGGATCATTGGGCTGATTTTGTGGACGGTGGGGCCGTTTGTGGCGGCGGGTTACCTGGCTTTTACTGACTATGATATTCTCAGCCGCGCTAATTTTGTGGGTTTCGACAACTTTGAACGGATGTTATTCGCCGATCCACTCTTTTGGACGGCGTTGAAAGTGACGAGCATCTACGCCGTCGTTTCGATCCCATTGCAAATGGCATTGGGCCTCTTCCTGGCGATCCTGCTCAACATGCGCATCCGCGGGCTAACCTTGCTGCGGACGATCTATTACCTGCCCGCTGTGCTCTCTGGCGTGGCCGTCTCGCTGCTCTGGATCTGGGTCTTCTCCGCCGATTGGGGCATTATCAACTTTGTTTTGTCCCTGGTTGGCATCACCGGCCCTAGTTGGCTTAGCAGCGAAAAATGGGCCTTACCTGCGCTGATCACCATGAGTTTGTGGGGCGTGGGCAGCGGCCTGATCATCTATCTGGCCGGTTTGCAAGGTGTGCCCACCGAGCTGTATGAAGCCGCGGAGATTGACGGGGCCGGGCGTTGGCCCAAATTTTGGCAGATCACCCTGCCAATGATCTCCCCGGTGCTGCTCTTTCAACTGATCATTGGCATCATCGGCGCGCTGCAAGTCTTCACCGAAGGGTATGTGATGACCGAAGGTGGGCCCAACAACGCCACGCTCTTTTTCCTACTGTACCTCTGGCGCAACGCCTTTCAATTTTTGAAGATGGGCTATGCCAGTGCGCTAGCGTGGGCAATTTTTATCTATATTATGGCGCTTACCTTACTGGTGCTGCGCTCATCGGCGGCTTGGGTGTTCTATATTGGCGAGATCAAAGGCCGCTCGTGAGCGAACACCAATCGGAGGCAAATGTATGAGTAGCTATCCCGCGCGCAAAACGTTCACTTCGATCCGGCTGGTCAATTTTTTAGAAAAGGCCATCGTCTATGCCATCCTGCTGGCGGGGACGCTTGTCATTTTGACCCCGTTCTGGTGGATGGTGACGACTTCACTTAAAACGCCGGCCGAAGTCTTTACCTTTCCACCGACTTTTTTGCCCCACAAAATCATCTGGAAAAATTACGTTGACATTTTTCAGAAAGCGCCGTTTCTGCTCTATTTTCGCAACACGATCTATGTGGTGCTGCTGGACATGATTGGGACGCTGCTTTCGGCCAGCCTGGTAGGGTTTGCCTTTGCGCGCCTGCGTTGGCGGGGGCGTGATCTGCTCTTTCTGATCACGCTGGCGACGATGATGTTGCCGGGCGCGGTGATTTTGATTCCCCGGTACCTGATCTTCAAGGAATTACACTGGCTCGATAGTTTTCGGCCCTTGTGGGTGCCATCTTTCTTTGGTTATGCCTTTTTTATCTTTCTGATGCGCCAGTTTTATACGACCATTCCTTTCGATCTGGACGATGCCGCCTTGATCGATGGTTGTAGCCACTTTGGCGTCTGGTGGCGGATTTTGCTGCCCTTGACCCGGCCAGCGATGGCCGCCTGCGCCATCTTCACCTTTAACGCGACTTGGAATGATTTCTTAGGGCCAATTATCTATCTCAGCTCGCAGGATAAACTGACCCTGGCACTGGGGCTGCTGAACTTCCGCGGCCCGCATACCACCGACTGGCACTACTTGATGGCCTCTTCGGTGGTGGCGATGATGCCCGTGATCCTGCTCTATTTCTTTGCCCAAAAATATTTTATCCAAGGTGTTGTTTTCACCGGCGTTAAAGGATAAAAGCTTGGATTGTTGAGGAAACCGCACTTATGCCGATTATCGGTGCTGATCATACCAGCTTTACCGTCTCAAATTTGGAACAGTCGCTTAAATTTTATGTGGACCTGCTTGGCTTTACGGTGATCCGTATTCGCCCAGAGATCACCAGTCGCTACTTTCGCACTGTCGTTGGTTTTCCCGACGCCGTGGTCAAGGATGCTTACCTGGCGATTCCTGGCACCAACCACCGGCTCGAATTGTTTGAATACGTGCAGCCGCGGGGAACGCCTGCCGATGTGGTGGTTAACAACCCCGGCAGCTCGCATGTTGCCTATCTGGTGGACGACTTGCCGGCATTGTATGAGCATCTGAAGGCGCATGGCGCTCGTTTTCGCACCCCGCTCGTTGTGTTGGACGAAGGCCCGAATGCTGGCGGCGTCGACGTCTATCTGCTTGATCCCGATGGGATTACGATTGAGCTATTCCAGCCGCCGAAAGCCACGTCTTCGTAGTTCTTAGGCTTCCTTTGCGTCTCTGCGTCAAAACTTTAGCTGTGCGTCCCATCAATATTGAGCTTGAAACAACCCTATGAAAATTACGAACGTTGAAGTTTTTGTCCTTGGGGATCCAAAACCTGACTATGAAGTTGACATGTCGCGCGTCGATGGCCTGGCCTTTGTGCGCATCCACACGGATGAGGGCATTACCGGCCTTTCGGAGATCTTCAGTGTGCCGCCTGGCGTGGCGCGCGCGGTGTTGGATGGGCCCGATTCTCTCTTTGGCAGTCTGTTGATCGGGGAAGATCCGATCACACCAGAGCGGCAGTGGACGCGCTTGTATAACAGCATGCTGCACGGCAACCGGCGCGGCTGGGTGATCATCTGTCTGGGCGCAGTGGATGTCGCGCTCTGGGATATCTATGGTAAGAGCCTGCAACGGCCCGTTCATGAATTGCTGGGTGGTTCGGTGCGGTCGGCGCATCAAATTGATAGCGAAGCCCAACGCCAAGAAGTGGCGCCCTATTGCACCATTGTCTCGGATAGCTGGGATCGCGAAAGCGTGCTCAAGCAGCAGGTAGAACGGGTGGTGCGTCTGCATGAACTGGGCTATCGCGCCTTCAAAATTGAACCCTTGCATCAACCGGCCGCGACGATCATCGAGTTGACACGCCGCACGCGCGCGGCTATCGGCCCCGATGCCATGCTGGCGGTGGATGTGGGTTATTTGTGGAATGATGTAAGCACCGCGGCGCGCGTGATCAATCAATTGGCGGAATTCGATCTCTGCTTTTTTGAAACCCCGTTGCCTGTGGACGCCGTGCCTGCCTATGCTACGCTCACGCGCCAGACAAGCGTGCCAATTGCGATGGGCGAGCACACGACCACGCGCTGGGAATTTTTGCAGATGATCGATCAAGGGGGCATCCAGGTGGCGCAACCCTATATGACCACCTGTGGCGGCTTAACCGAGGCCAAGCGCATTGTTGAGTTGGCACAACCGCGCGGCGTGTTAGTCTGCCCCGGCAATTGGTCTACCAATGTATTGGGCATGGCTACCGTGCAACTGGCCGCCTATTCGCCGATCACACCGTTCTATGAATCGGCCCCTGCCGAGGTTTATTGGTCGCCTTTGCGCAAAGCCCTGCAAGCATTGGCCGCGCCGGTGGTGAATGGCGCGGTGCGTTTCCCGACCACGCCTGGGGTCGGGATCACCTTACCGGAAGATTTAGTGGCGCATTTTCTCGTTGCCGCCGATCAAGGGTGGGCGTACCATGATGTGCAGTCGTAGCATCTGGGTTAGAGCCACACGACTCCCAAGCAATGCACGCCCTGAATGTGGCTATTGGGGAAGTTCTGTTGGCGAGTGTGTTGTTTGATGGATCGGTTACTATAGCCCAGATGCGCTATAGTTCGGCTAACCCTATATTTCAGCTAATAATGTGTCGGCAACTGTATAGGGGTCACTTGCGCGCTGGCTGATAATTTCGACCATGCCATTCAAGCGCGCCAGTGGCAGACTGGCCTTGATGCGTCGATTCAACTCGGCGCGCATAATATTTTCTAGCGTGTGGGCGATGCGTAGCTGCTCGCGCACTTTTATTTCGCCGGAGGTATGGAGCCAGACGTTGTGGGCCTCTATCTGTTGGCGCAATTCTTCGATGCCATCACCACTGGCCGCCACAGTTTTCATCACCGTCACCTGCCAACGATCTGCTTGCGTCACCACCGCAGGCGGGGCTTGCACGGTCAACAATTGCCCGTGATGGCGAATCTGGCGTGTCTGGCTGCCTTCCGTCTCCAACATCATCTCTAACGCCTTGACCGTCTTGTCCACACCGGGTCGATCCGCTTTGTTGACGACCAAAATATCGGCGATTTCCAGAATGCCGGCCTTGATCGCCTGCACCTCATCACCCAGGCCGGGCGCTTCTATCACGAGCGTGGTGTGGGCCAGGCTGGCAATGTCCACTTCGGCCTGCCCAACGCCCACCGTCTCGACCAAGATCCGGTCGAACCCGGCAGCGTCCAGCAAGGTCACCACATCGTTGGTTGTCTTGCTCAAGCCACCCAAACTGCCGCGCGTCGCCATGCTGCGCATAAAGATGCCACTGTCGCCGCTGAGCACACGCATGCGCACGCGATCCCCCAGCAGCGCGCCACCGGTGAAGGGGCTGGTCGGGTCAATGGCCACAATCCCGACGGTCAGGCCAGCGGCGCGATATTGCTGCGCCAGCATGGTCACCAGCGTCGATTTGCCAGTGCCCGGTGCGCCGGTGATGCCGATGATGTGGGCGTGGCCGGTGTGGGGGAAGACTGCGCGCAAAATGGCATGCGCGTCGGCGTGTTCATTTTCTGCCGCGCTAATGGCGCGCGCCAGCAACAAGCGGTTGCCGGTGAGGACGCCCTGGACAAGCGCCTCAGCACTGATTGCGCGGCGCTTTGCGAGCTCGATCATCTATGCCTCGGCCAGCGGATGTACGGTCTGCTGGATAAACTGTGCAATGTCGCCCGTGGTGGCGCCTGGCCCAAAGATCGCCGCGATGCCGGCTTGTTTCAACTTCTCAATGTCCTCTTGTGGGATAATCCCACCGACCAGCACGACGACATCTTCCTGGCCTTGGGCGCGCAACAGATCGACAACTTTGGGACAGAGTGTCATGTGCGCGCCACTCAGAATGCTCAGCCCAACCACATCGACATCTTCTTGCAAGGCAGCTTCGGCGATCATCTGTGGCGTTTGGCGGATGCCGGTGTAGATTACCTCGAAGCCAGCATCACGCAAGGCGCGTGCCACCACTTTTGCGCCACGGTCGTGCCCATCCAAGCCTGGCTTGGCGACA
>JAPLGZ010000601.1 GCA_026389895.1 Chloroflexota bacterium | reverse complement strand
CGGCTGGCACGCGTAGAAAATAGAAGGGGATAAAAATGAGCAAATTAAGCGGCCCGGCCAGCCAGTTTTGCAAAAGGAGAATCTGCGCAATCACCCAGAGCCACTGGCTGGCATACATCTGGTGGCGGATATAACGATAGATACCGGTTGTGACCAGGGTATGATCCTGGCGAATTTCGAGCGTGGGTGACCAGTTCGATTTTAGGTCCATGTGGCCGCGCGCAAAGACGAGGAGGGCGCAGGCCAGCAAAAAGATGCCGAGCCAGCCCAACCCTGTGGGCAGCCGATAATTGGCAAAAGCCAACCAGTTGGTTAGGGAATAGATCAAGGGGATGATGAGCATGCCAATGGCCAACAGCCCCAATAAGACCTTTTCGGTTCGCGATATGCGCTGCTCAATTTTCTTGGTTGTTTTCGCCGCTTTCTGAAAGGGCGCGCGAATTGCGATCTCGATTAAGAGCCCCACCCAATAGACAATTATCAATCCACGCATGGCAACTTTCCTCAACCTTTGGCGTCAAGCCTGCCATCATCACTGGCGCCAATAGTATAGCATAGGGTGACGAGAAGTGTGTCTCATCGTCACTGGGGTGGTTCGGGTGCTTGCCAGCGTTGGACATTGGATTTGCCATCGATATAACGATTCATAAAGGCAAATTCAACCGTAAACATAAACAAAATATAGTGCTCCTGCGGCACATAAGACGAGGCCCGCACCGCCTCTTCTCGCCTGAGTGGATCGTCGATGTGTGTCGCACGCCCCCTGACATAGAACTCACCGCCACCGCCACTCGAATCTTCAACCGAACCATGTAGCGTATAGCGAGCATCACGCTGTAGGTCTTTGCCTTTGGGTGAGGTGGGTTCCATAAACAGAAATAACTGTTCGCCGATAATCGGCGTCACTGGATGGACCCGCGGGCCGCCGTCGGCGCGCAGCGTGCCCAGATAGGCAACGCCGCTTTGAAAACGGGCTGCCCCAAATGCGGCAAGTTCTGGGGCTTGTTGCGCAAATTCTAGCCAACTTGTCATGATCTGCTCCTTGCTGATACGTCAAATATCGTCAATTTCGAAAGTCAGGTGATGATTTGTCTTTGCAATGATTTGAAAATGATAGGCTTATGGCGAAACCCACCGGTATGGGTTAGATGAATAATCCACACCGGCGGGTTTCGCCGCTGTTGCGAATGAACCACTGGATCGAGCTATCCGTAGGTGCGGTTTCTAACCGCACCGGTCTGATTCATTCGTTAAGCTCCAATAGTCGCCAAGCTGTACGATTATTTTGAAGCCGGGACAAATTCGGCTACATACAGGTGCCCAAGCGTGCGATCTTCCAGCCGGAGCGCCCACGAAGCGATGGCTAGCAGCGCGAAGGAGAGCGGCACGATGAGGTGAAAGGCGTAAACACCATAGTCGCCCGCCAGCGCGTGCGAGGCGGCCGCGCTCGTCATATTAAAGACAATACCAGCATAGGCCCATTCCTTGAGCCTCGGAAAACGCGGCATCAGAATGACGATGGCGCCAAGCACCTTCCATAACCCAATGATGGTCAAGAAGTAGACGGGGTAACCCAGGATCGTGACAGTCTCGAGCGTGCCCCAAGAATGGGTTAGTTCGCCCACCCCACCGCTTAACAGCACAAATGCGAGGAGGATGGTGGTAACCCAGTAACCAATCTTTTTTGTTTGCATAGCATAAATTCTCCCCTTGATCGGCGCTCAACCGAGCGACGATTTTATCATTTCGAGATTATACAATCCATCAGACTTCGTCACGCCGCGCGCCTTAACCCGCGAGGATCTCGTCAAGCTGGCGCTGAAGATAAGTATGCTCGGCGCTGTTGCTACAGAGGGCGAGTGCTCGCTCGTAGGCATCGGCGGCCGCTTCGCGCTGATTCATTCGGCGGAGCAGATCGGCGCGGGCGACGTGATAGGGATAAAAGTTTTCTGCACCGTCGATCCGGTGCAGCAGCAGCAAACCAACCGTTGGACCCTGGGCCATCGCTACAGCTACCGCGCGGTTGACCTCGACCACGGGCGACGGTGTCATCACGGCCAGTGTCTCGTAGAGTGCGGCGATCTGCGGCCAGTCGGTGGCGTCCGCTGTGGCTGCCTCGGCATGCAGCGCGCTGATCGCCGCCTGTACTTGGTATGCGCCCGGCGCGTGCAGCAGCAGCGCTTCGTCGAGGATGGCGATCCCTTCGTCGATTTTTGCCCGGTCCCACCGCGCTCGATCCTGATTGCCCAACAAGACAAGGTTGCCTGCTGCGTCTAGCCGTGTCTCGCGCCGCGAATCGTGCAATAACATGAGCGCCAGCAGACCGCGCGCCTCGGCGCTCTGTGGCAACAGCACAATGAGCACGCGACACAGCCGGATCGCTTCGCCGCACAGTTCTTGCCGGGTAAGGGTATGGCCGCTAGTCGCAGCGCTGGTCGCGACGCCGTTGGTCGATGCGCCGCTGGTGGCAACGTAACCTTCATTGAAGATCAGGTAGATCACCGCCAGCAGTGCATCGAGCCGTTCTGGCAACAGCTCGGCAGGCGGCACGCGGTATGGGATGCCCGCATTCCGGATTTTACTGCGCGCCCGCGCCAGCCGCTGCGCCATCGTCGGCACTGGCACCAGGAACGCGCGCGCCACTTCCTGGGTCGATAAGCCGCCGAGTGTGTGCAACGTCAGTGCCACTTGGGCTTCTAGCGCCAACGCCGGATGGCAGCAGGTAAACATCAGTTTTAGGCGATCATCGGGCAGCGAGTCGTCCATCTCGGGTTCATCCTGGGTGGCGCGGGCGTTGAGAAGCTCCATTTTGCGCTCTAGCGTCGACGCGCGGCGCAGACGGTCGATGGCGCGGCGGCTGGCAATGCTGGTCAGCCAGGCGCCGGGGTTGCGCGGAACGCCGTCGATCTCCCAGCGTTCCAGCGCATTGACCAGTGCGTCTTGTAGCGCATCCTCGGCCAGCGTGAAATCACCAAACTGGCTAATCAGCGCCGCCAGCACACGCCCGTGTTCTTCGCGGAAGGTCCTTTCGATCTGGGCTGCTGCTATCATGCCTTACCTGCCACGGATCACCATGCGGCGCCTGCCACCTGCTTGGTGGCAACATTGAAGCGGTTCCAGACATTGATCGAGGCAATGGCAATCAGCAAGGACGCCAGCCCCTTCTCATCGTAGTGCTGGGCGGCCCCTGCCCATATCTCATCGGGTACTGGGTCGGCCCGGTCGCTGATCCGGGTGACGGCCTCGGTGAGCGCCAGCGCGGCCCGTTCGGCGTCGGTGAAGTAGGGCGCATCCCGCCAGGCCGCTACGGCGAAGAGTCGCTCTTCTGTTTCGCCAGCCTTTTTGAGGATCCGGCAGTGCCCGCCAACGCAGACACTGCAACCATTGATCTGGCTTGCGCGCAGTTGGATGAGGGCAATCGTCTCTGACGGCACGCCGCCCTCTTCTGCCGAGGTGCTCAGGGCTTGCAGCGCCTGCATAGCCTCGGGAATGATCATCACTGGGTTACTCATTCGTGATTGCATAAGGGATCTCCTTTAGGCCTGTGACCAAACATTCAGCGGGCGGATCTCAATCGATCCATAACTGGCGCTGGGAATCTTCGCCGCCCAGCCAATCGCTTCATCGAGGTCTTTGCAGTCGAGCAGAAAGTAGCCCCCCAATTGCTCGTGGGTTTCGGCGAACGGGCCATCGACAATCAACTGCTTGCCCTCGCGAACGCGCACGGTCGTGGCGTCGGTGGTGGGGGCAAGTCCATTGTTCCCCAACCACACCCCAGCCGCTTTGGTTTCCGTGATAAAGGCATTCCAGGTTTGTGCTACAGCTTGGTATTCTTGCTGCGAATATTTGGGTGTTTCCGATCCGTTTGCATACATCAGTAGCATGTACTTCATAAAATTTTCTCCTGTCAATCGGTGATCATTTGTATAGATTATCGGCTGTTTTTGCCGTTCTATACAAACGTCGAACAGGAAAACGTTAAAATGACAGATTGACCGGCGATTTTATGATTAATTTGTAAATTATTGAAGGCGACTATTGCGAATTAACCAATGAATCGAGCAATCCGTAGGTGCGGTTTTTAACCTCACCATTGGGGTAGACCACCATTGTGCGGTTAAAAACCGCACCTACGCCGCCGCTTTTTTTGCCTGATTAATTTGTTAATGTCCAAAAGTCGCAGCTATTTGGTCATACCTCGCCTTACGATCAGGATCGAAGTAATCGTGAAATGGCTTTTGGGGGAGGGTCTCAGACGAATCGCGCCGCGTGTTCGCGTGCCCACGCCTCGAAAGTCTTAGGCTGGTTCCCCGTAACTTGCTTGACTGTATCTTTGATCGTCGCAGTCCGCCCATCTCGCACTGCCTCAAATGACTGGCCGATCGCTGCCGCGATTGGGGCTGGTACCCCCGCGCGCATAAAACCTTGGATGGCAAACTCAATGGGAACGTCGACGCAGCGCAATGGTCTATCCAGGATCTGCGCCAGAATATTTACCTGGTCGGCCGTGTTCAACAACTCGCTACCAGTCACTTCGAGCGTCTTGCCAGAGAACTTTGGGTCAGTCAGGGCCCTGATGACAACCGCTGCAATATCCTCTGGTGCGATCGGTGCAGATTTGCCGGCGCCCATTGGATTGTAGGCGACGCTTTCCGCTTTGATCGTGTCGAGCCATTGGTAGGTATTCGTCATAAACCCAACCGGCCGGATGAACGTCGCTTGTAAGTCGGACGCGCGGATGGCGTCTTCCTTGTCCTTATGCAACTTGCCAATCTGGAATTCTTCTGGGATGCTCGCAAGCATTGTGGATAGAAATACAATGCTTGGGCTGCCTTGGGTCTTTGCCGCTTCAAGCAGTTGGCGGACTGATTCAGCGTCCGGCCCTCCGTTCATTAGGAATATCCCCTCCACACCAGCGGCTGCGCGCGCGAAGGCATCTGGCTGCGCAAAATCGCCGATCGCGACTTGAATACGCTTGCCCCAATGGGCTACTTTGTCGGGATTGCGCGTGAAAACTCGCACCATCTGCCCGCTGTCCAAAAGCTGGGCGACTACTTCGCTGCCTACATTTCCGGTTGTGCCTGTGATTAGATACATTTTTAGTTTCCTTCTTGATCTGGTTACAAATTGCTGCATGCATGTTTCCATGCAGCACGAGTATAGGCCAAAAAAGAAGGGTAAAATTGTAAAAAATCAGGCGTTTACCAACGCAAATTTCTAGGTTGTGGACCATACACTACCAATAAGAGGCAGATTTAAAAAATTCTTTGGGGGTCAGCCCTGTAAAGGTTTTAAAATCTTTGATTAAGTGGGCTTGGTCAAAGTAGCCGGCTTGGTAGGCGGCTTCGGTTAGGGTAATCTTTGGAGAATAGCCATCGATCAAATTTCTGATTCTTATGATCTGGGAGAACTGCTTGGGCGTGGTTCCGACGATTTGTCTGAATTTTTTTTCATAGGCATCTATGCTGATCGGCATCTCCTTAAGCAATTCATGGATTCTAAGCTCCCCTTTGGCTACCTGAATCTTGCGAATTGTCTCTAAGATCAGTGGATCTAGGCGCTGTCCTTGCCATTCGGAGAGTAAAAAATTCTCGACGAGATAAATTCTTTGCCGGTTGGTTTTTGCTGCCAAGATTTTTTCTTCCAGTTCACGAATTTTAGCTTGTGCGATGAGGTTGTCTAAGGACAAACTCATGCCAAAGATTTCTTGCAGCGGTGCTTTGAAGAAATTCGCTGCACCCCCCTCTCTAAAGATTACAAGCAGAGTAGCGGCTCCTTTGGCGTAATGAAACAAACGCGGTGACTTTCTGATCCCGGCGATGACCGAGATCGGCAGCATGTTTTCGTGAGGCCCTTCTAAGGCGGTCACGGTTCCGCGAATCCGAAAGGAAAATACGATCGAATTGCTGGGCAGAATTCTATTTTGCATCTCATCTTCACTTTCGATAATCAGGAAGGTCTGGATGAAAGGCTGCAAAAGAGCGTTCGGCATGTACTTTTCAATTTTCATAAATGCCTACCCACGTTTTGATGAACGCTGTAACTATCCCTTGCGGGCAAACACATAACCGCGCTGACTGGGATGTTCAACGTCAGGATAAGGCGCACGTTGTATGACCACTTCGATCGTGAACTGCGCGTCTATCAATGCGGTCGTGACTTTATCAACTGGCCAGAAACGAAAATCAAGATCAACCGGATGTTGCCACCATTCCTCAAGATGCAAGACCTGTTCGCCAATATGAAAGGCAACCAAGACCAGGCCCGCCGGCCGCAGCACCCGCCACCACTCCTGGAAGGTGGGCGTAAGCTCGGCCTCAGCCAGGTGAATAATACTATAAAACGCAGTAATGCCGCCCAACATTGCGTCAGCCACGTCCAGCGCCCGCATATCGCCTTGGCGGAAGGTGAGCGTGGGGTAGCGGTGGCGCGCCTGGGTGATCATGCCCGCAGAAAAATCAAAACCTTCCACCTGAACACCAGACGTGGCCAGAAAGGCCGCCACATGGCCAGGGCCACAGCCGAGATCAGCCACGGGACGGCGCGTTCCTACCTGCTCGGCGAAGGCGAGAAGCAGGGCTCGGTCGAGTGGTTTGCTCGCTAACTCGTCCGCAATATGCGTCGTATAGTCAGCCGCAACTCGATCATAACTTGTCGAAAGGGAATTTGATCTGATCATGCTGATTGTTTTCTCACGTTAGAGGAGTCTAGGCGGGTGGGATGGCACCCTAGACTGTGAAAATCTGATGCCAGATGCGCAAAGAACAAGCAACTGCGGGTTAATGTGGGTGTCGCTGCGTCAAAATTTTAGCCCTGCCTAAATACCATACGGCATTGATTTGGCACCCTTACCGTACGTAAGTAACGCCTCTTAATTAATTTTGCGCGCTTTTATTTCGGCCTTTTCTAAATTTTCGGCGACTCTAAAGGTAATAATTTTGCTGATCAAGGCCAGTGGCAATGGTTTGTCCAGCGGAAATTTTAGAGCACCCTTTTCACCCGCATACATGAATAACTCATCTTTAAAGGCTGGAATAGCGCCAGACGCGCCATACAAGCCAATATGATGTTTAAAAGCGGCAAAATGGACCAAATTACCTTTTTGCGCAAACGTGGGCATTTGATAACTAATCTTTTCTGTTGCGTCAGGTGCAGCGGCTTTGATGGTTGCCCGTAATTCTTCCAAGATTTTTTGGATTGCTTCGGGGAAAGTTGCTATATATTCATCAATTGAACCAAAGCTCACTTTCTTGCTGTCCATGCGCGCTCCTCTTTTTCTTGATGATTGGGTAGTCTTTTGTGCTGAATGGGCAGAACGGATGTTCCTGTTTTGCGAGTATACTTGTTGCTAAGTTCGTTGTCAACCGAGGTTTTACGCCCCAGATGCGTCCCAAAGTTTGTTTTTTCGCAGCATGGTTGCTACCAGACATAGGGGAT
>JAPLGZ010000154.1 GCA_026389895.1 Chloroflexota bacterium | reverse complement strand
ACCCTGGATGACCAGTGCGAGTTTGTGCGCAAAAAAAGCCTCTATGTTGCCAGTTGCACCGCCGACGTCAAAGATCTGCATCGTGAATTTGTTTTACGCAAAAAGTATGGCATTCAACTAGATTGGCTAGATGAACAAGCCATAAAATCCCTGTTTCCCTTTAGCCGGCCGGCCGCCCTGCTATCCTATGACGCAGCGCAAATGGACGCTTATCGCTTTACGCACGGCGTTTTACAAAAAGCCATGCGGGCGGGTTTGCGCGTTTTTGACCGGACAGAGGTGCTTGATTTTACGCATAATCAAGCAGGTGTGTGCCTATCCACCACGCGCAACGGCCATCTTCAGGCCCGCAAGATCGTTTTTGCGACCGGTTATGAATCACTGCCATACCTAAAGCACAAGGTGGCTAAGCTGATCAGCACCTACGCGCTGGTCAGTGAGCCGCTAGACGCGCTGACCGGTTGGTATGAACAATGTTTAATCTGGGAAAGCGCTCGACCGTATACTTATTTACGCACCACCAACGATGGACGGATTATGATCGGGGGTGAGGATGAGGATTTTCGCGATCCAGTTCGGCGCGACCGGTTGATCCCGCGTAAGACCAAAAAGCTCCAGCAGAAATTCCAACAATTCTTTCCCCAGATTCCAATGGAAGTAGCCTTTTCCTGGGCCGGCACGTTTGGTGAAACCAAGGATGGGTTGGCTTATATTGGGGCCACCACCGATTTTCCCAATGCCTATTTTGCTTTGGGTTTTGGTGGCAATGGCATAACCTATAGCATCATTGCGGGCGAGATCATTCGTGATGCCATCTTAGGCCGTACGAATCCAGATGGAGAATTGTTTCGATTTGAGCGGTAAATATCGAAGGGGAACGCCTAGCGATTGGCGATTCACTTCGCTTAAATTTTGGACGAATTCTCCAGCGGTCGCGTTTGCATGTACGCGCGTGCAACGCACGGACGAGGGTGCTTTGGAGGACGCCAGGCGTTACAGAGCATAGTTGATCGAGGCGACAGCTAACCATAAAAGAACCGTAGGCCTTGAAAATCTAGGCGCTACGGCGAATTTGCGCTGTCAAATGAATTTCTAATCACCAAAAGAGCTGTTCAAGAAAGGTTGGCTTGGCGACTAAAGTCGCAGCAACCGCCACTCTCTACCAAACAAAGTATCGCGTGATTTCAATCACTCATCTAGCTTTTAAACAGCTTCTAAGGCTGGTCCGATTTTAAGAATTCTTCCCCAAGCATTTGGCGGGCATAAGTCGCCGCATAGTGCCGATTGCCCACCCCTAATTTACTAAAAATGTTATGCACTTGTCTTAATTCAGCAATACGCGTAATTAAAGCAGTCGTCATGCTGGGAGAAATAATAAATTCATCGCGCGCCACAGCACGAATTTTGTTAACAAATTCAGACCATGTCTCATCTTCGAGGATATAACCGCTAGCACCATCTTCCAGGCAGCGTAAAATCGCACTTTCTGAATTAACCAAGCCAGTCATCAATAGCTTGCCGGGCAGTTGATGCTGCACCCATTCACGCAGCAGTTGATGAGCGCTGCTATCCGGTAAATTCACATCAAGCAAAACTATATCGCAGGGAATCTGCTGAAGTTTCGTTAAAGTGGCGCTGGCCCTATCCATTGAGCCAACAATTTGAATATCGGGCTCAGCTTTCAGGCTAGTAGCCATTAATTCGCCAACCAGGCGAACTGTCTGCACAAGTAATAGGCGAATCATACAAGACTCCTAGGAGGATGTAACGCTAAGGATTGATCGCACCGGGCCAAAGCAGCATCCAAGCGTATAGATAAAATCTGCGTAGCACCAATATTCATCGTTATTCAGCGGCAAGAAAAAGTATCCCTATATAGATATTTAGGGCCTATCCACCTGGATCGCGGAACGCGCCTATGGTTAGCCCGGAAATATATAGATTTATAGAGGATGGCTGCAAACCGAGCCCATTCATAGATATTTGAGCATAATCAAATAAACTGTGCATCATAGAGGATCAAACTGACAGAATGCTTCCTGCACAACTATCCAATTTTTTAAACATCTGGCTTAAATTTTTGCGGTGACTACGAACCTGAAGTTTAAGAGTAAAAACCCTGACTAAGCATGATCCACGCAATGGAAAAATACTTAGCCAGGGGCTTTATGCGATAGTGGCGGCAAAAATCCATATTGCGCCAATGGTATGAACGCTATCGTTGTGGTATGAGTCTAGGGACAGGCAATACATTAACGTTGCGCGGCATTCTTCACATTTTTGGCGGCATCTTTAAGATCATCAGACGCATCACGCAAGTGAGATTTCGTCTGATCGGAATCGTTGCCATATTTATTCACAAACCGATCCCATTCGTTCTGCGCTTGATCTTTGCTGTAGCCATAGCGCTCTTGTAGAACGCCCAGCATCTTGTCGGTGCTGCCTTCCGCTTGTGTGAGATCATCATCAGTCAACTTGCCAAAGGCTTCCTTGACACTACCGCGTAGTTGTTTCCATTTACCTTGTAAGACATCGCTGTTCATCATTTATTCTCCTTTGAATTGATGTTTCACTTTTCATAGGGGGTTCACTCGTAGCGGTAATATTTGCTAGAACCACTGCCTTAGAGTGTGCCTATACTATAACGTAGGCTGGCCGCAAAAAGTATCAGCCTGAATCTGAGGACGTTGTAGGAAAAAAGTAGGTCACCATGTAAGGATCTGTCTGACAAACCCTATCATATACCACGAATCTAGGCCTGAATCAGCGGCTACATCTCAAGCAGCCAATACAAACGGCGCCGAGAAACTCGGCGCCGTTGGTATTGGTGGCTTCTTCTGCTGTTGGGAAACAACACATCTTGGTTCTCAGACCTGAGAGCCAAACACATATAAGCCCTCAAGGGGTGGGCGGTGTTAGGCCATTACGTCGCACCGCTTCAGCAATGGCCGACGGCAACTTATCAAACTCGCGCGACTTATCAAAAAAGAAATCTGCGCCCGCCTGTTTACATTCA
>JAPLGZ010000046.1 GCA_026389895.1 Chloroflexota bacterium | reverse complement strand
TCTTTGTCTTGCTTCACATCCTCTGGCTGATCAACGGCCTCGTACGTGCGCTGCACCACAAAGCCCATGTCCAGCGCTTTCATGTTTAGATCATTCGGTGCATATTGCAGACCAAGCCGATAATAGAGCCGACCTGGCCCTTCTTTGCTGATGACCAGATTTTGCGTTTGACCGCCGCCAAGTTTGGGGTCAACCAGATAGCTCATGGGAATAGCCGTTGCCTGGCGTTCGGTTGTACGCCCTTGATATTGATGCTCGCCAGCATAGGTGTCGCCCAGCCAAAGACGGGCGACAAAGTCTGGGGTCTGCGCCTCAAAGGTGTTAAAGTAACGGTCAAGCGCCAGTAACACGAAAGCATTTTCCTGGGTGTTGTTCCAATGCCCAGCGGTTCGATGGGCCAGCAGACCAGCCACAACTTTAGGAATTAGATCGCTCTCTGGCTGGTCGTTGATCAAGGCGTCAAGAATCAAAGCATCGGTGCGGCGGTTGGAATGCAACATCAAGTAGTCATCATCCCCATAGGATGTCGTAAAGTTGGCCGCACCGGCTGTCTCAACAGCTTTGTTGGTAATCAGTTGCCGAATTGCGGTCACTTCTGGCTTGGACGCGGCGTCATCACTGAGCACCTGCCAGAGCCAGGCCACCGCTTCAAGCGACTGTTGATCCAGTGGCTTCGCATTGAGCAAGTTGCGCGCCTTGGCGGTGTCGACATCGCCCATCAATTTGCGTACATAGAGGGCATAGGCGCTGAGGGTTTGGCGAGTCGTTTCGCTGTACCAAGCCGGGTAATAATTTTCAATATTACGCAGATGTTCCAGCACACGCTGTTGCATCTCGGCAGGCACAGTGAAGCCCTTCAGTTTGGCCCGCTGTAAAGCATGGGCGACGTGAATACTGTAATAGGGCACTGATTCGTAGCCCCGTTCCCAGATTGGAAAGCCGCCATCATCGTTCTGCATGCCTTGTAAGCGGTCAATATCGCGCTGGACCGCCTTCTCTAATTCGGCGGGTGCAGGCAACCCTTCGGCATGGAAAGCACTCAACACATCACGCAGCGCAGCGATACCGAGAATGCGCGAGGCCAGTTGCTCAGAGCACTCAAACGGATAGGCCGTGAGATAGAGCACAGCGTCCGTAAGTGCCTGTACGGCGGTCGATGATGTATTGATCTCCAGGCCGCCAAATTGTGTAAAGACGTTGGTTGGTGCGAGCACCGGTTGTGCCACAGCGCCTTCATCCACAGTGCCATAGACGGCAAAGGCTTCGCTAGTCGCTGGCGTAAAGACCGGCAACTCGATCGAGGCTGCATCGGCATAAGCGCCAGCAACGCCAGCAATCTGAATGCGTGCAGTCCCTGCGCTTATCGTGGTGGCCGGGAAACGCACCTCCACGCGGTCATTGGCGGGAACGGTGACCTGTTGACCGGCGCTGCTTGTGCCAGTCAAGGCGCCCTGGGCCGTAATCATTTCGGTCTCACTTAACACATTTTCACTGCTCAGGTTCAGATTACTGCTACGCACCGCCATATTGACGGTCATCGGTTCGTCCGTCTGGTTCTGTACAACGATCGGCAGCTCGAATTTGTCGCCAAAGTTGAGGAAACGGGGTGCCGCTGGCCGGATCATCAACGGTAAGCGGGCGGTAATGTTCGTTTCGGCGCTGCCAAAATATTTCGTATCAGCCACAGCCACCACCATGACACGGTAGCGCGTCAGGTTATCTGGCAACTTAAAGCTGATTTGCGCCTGCCCGTTGGCATCTGTATGGACCGCGGGTGCAAAAGTCGCCAGCGGGTTAAAGTTGCTGCGCACCGAGATTGGCGTCTGGGCCTGGCCGGGTGCAGCCGTTACCTTGGCCGAATCGGCCGCGGCGTAGGATTCGGTAGCGAGTGGCGCAGCCGCTGGGGCCGCGGATAATGATTCTGCGCCGCCACCCCGTGCCTGCGCGGCCATCGTACCGGCACTGTTCGCCACTTGGTCGACAAGCGCCTGCGGATTAGCCAACACCAGGCTCGCACGCCCATAATAGCGGCTCAAGTAGGATGGGCGTTGGCTGTAGAAGGCGGCGACGGGATCGGCGAGTTGATAATTGGTCAGTGCCAGGATCGCTTCATCGACAACGACGGCTGCTAATTCACCATCTTTCACCGGCTGGCCGTTGGCATCCGTCAGCGTGACTGTCATTGTAGTTTGGGTTCCCGTCTCTAACGCAGTGGCCTGCGGTTTGATCGCCACTTTGAGCGTGCGGCTCAGCGGTGGAATGGTCAGATCCAAAGTGCCACTGGCATAAGCCGGGCGCGCCGGGATATTATCCTGAACATTGCCGTTGTCATCGAGCCGTTTGGCAGAGCCATTCAGATCAACCTCAATGCTCAGATTTGGGATCTGGGCTTCGGTGATCGGCACTTTCAGCGTATAGGTGGTGTCCGTAATCGTAAAATGTTCGTTGTAAAGGATGCCATTGCGAGCGACGGTTAAGAGCCCCTGCGCCGGTGAGAAGGGGGATTGCACCAAAATCTCCGCCACGTCACCCGGCTGGTACGTCTGCTTGTCGGGGATCAACGTCACCTGTTCCTGTTCGACGTTGCGCGCCGGTTTACTTTGACCACCACTGACCCAACGGGTAAATTCGCTGGAATTCTTGCGATTTTTGTCGTCGGTAATCGTTGCTGTGATCTTATACTGGCCACCCTTGGCCGTCTGGAAAGTACAGGTGACTGGTTCGGCAGCGGACGTAACGCTACATTTCTGTTCATCCGCTTCGGTCTGTTGCCAGTTGCCTTTGCTGTATTTCCATTCCAAACGCACAGCTCGGAGATCGATGGTCTGGCTAACGACAGCCTTGCCATCCAGATCGGTGACAATTGCCTCGATATCCAATGGTTTGCCCTGCTCGACAAAAGTGGCTGCGCTGCGAATGCCCACATAGAGATCAGCAGGATGAACAAGTAAATTGGTGTTAGCCGCCCAAGCTTGTCGATTGACATCCATCACCGTGGCCTGCGCAAAGACGCTGTAGGGCTGGGGCTGGTCGATGGCATCAAAATTCATCCGCAGATAGTGCGTACCACTCGCATCGGTTTTACTTTGATAGGTGGTCGTGCTATCACCCGCGTTGCCGTTGCCTCTAAAGCGCCCGCCACCGTCAAACGAATCTGTCGCGATTGCGCCTTCATTATAGGTCCACCAAGGGATCCACTTGCCAAAGGTAAAGTCTGGCCAGTTTGGCGGGGCGTAGCTGCTGGGTGATACGGTTACATTCCAGGTAGTGGCGGCGTTTGGCAAGGGACCACCCGCAAAATATTTCGCGGCGACGGCCACGACGGCACTGTCACCGACAAAAAATGGGCCTTGATCCTCATTGCGGGCGCTGACTTCAAATTCAGGACGCCGGAATTCTTGAATCTGGAAATTGTGCGAAAATTGGGGGTTATCAACCGCGTTGACGTTCAGCGCGGACAGGTTTAAGTTTGCATAGCCCAAATTGCTATTGGTGGGCACGGTGAAGGTGAGATCAAAACCGCCAAGTTCGTTGACATCGGTCTTGCCATCCCCAATCTGATTGCCTTGCGGATCTTGGACCTGATATTGAATGGCAACGTTTTTGTCACCTAACAGACCCACATCACCATTCTGTTTACCCCCGATCCGGCGTAACCAACCTTTGACATGCACGGCTTCGCCGGGGCGATACATTTGGCGATCATCAAAAACATACCAGCGCAGTTCGTCGCTAATTGGCATCTTCTGCCAACCACCACCGCCATACATGCCTTGTGGTAAGATCGCCGTATCGTTGCCCTTTTGCGCAACCAACAAGGGTGTCGGCGCGTCTGTCAAAGCCAGGGTCGCTGTGCCAGTAGGGCTGGTGACGCCCGTGATATTTGTACCCAGCAAACTCAATTGGACGCCAGTGAGCGGCTGACCATCTTGGAGCGCTGTGGCCCAGGCGACCATGTTGCTGTGGTCAACTACCGCATCCAACCCAATCTGGGTCGCCTGCACCCAGGCTATCACCGCAGGGTTATCTCGACTGCCAAATAATTTATTCAACAAAGAATTGGTTGGGAAGTCGACGATCACGATTAAATGGCCCATTGTGCCCTGTAAGGCCGGGCTCAGATCGATAGCCGTTTCGGTCAGGCTATCTGGGTCGGCATCCACGTTGAAGATATTCGAGAGCACCTCATGGCCAGGTGGCTTGGGCGGATTGTCGGTATAATAACTGTTCAAGTATTGTTGATAGGCTGGCCAATCTTTCGGTTCAACGGCGTAGGCGCGCACCCGTAACTTGTCGTAATTGATCGTGTAAACGTTGAAGGTTGGTTTTTGAGCGGATGGATCTAGCGTAACCAGACCATTGCTAGGGCCGCTCAGGTAAGCTTCTGCTGGGCCGGTTTTAAAGGACAAGATCTGGTTTTGGCCTAGTTTTTGGCCAAAAACATCTTCTATATCTCCACCCACGGTCACTTTATAGGCAGTGCGGCCTTTGGTAGCCCCGCGGATATTGATCGTATTGCCAAAGAGCTCGACATTGACATCCGGGATGGCGGGTTCGATCTGAATAAGGGCTGGATCAAATTTCTCTTCATTCAGTGAATTATTAAACCGGATATAAAACTGGCTAAAAGGTGGGCAGTCACCATTGCCATAGCCGCAACCAGATTCATCAATGCGCAACGGGGCATAGGTCGTAAAGCTATAAGATTGCACCTGCGTCGTGGTCAGCGGCCCTTCTGCCGATGGTGTGCCAGGCCCGATGTTGACCGTGACGGTAGTATCCGCGGGGAATGTTTCGTCGGCGTGAAAGGCGATCCAGCGTCCTTCGCGGCTGTTTTTGATCAGCATTTGTACGGTTGGGTCGGCTTGCAACTCTTGCTCGGTGGCCAGATGCACAGCATAAGTTTTGCTGCTGGCCGTGACATTGATCGTTTTTAAGACTGCTGCGGCATCAATCCCTTGATCGAAACGCACAAGGAAAACGGGGTCAAGCCGTTGGGGGCTACTATTGGGATAGGCATACTCAAGAACGGGAGGCGGCGTCGTGAAACTCCAAGTGACAGTTTTCTCTAATACGCCACCGGTGGCCGACTTGGTGCCGGCGGGAATTTCAACTGTGTAGTGGGTGGCCTTGGGAAAACGATCAATTTCGTCGGAAGTCACTTCAAAGCTAAGCGTTTTGGTGCCAAGCCACTTCCAGACGCCAGGCAGGGCGGGCGTAAGCTTAACTGGTACATCCTGCGCGCTTAATTGTTCCAGGGTGGCCAGCGGCGCCATAGGCTGGTTGAAGGTGACATTGAGAAAAGGCGCCACGGGGATTTCGCCCTCTGGCGCAAAACGGAGCACCTGCAACGGGCCAGTGCTAATCGCCGTCGAAGTCGTAATCGTGGCCGTGTTGGTCGGCGGGAAGGCCACATCGACGGTTTTGCCCGGCTGGGGTGGCGGCAACGTCTGTTCGGGCAGCTTAAACGTCTGCTGATCCGTGATCACAACCGTGAGCGGTGGCAACCGATCTAACAAAGCAGCGGTGGCAGTCTGCGAGAGCGGTTGCGAAGACGCAACGGGCAACACCGCGACGGTTTGTGTCTGTTGCGCGCCTTCGCTCAGGCTCAGGTGTAAGCCGGTGGTTGTGCCACTACTTGGGTTGGCAAGCGGCGCAGTATCGGTCGTAAGAGAAGTTTGCAGCATGGGGCTCTTCACTGGTTTACTTTCGACCAAGGCGCTACTCGAACTAGGCAACACTAATGGCAACAGCAGAGAGATCACCACGATCAGCGTCGCTATGGTGACAAAGCGGCGGCTGTGCAAAAAGCGGATCAAATTGTGGCGCATAGTCAAGTCCTCGCTCTTCCGGTCATGAATCGGGATTATTCTATCGTTGGATAAGTCGGCAACGTGCGTAAGTAAAATTGAGACGGTCAAAGGGTTAGATTTGTTCCGTCCTGGGGAAACATTGAGCTACGAGCCACAAAAATTGTACGTATTAAAGATAATACCGCACGACCAGGGCAAATAGCGACAATGACAAGCCAATTTTAACGGGTGCAGGATAGTACGGGTGGTAATTGCGTGGCCTATCACCTAAACAGGTGTTGTAACCAATGCAGCGGCCCCATACCGAGCAGAGTGAGGACAATATATTTGAAACTTTTGCCAATCGAGACGCCGGTGAGAAAGGCAGGAAGACGCATTTTGAGCATACCAGCCACCATGCCGGCAAAGTCAAAAATGGGGAAAGGTAATGCGGCCAATACAGCTAAGACCACGATGCCATATTTTTGGGTTAAGGCATGCAAACGCTCCACCTGCTGCTTCTGCTTTTCGGGGACAAAGGCTCGACCACTGCGACCAGCTGCATACCCAGTCAATTCCCCAACCGCACTGCCAACACCGGCGATGATGCCCAATGCATAGGGGTTAAGCCCGGTGCTCATCGCAATGATAATGGCGATGCCAGGCGCAGGCAAAACGATTGTCGCACTGGCCAATAAACTGATGAAGAAGGCACCTACATATCCCCAGCGACCGACATACCGAACCATATGCGGGTGGACAGCCAACCAGAAGCTTACAGCGAAGATCAAAATAATGGTCAGTGCGCCTAGCCATTTTTTGGCGGCATCGGACTGTGACCAAACATTTAAGCGAGCGAGGATAGATTCTAGTGGATTATTTGCGCCCGAGTTTTGTAATGACATTCGTACTTCCCGATTGTCTTCACGCCCGACCGTCGCGCATGCCGATCCTCGGCACAAGGATCGGCATGCGCAGCCACAAAACTGCGAAAATCTTGACCCGAAAGGTCGTTATTTACTTACGGCAACAGTGACTGATTCAATCGTATCACTAATTGTTAACTGCGGCAAGATCGCAGCCCCATCAACCACTTGGCCAAAGAAGCTGAAATTGGCATTGACTTCGGGTGGTGGTTGGATCAGCGCAATCAATAGTTGGCTGCTACTGCTCAGGATCGGCTTATTGGGCACTGGACGCTGTGGAATATAGGCAATGCCGCCCACCTCAACGGTAATGGGCAAGCTGACCTCGGCCGTGATCTTGTAACCGGCATCGCTGGTTGGGATATTCGCTGGCGCCCCAATCACAATGGCCTGTTCAGGGGAAACTTGATTGATCGGCGTGCCATCATAAAAGCCCAGATTCGCCAAGGCCACAAAATTATTAACGGCAATGGGGGCTTTGTCGGCATAGAGTCGGACCGTTAAGGATCCCTTGCTGGTCTTGATGGTGGCCGTATACTGCTTGGTGGCGTCCAACTTCACTTCTGGTGCCGTATTAAAGTGATTGGAGCGTTCCGCCGGTGATAACTTCGCCAAAGGCCGATCTTTGCTGTCCAGGCTGCTCGGAGCAAAAGGCGTTGGCGTTGGTGGTGGGGGCAGCGGGGTTGGCAACGCACTGCTATCGGTCTCTTCAATGATCACCGTATAGAGCGTGTCGCCCGGTGAGGTCGGATTCTGCTCTGGATCACGCCGCGTGATTTTGCTTAGAACATCGGCGCCTTCGAGCACTTCACCAAAGATGGTATAACCACCATTGAGATTAGGGGCTGGCGCAAAGGTGATAAAGAATTGGCTGCCGTTGGTGTCCGGTCCGGCATTCGCCATCGCAAGGAGGCCCGCGCGATCAAAGACAAGACTGTCTGATGTTTCATTGGCGAATTCATACCCTGGGCCACCAGTGCCTGTGCCCGTCGGATCGCCACCTTGTGCCATAAAGCCTTCCAGCACCCGATGGAAACTCGTATTGTTATAAAATCCCTCGCGAGCCAAAAAGATAAAGCTATTCACCGCCAGTGGCGACTGTTGGGCAAAAAGCTGCACCTTAATATCGCCTTGGTCCGTTTTGAACGTTGCATAATAATACTTCTTGGGATCTAGCTTCATTTCCGGCGCCGTTTTGTACATACCATTGCGCGCGGTCGGCTCAAGTTTGCTGGCTGCACCCTCGGCTAGTTGGGCGGGCGGCGGGACTTTGGCTACGGAGATGGCCTGGGTCTGCGTAACGCCTGCGCCTGGTGCAACCTGAGCAGTTGTGGTCGTCTCGGTCTGGGTCACTGGTGTGCTATCGGTCGTCGTAGCTGTCTCGGTAGTGGTGGTTGTCTCGGTAACAGCGGCGCCAGCCGCTGGGGTATCAACCGCCGGTGGTGTGTTTGTTGGCGCAGCGGTCTCTGTGCTGCCACCACAAGCTGCGTAGCCAAGCGCAAGCACCAATAATGCTGCGATTAAACCTGGACGCCAGCCGCTCAATGATAATTTGCGGTCAGATTGGAAGTTCAATAGGGTCTCCTTATCGTCGATCAATTAACTAGAAATAAGCATGGTAAACAGGGAATCAAGCCGCACTTGCTCGCGTTCGAGCGGGTACAATAGGACGGGTGCAGGCTTGCCCTAAGCGATTAACAATAAAACAAGGTATTGCAATCAATCTGGCTGGCGCACACCACCGTTGCGGAACTCCAACCACCAGATACCACCTAACATAAGCAACAAAACCGCGACAACGGCACAGATGGCTTCGGTAAAGGTGGCTTGGGTCAGAAAAACAGCCGCCAGCCCAGTTGAGCCACCCAGCAGATAGCAGATCAGGACGGCTTCTCGCCGACTGCCCGTGAGGAAAGCCAGGCGATGACTAATATGATCTTTGCCAGGTGTTGTGAGCGGATTTTTCCCGCGCCGCAGCCGGCTAATAAAGACCAGACTTGTATCAAAGATCGGCACAGCCAAGACGAAGAGCGGAATCATCCAGGTCACGGTTTTGCTGTTGGCTGGAAAACGCAATTTAATGCCCACTGCTGCCAGCAAAAAACCGATAAACAGTGTGCCGGTGTCCCCCATAAAGATATGCGCTGGATTCCAGTTATGCACCAGAAACCCGGCACAGGCGCCGGCCAGCGCCGCGGCTAGCGCACCCACCAGATATTGATTGCTCAGCGAGGCTAAGAGCGTAAAGAATACGGCGGCAATCATTGCAATACCGCCGGAGAGGCCATCCATGTTGTCCAACAGATTGAGGGCATTGGTAATGCTTACCACCCACAGGATCGTGATGGCAATGTCAAGCCAACCACCGAAAAGATTTACCTGGACGCCCGTATAGACCAAAATACCTGCCGCAAAAACCTGGCCAAACAATTTGACATAACTGCCCAGGCCCCATTTGTCATCCACCAATCCCATCAAGCTCATGAGCGTGGCGCCGACAAAGATGCCGACCACTTCTTTGATATAGCGAAGATCGCCCAGAAAGATCAATGCCATGAGAAAGGCGATATAGATCGCCGCCCCGCCCATGCGAGGCACAGGGCTAGCATGAATTTTGCGGGCATTGGGTGTATCGACCACCCCCAGCCGCAATGCCACCATGCGCATCACTGGTGTGCCACCGATCGCCAGGATCAAGGCGCTGGCGGCCATCAACAAATAGGGCATGGTTGTCTGATGGCCAAATGGTGAAAAACGGTAAAACTCAAAAGTGTCCATTTCGCGGCCTTATGGTAGAGAAGTAATGAACTGTTGAACAACTGGTTTTTGGTCGGCTGGTGCAAGCGCCAATGCTTGCTCGGCAAACTTGCGGGCCTCGGCCACCTGGCCTGATTTTTGCATGGCTTGCGCGATGGTCAGCGGATGTTGAAAATTCTGCGGCTCTAATCCGATTAATATCTGCTCAACTTCAACAAGCTTATTCAGATCTTGTTTGGCTTGATAAAGGGTACTCAAATTCTGTAGTGCGCTGATATCTTTTGGATCGACTCGGCGAATCTGTTCATACTGGGCGATGACTTGATCTGTTTGTCCCAATCCTTGATAGATTTGGGCTTCCAGTTGGCGCAACTGCTTTATATCATCTAGATTGTTTGGATCCTGCCCCAGCAAGGCGAGGGCCTTCTCTGCCCATTGGAGCGCTTCGGTCACCTTACCCTGGTTGCGGTACAGCAAGACCAAGTTGCGCATTGCGCCAACATTGCCAGCCTGCAAGGAGAGAACCTTCTGATTCGCAGTGATCGCCCCGGTTACATCGCCTGTCTGCGCCAATGCAACACCTTGATAACTATACAATTGTGCACTGTTGGGCATTTTTGCAATCGCGTCTTGCAAAAATTTAATCGACTTTTGTTTGACGGCTGGATCGGGGTCATGGTCATAAAAATCGGCCAACAGCAAGTAGGTCTGTTCAAATTCTTGGTCTAGCGAAAGGCTGTGCAAATAGGCAGCCTCGGCCTGGTCGCGTTGGCCTTGCGCCAACAACGCGTTGCCTCTTTCATTCCAAAGATGCGCCGCATTGGGGCTCAACGTAACCGCCATGTTGTACTGAGCCAAACTTTCGTCCAACATCTTCTGGCGCACCTCCGCATTGTCGGTGCTCAAATCGGCCCAAGTGCGATAGAGGCGGGCAAGATTGGCTGTGTGATCCGTGTTAAGTGGGTTGACCGTTTGGGCCTCTTTCAAAATGGTCTCAGCGGCACGCAAAGATTCTGTGCGGCCCATTTTCTGCACGGCATCGGTAGACAGTTCCAACACCTCGTCAATTGACGGGTTACTGCTCAGTTTATAAGGCTTATCAGCGCCATCATTGACCTCTTTGGCATGTTCAAGCAAAGCCCGCCCCAGGAAGAGCATATAATGATCTTCGGTTTTGCGGGCGTTCAGCGCACGGCGATAGAGCTCGATACTGCTGACCCAATTGCGTTGATTGTCGAACTGCTGGCCCTGCTTGTAGATAATGTCGGCGCGTACCAAGGCCACATTGACCGAGCTGACCCAAAAGAAGATCAAAACGGCCAACAAAACGCCAGCCAGCAGGCTAAGCGCGCCACGCTTGGCCGTTGGCAATGAGCGTTCTCGCAACCTGGGCCAGGCGTAGATCGTGCCTGCCGCTACCATCCATACAACAATCAACCAGGTGTAGACGGCAAAGTGACCGGCCACTTCGTTTAACTGTTCATCCAAGCTTGTGCCGCCAGAACCCGGCGCCAACCGGCCCGCCTGAATCAGCCCATAAATCAGCCAGCCGATCCAGACGACCGCAGCGTGCAAGCTATAACCGCGCAGCCACCAGCCTAATTCTGGAGTGCGCCGTTGGCGTAGCGCTTCCACCACCAGGCCAACCGTTGCCCCCACCAACCAGGTGAGCAACATGAGCAAGAGGATCCACGGGCTGCCAACCGGCGTTCCGCCCACAACCCGTTTCGTAATGCTAGCCCCCAGAATGCTGAGGGCATCTTGGGCGCCACTTGAGTTGGTGGTATAGATAAAGACAAAGGTGAAGAAGATTAACAGATCAGTGATGACCGTCGCTGGCAACGCGGGCGGTTGATTGGTGGGACGCCGTTCGCGGCGCGGCGGGGTGGCGCGCTGGGGTTGCCCTCGACGTTTCTTCGTTTTCGTATCGACGACCGGCGCCGGTTCCGGGATTTCAACAATTTCATCATCCCCGTCGGCTTCACTAGCGATCTCTTGCGCCTTATTAAACGGTGTAGGGCGCACCCAGCGCATGCCGACCACCAACAAGACAGCGGTCAGCACCCAGAAATAGGTGCGCGTGGCCGCAATGGCGATCCCAAAATGAATTTCAGTAAAGTGGGCAACAATCGTTGTCAGAACGGCGATAATGAGCAGCAGGCGCGGAATATCGCCGCGTTCTGGTTTGTAAGTCGGGTGTAGAAAGGCGGCGATCATCACATAGAACACCAGGCCAGCCAGCAACCCAGAAGGCACGGCCAGGCCAAAATAACGCCAACGCCAATCATCGGTGCTAAATAAGACAAGCATCCCAACGACAACCCCCAAACTCAGTAAGCCGGCAAATAACCAATGGTCACGCCGATTGATCAACAGGCCAAGCCAGCGCAACGACCAGTAAAAGATCGTGATAAAGAGTGATATGTAGGCCACAAAACCGAGAAAGCCGGTAATCACCAAGCTGTCCCACGTCTCATTGTGCGAACGATCTGGGCTGGCGTTGCGTGATTCCACATGCGCCAAATCTGGCGGGTAAAAGGGATTATAAGCCACCCACATCGCCTCGGGTCCATAACCGACCAGTGGGCGCAGGAAATTGATCGAATCAACCGAACCATCCGGATAATCCAAAGGCTGATGCGGCTTGACCATTTGGGAGGCGCCCGTCCAGATCAAAATACGGACCTGCGCCGTCGTGCTTTGTTCATTGAGCAATTGGGTCAAGCGACCGATATACGGAATGGGGCGCAACGCATCAAAGAGGGAAGTTGTACTCATTAACACTAAGATCACGATGCCTAGCAACCCCATTCCAACCCAGCCAACCATAATTGTCCGATAATTGCGGGGGCGCAAGCTGCTTAACACAAGCAACACGAACAAATAGATACCGAGGAAGAGCCCTAGCCAGGGACCACGACTCTGGGTCCAGAAGATGGCCACCAATTGCACACCCATGATGAACAAATAGATCACGCCAGCTACGGCGGTGGGTAATTCCTGGTTATTGTTTTCGGGTTGTTCGCCGTCGGTTGATAAATAAGCCAAGCTGCTATAGGCCCGTTCTGCAGTCAAAAAGAAGGCCATAATCAGATAGGCCGCCAGGAAGATGGCGTTGCCTGCGTTGCCAGCTACCCGCAAAGTGACATCACCACCCCAGGGCAGTGGATCGCGTTGGATATGCTGGAGCCAGCCATAGAAGGCGATGGGAAAGCTCGTGACAATGACCAGATGTTGGAGCCGGCGTAGCTGTTCGGGGCGGCGGAGATGCGCGGCGGTCAAGACAGCAATGATCACATAGCTTAAGAAGGAGTAGGTGCCTTGTAGCCGTTGATACGAACCAAACCAACTGACATAAGGCGCCACACTAAACCAGGTGCTGATAAAGTAGGCCAAAATTAACAGAATGACCGGAATGACAAAGGGGTTACGCCAGCCACTTTGCCTGGCCGGTGGTACAGGCGCAACAGAGGTGAGCGACGTGTCGCCTGCCTCATGCGCCGGCAACCACGCATACCCGCCATTGACAAGTTTGACCAACCAGGCCAGGAGCATGATCAACGCGATCGAACGCACTAGACTAATTTTGTCTGGCTCGAAGACACGACTGGAAAAGACGTTAAAAAACATCGGTGCAACGATCAGCGCGGCCAGCCAACCGGCTTCGATTACCGACTCGCACCAATGGTCGAGTTTAGTTTTAGAGATCATGAGTTTTTCTATCGCACTTTATGTAAAAATCGGAAAATAGTTCCTATAAGAGTATTAATGACAAGCCGAACGGTTTTTCAAATTTGTCTGACAACGATCAGTCACTTCCTGACGAAATTCAGCATCGGCACCTTGTGTAGCACAGTACAATTTATCCACTTTACCAGATTGAGGGGCAATTTCCAATTTTGTCTCTTATTCAAAACTTTATTCTACGAGGCGATTTTTTTGCATTCAACAATTGGCAATACAACGCGTCAATTTGCGCAACCATTTTATAATCACTGAATTCCTCAACACTCGCCCGCCCAGCCTCGCCCATTTGGCGCGCCAAGGCTGGCTCGGTGAGCAACCGGAGCAGCGCTTGTGCCAAGCGGGCCGGATCACTGGGTGGCACCAACAATCCGTTGATGCCATCTTGCACCGCCTCGGCGCTGCCATCTGTGGCGGTCGCCACCAATGGCAAATTCGTGGCCATCGCTTGGGGCAGAACCCGCGGTAAACCTTCCCATAGGGACGAGAGCACAAAAATATCAAACGTCGCCATCAACTCTGGCACATCGCGGCGCAAACCGGTCAATAGTAACCGATCCGCAATGCCAAGTTCACGAGCTAATTGCTCCACTTCTGCACGCAACGGCCCGTCTCCAACCATAACGAAATACGTTTCTGGGTAGTTTTGCGCAATTGTGGCGGCCGCCCGAATAAAGTCCAACGGGGCTTTTTGCGGGGAGAGGCGGGTCACCGTCCCAATCACGGTGGCATCGTTTGGAATCCCCAGGGTTGCCCGCATCTGCGCACGTGGCACCTGTGGATGACCAAAACGATCTAACTCGATGCCACTGCGGATCACTACATAGTCATCTGGCTTGCCAATCCCGTCTTGCAAGCCTTTTTCAATGTTCAACCCCGAAACGACAATTAGCTTGTCGGTGATCGGCAGCGTTAACTTTTCCATCCAGATATAATAGGCGCGCAACAAGGGGTGTTGCCGGTCGTGGTGCGCCCACCCATGCACAGTATGCACAATGATTGGAACACCGGCCAGTTTAGCCGCCCAGCGTCCAACAATCCCGGCTTTGGAACTATGGGTATGGACAATCGTATAGCCGCCGCGTTTCATCAGCCGCGCCAGACGAAAGACGGCCAGCAGATCTTTGATCGGGTTGACCTCACGCACCAAACTCGCTTCGAGGATCAAGGGAATGCCACGCTCACGCACTGTTTCGATCAAACTGCCCTCGCTGCCAGTCTGGGGGCCGCTAACAATGGCAACGTCCCATTTACCCTTATCTAACAATTGGGCGGTGAGCATCGTATTCTCTTGCGCGCCGCCGATAATCAAGCGGGTGATCGGATGAAGGACACGAATTGGTAACGGCATGGTCAATCCTAAGTTTATTTTTAGTAACGGCGACCCCACGCCTACTAGGGTTAGGGTGGGGTGCTTTTGCCGTTACGACTTTTTACACAAATGCAAAATCGCGACGCCATTTGGTGGCAGATCGGGTGAAGCGACCGTACTCAATTCAGCCGCCGAACTGGGGAGCCACGCCCCATCGACACGGCGGAAATAGGTCTGCTCCACCCACGTAAAATCGGCAAAGAGCATCGCCAAGCGCGTGCTGTCATAGATTCGATGTTTGGTCGTAATCCCAGCCTGGCCGAAAGGGAGTGAAACCAATAGCTGGCCACCTGGCGCCAGCCACTGGGCAATCTTGCCCACCGCTTCGCGATCCGCATTGGGCAGCACTAAATCACCATAACCACCCAGCCCAAAATGTTCAATCACAGAAATCAGCAAAATAATGTCAAAGGGTTGCGGCGGCGACCATTTGAAAAGATCGGTCTGGTGAAAGACAAAATTAGGATGTTTGAAGGTATAGGCGCGCGTGTCCAGGCCATGCACCTCATACCCCAGGCTGGCCAGTTGAATCGGCAGCCGAGAAGAGACACACCCAATATCCAATACGCGACCTTGGGGCCTGATCCAGCGCAAAACTTGCGGATATTCCACAATCCGTTCGTTCACCTGTAACTGGCCGCCAAAGAGGCGCGCCCGTAGTTTATTTCCCTGCGACAAGGCCAACGTGGTTGCTTGATACGGCCACTTGGTGACTGGGTTCAGGTTGGGAAAATAGGTTTCAAAAGCATCATTAAATTGCTCATTGGCCTGGTTAAACGACATGTACTTGACTCCTCGACATCAATTAATACGGCACTAAAATGAATCTGATATTAATTAACTCAAGTTGTGACCTAGAAAAGGTGCGTATAGTAAATTAGAAAATCCATGAGTTCTCCGGTAAAGTTGTGGTTGCTGAGACAACAACGAACCAAGGAGGCACTCATGGACCTGCAAATTATACTCATTTATTGCTTGT